>JBCCYF010000243.1:0-1537 GCA_039190275.1 Pseudomonadota bacterium | reverse complement strand
GGAGGGGCCGCTGCGGACCGCCTTTGGTCCAGATGCCACCGGGCTGACCCAAGATGACCGCAAAGAGCTGCAGGAGCGTCTGACCCGCGCTGGATATGACACCGGTGGTACCGACGGGGTGATTGGCCCCCGCAGCCAGGGCGCGATTGCAGCCTATCAGCGGAACAACGCTTTGGCGGCCACAGGACGCCCCTCACCAGAGTTGCTGGCCCGGCTAAGGTAACGCACGTTGGTTGTTTTGGGTCGCGCGACTGCTCTAGAACAGCGGGCCGTATTTCCAGTTGTCGGCGTCCGGCGTGACCTCATCCAGATCATAGCCGGCACTCTGTAGACGTTTGGCGATGGCCAACCCGTCCTTCGCCGCCTGATCGACAAAGCTGCGCCCCAGTTCTTCGTCCTGCGCGATGCCGTGACCGCGCATCAGGTTCAGACCGTAGTTGAACCGCCCGACCGGATCCCCCGCTTCGGCGGCGCGGCGGTCCCATTGGGCCGAGGCATCGGGGTTGTACTCCCGGCCTAGGCCGTTGTTTTCAAGCTGGCTCATCCAGGTCATCGCCTTGGCATAGCCCGCCTCGGCGCAGCGTTTTGTCAGTTTGCGCGCCAATTCAAAATTGTCGTTCTTTGTGACGTTGATGCCCAGAGAACATGTGACCGAATCAATCACCCCCATCTCGATCTTGCGGGTCAGCATCTCACGCCCGGTGTCCTGCGGGTTAAGAATGCCCAGGTCATCCTCGACCGTGACGGGCGGGTCTGCATGCGCCGCGCTCATCAGGGCGATCAGGGCAAGCGTCGTGAGCAGTGTGTTCAAATCGGCATCCTCTGCGATTGAAAGGTACCATTCAGCGCAGGCCGGGTCACCCCGACTTAGGTCGCGGCGCGTAGTCATGGTTTTGAGTGTGTTGAACCGCTTGGCCTGTATGCGGGTGCGCGGGTAGTCTTTTTCCATGAACATCTATGGCTTCGACCACATCGTGCTGTGTGTGCGCAACGTGCAGGCATCGCTTGCCTTCTACCAAGATGTCCTGGGGATGGAGGGGCGCGAGGAGCGCGCCGGCAAGTGGTCTTTGCATTTCGGTTCCAACAAGATCAGCCTGCAGGCTGCGACGAATGCTCCGCGCCTTGCCGAAAAGACCGTGTCCGGCAGCGGTAATTTCTGCGTTCTGACCGATCTACAGATGGAAGACGTCGTCGCCCAGCTGCGATCGCACGATGTTGAAATCATCGAAGGGCCAGCGGAAAAGTCGGGCGCTGTGGGGCCAATCATGTCGGTCTATTTCCGCGATCCCGATGGCAATCTTGTCGAGGTCAGCAACAAGATCTCTTGAACGCTGTCTTGCGATGAAGGCGTGAAGGCCGCCATGCCGATTGGCTAACGCGTCAGATCCTTCATCCCGGTCTCGAGCCCGGCCAGCGTCATCGGCACCATGCGATCGTCAAAGAGCTCGCGGATCATCTGGATCGAGTGGGTGTAGCCCCAGTATTTCTCAGGTATCGGGTTGATCCAGAGGTTTGACGCCCATTGTTCGCGCGCGCG
>JBCCYF010000242.1:0-1647 GCA_039190275.1 Pseudomonadota bacterium | reverse complement strand
TGTTACTGTTCGCGCTCCGTCCATTGACGTGCGCACCGTGGGAGCGGGCGGCGGGTCGATCGCGTATGTGCCCGAATTGACGAAAGCGCTGCGCGTCGGTCCGCAGTCGGCCGGGGCTGATCCCGGCCCGGCGGCGTACCTGAAAGGTGGCGAGGCGCCGACAGTCACCGATGCCAATGTGGTGCTCGGCTACCTGCCATCTGATGCTCGGTTGGGAGGCGACATGGAAATCAGCCGCGAACTTGCGGTGAAGGCAATGCAGACGATCGCCGATCCACTTGGGCTGTCGGTTGAGGACGCGGCCGAGGGTGTGATCCGCATCGTCAACGAAAACATTGTGGGTGCTTTGCGGCTGGTCTCGGTCGAACAGGGCTATGACCCCCGGGATTTCGCGCTGATCGGGTTTGGTGGGGCAGGACCACTCCATGCCAACGCGCTGTCGCGGCTCGTCAATGCCTGGCCCGCGATCATTCCTCCGGGGCCGGGAGTGCTTTGTGCCTATGGCGATGCGACGACGCGGCTGCGCAACGAGGCAAGCCAGACCTACGTCGCACGCGTTGCCGAAACATCAGATAGCGAAATCAGAGGGATGCTTGGCGATCTTCATGCCCAAGCGGCCCGCGATCTGACCGCCGAGGGCGTGCAGGAGAGCGATCAGGATGTGCTATATCAGATCGACATCCGCTATCACGGGCAGGGGATGAAACTGACCATCGACAGCGCGCCGGATGCGTTTTCGCTGGCCAGCGTGACGACAAAGTTCGACGCCGAACATGAACAGCTTTTCACCTTCGCTCTGGATGCCGAGCACGAAATAGTCGGCCTGCGCGCGGTGGTTCAGGGCGCCGAGAAACAGTTCATCAATGCCGAGACCGCACGCGGTGGCGCGGATGCGTCCACCGCACGGATCCAGCCTACGCGGATCTATACGGATGGTGCCTGGCAGGACGGCCATATCCATGACCGCGCCAAGCTGCAACCCGGCAACAAGATCACCGGCCCCGCGATCGTGACCGAGATGGACAGCACCTCGGTCATTCTGCCGGGCCATGTCGGAGTGGTGGATGCGGTTGGGAACATCCTGATCTGGCCGGACGGCCACGAGGAAACTCGCTGAAGCGGAGGAAAATCAGATGGTTGCACGTGTTATTGAAAGCAACACCGCCCCGTTCAACCGCGTCACGGTCGATCCGATCACGCTGGACATCGTCGAAAACGCCCTGCGCAATGCTCGCAACGAGATGGATGCGGTGCTCTTCCGTACTGCGATGTCTCCGGGCATCCGCGAACAACACGACGCCTTTCCGATGATCGCCAATCAGGAAGGCAAGATGGTCGTCGGCCAGTTTGGCAGTTTTCTTTATGGCTTCATGCAGGGTTATGACGGTACGATCGAAGATGGCGACATCTTCATCACCAACGATCCCTATTCCTGCAATGGCGCGGTCAGCCATCTGAACGACTGGCTTCTGATGATGCCGATCTTTCAGGACGGCAAACTGGTCAGCTGGGCGGCAATGTTCGGCCATATGACGGATGTGGGCGGAAAGGTTCCGGGCTCGCTGCCGACCGACGCCAAGATGATCTATGAGGAAGGCCTGATCGTGCCGCCGACCAAGATCTATCGGCAGGGTGCGTTGCAAGACG
>JBCCYF010000241.1:0-1664 GCA_039190275.1 Pseudomonadota bacterium | reverse complement strand
CCGGGTGAGTTTTTCGTAAGAGCCTGGTTTATGCACTTCGCTCATTGACCCGCCTTTCATGCAGGAGACCCGCATGTACGCAGTAGAAGTCCGCGATCACGTCATGCTGGCGCACTCGATCCCGGGGGAGGTCTTCGGGCCGGCGCAGAACCTTCATGGCGCGACGTATGTGATCGACGTGATGTTTCTGCGCGACACGCTTTCTCAGGATGGGATCGTCGTCGACATCGGTCGCGCCCACGATGTTTTGGGGGCCGCGCTTGCGCCGCTGAGATATGCCAATCTGGACGCGATGGAGGAATTCAAAGGTCAAAAGACCACGACAGAGTTTCTCTGCAGCTGGATCTTCGATCGGGTGGCGGATGCGGCGGCCCGGGGCGAATTGGGTCCAGGCTCCGACGGATTGCAGAAGATCCGCGTGACCTTGAACGAAAGCCACGTCGCAAAAGCCTGGTTCGAAGGGACGCTGCCTGTCGCATGAAGGCTGTCTTTGCCATTCCTGGGGACTTGTCCGTTCAATCCGGTGGGTATGCCTATGCCCGCCGGTTGCTGCGCGAGGCGCCGGGCCAGGGCGTCGACCTGGAAGTGCAGGCTCTGCCAGATGGGTATCCACATCCTTCCGCGCGGGCTCTGGCCGACACGGCCAAGGTCATGGCGATGCAGCCGGATGATCGGGTCTTACTGATTGATGGGCTTGCTTACGGTGCGATGACCGACATGGTTCTTCGCCACGTGCCGGGGCCTGTTGTTGCCCTGTGTCACCACCCCTTGGCCCTAGAGACAGGCATAAGCCCGGATCGCGCCGCCGAGTTGAAACGAACCGAGCGCATGGCATTGGCCATGGCCGAGCATGTTATCACCACCAGCCACGCCACTGCCTCGATCCTGACCCGCGACTTTGGTGTCAGCGGATCGACTCTGACAGTAGCTCAGCCTGGAACCGATGCGGCGCCGCGGGCGCAAGGATCGGGCAAGGCGGCCTGTCAGATCATTGCCGTCGGATCGATCATCCCGCGCAAGGGGCATGACAGGCTTGTCTATGCGCTTGCGGGTCTGGCCGATCTGGATTGGCAGCTTCGGATCATAGGGGCGCAAACGGATTCTGATGCATTGGCGGAGGTCGAGCAGGCCATTCGTGCCTCCGATCTACAGGATCGTGTCACGCTGACAGGGCCGATGGATACTGCCGAGGTCACGGCGGCCTACCAGTCAGCCGACCTCTTTGTTCTTGCATCCGAATACGAAGGTTTCGGTATGGCATTTGCCGAGGCTATGGCTCATGGACTGCCCGTGTTGGGGATCGAACAACCCGCTGTTGAAGAGGCAACCGCCGGAGCGGCCCATCTGGTCGATGCCGATGATCTGGCACCTGCGCTGCGCACCCTTATCGACGATGCAAATGCCCGTAAGGTTCTGGCCGAACGGTGCTGGATCGCAGCCCAGACATTGATGCGCTGGCCCCAGACGGCTGCAATCATAGCCCGCGTGCTGCGCGATGCAGTGCGCTGAAACCGCGCTTTGACGTTTTCTGCGGATTGGCTGGCGCTCCGTCAGCCGGCGGACACGGCCGCGCGCAACCGCGATCTCGAGGCGCGTCTTCTAAGCGTGATCGGTCCTGGGTCTCACGATGTGCTGGACTTGGGATCCGGTTCAGGGGCCAATCT
>JBCCYF010000240.1:0-1707 GCA_039190275.1 Pseudomonadota bacterium | reverse complement strand
CCGATAGCAGCCCGTGGTGACGGGCGGGTTCGGCAATGATCGCGTCCACGCGCATCCGTGGGTTAAGGCTCGAATACGGGTCCTGAAAGATCATCTGGATCTGCCGCCGATAATTGCTCAGGTCCTGCGCGGCAGCCACATCGGTACCGTCGAACAGGATCCGGCCCGCATCGGTTCGGTAAAGCCCTGCGATCATCCGCGCGATCGTCGATTTGCCAGAGCCGCTTTCGCCGACAATGCCAAAGACTTCGCCCTGCATGATGTCGAAAGACACACTGTCGACCGCAGTCAGATATGTCCGCCGCGACGGCAACAAGGCAGGTTTTTTGAGGAATCGTTTGGTGAGACCCGAGATTTCGAACAACGGTTTGGACCGGTCAATCTTGGACGTTTTCCAGGTGCGCGACAGATCGTCGATGTGAAACTCGGTCAGACGCCCGCCAAACCCGATCAGCGGAAAGCGATCCAACTTGACCGTGGGCCGAGGCACCGCAGCGATCAACGACCGCGTATAGGGGTGTTCGGGTCTGCCCAGCACTTTTTCAGTCGGGCCGGTCTCAACCACCTGCCCGCGATACATCACCGTCACCCGGTCGGTGGTGTCCGCAATGACCCCCATGTCATGCGTGATGAGGATCACCCCAACCTGGCGTTCACGGGCCAGTTCCTTGATCAGCTCCAGGATCTGCGCCTGTATCGACACATCGAGCGCCGTCGTCGGCTCATCCGCAATGATCACATCCGGGTCGCTGCAGAGCGCCAGTGCAATCACCACCCGCTGGCGCATGCCGCCCGAAAACTGGTGCGGGTACTGGTTGATGCGTATCTTTGGCTCGGGGATGCCGACCCGTTCAAGCAGCGCCAGCGCCTTGTCGCCCGCCTCGGCATCGGTCCCGCCGAGATGGGCCTGAATGGTTTCGACCAGCTGTTCGCGCACGGTGAAAAGTGGGTTCAGTGAGGTTAACGGGTCCTGAAAGATCATGCTGATCTGACTGCCGCGCAGACCCTGCATCGCCTGCTTGTTGAGGCCCGAGATCGCGTCGCCCTTGAGCCGGATGGTGCCGTCGGTGATATGTCCGGGCGGCTCGAGCAAACCCATGACCGCCGCACCGATGGTGGACTTTCCTGCTCCGGATTCGCCCACCAGCCCGTGGATCTCGCCCGGTTCAACCGTCAGGCTCGCGCCGTCGACCGCCATGAAGGTCTCGCGCCGGGTCGGGAAGGCCACCGTCAGATCGTTTATGTCGAGCAGTTTGGACATCCATGTCTCTTTCGGTCAGCGAGTTATCGCAGTTTGGGGTTCAAAGCATCGCGCAGCCAGTCGCCCAGCAGATTGACCGACAGGGCCAGCGCCAGCAGTGTGCAGGCGGGGAAGAACAGGATCCACCATTCACCAGAGAACAGGAACCCCTGCCCGATCCGGATCAGGGTGCCAAGCGAGGGTTGCGTGGGCGGCGCGCCGACACCGAGAAAGCTCAGTGTGGCCTCGGCGATGATCGCCAGAGCCAGTGAGATCGTGGCAATCACGAGCACCGGTGACAGAACGTTGGGCAGGATATGGCGCAGCATGATCGCGGGGCCCGACCGCCCGATCAATTGTGCGGCCTGCACATATTCCTTACCCTTCTCGACGAGCGTCGCACCACGCACAACGCGCGCGAACTGCACCCAGTCCGACAGGCCAATCGCCAGGATCAGCACCCAGAT
>JBCCYF010000239.1:0-1730 GCA_039190275.1 Pseudomonadota bacterium | reverse complement strand
TCAAATTGGGGGAATCACCATGAAACTTCGATCTGTCCTGGCTGGCGCTGCGCTGGCGATTGCTGCCGCTGTCGCGGCCCAAGCTGAAACCTGGAAGCTGGCCGTCACTGATGTTGAGGGCATGGAACGCCTTCAGCTGGAATGGGGTCCGTTCAAGGATGCGCTTGAAGCGGCCACTGGCGACACGTTTGAATTCTTTGCCGTGAACTCGCGCACTGCGGCGGCAGAAGCACTGCGCGGCGAAACCGTCGATTTCGTTGTTTCTGGCCCTGCGGAATATGTGGTCATCAACAAGCTGACCAACGCCACACCGATCATCGGCCTTGGACGTCCTGACTATCACTGCGCCATCGTCGTGCGCGCAGATAGCGGCATCAACACGGTTGCGGACCTGAAAGGCAAAAAGGTGGCCTTTGGTGACATCGGCTCCACCTCCAACATGCTTTGCCCGATGCAGGTTCTGGCAGACTATGGCCTCGACCCAGTCAACGACATCGAGAAGACGCACACCAGCCGCAACATCGCGCATGAAGCGTTGAAGAATGGTGACGTGGACGCTCTGGGTTCGAACGCGGGCAGCTGGCTGAGCGTGCGAAACGCTGAAATCGACCTGCCTTACGGGTTCTTCAAGATGATTGCGCGCTCGGGCGATCTGCCGAACGACATGATCATGGTTGGTGCCCATGTGCCTCAAGAGGCCGCGATGAAAGTGCGCGATGCGATCCTGGCCAACAAGGACAGCATTATTGCGGGCATCACCGCACATGAAGAGAACGACAAATACGTTGGCATGGACCTCGTCTCGATCGAGGACAGCGCCTACGACTATGTTCGTTCGATGTATTCGAATGCAGGCTACCCACAGTTCGACAATTTCATTGGTGACTGAGTTGAGTGTCGAAACACTGGTCGCGCCCGCGCGGCCGGATCAGACCGGGGCAGCAGTGTCTGCCCCGGTTTTGCCTGTTGATCTGCGTGTAGCGGGGCTCGCCAAAAGTTTTGCCGGAACGCCGATCTTCAAAGATGTCTCGTTTGGTCTGTCTCGCGGCGAGGCCGTGGCCATTGTCGGCGCGAATGGCACCGGGAAATCCACGCTGCTGCGATGCCTGATGGGGTTGATCCCAGCCGATGCGGGCGTGATCAATGTGCTGGGCACAGATGTGCGGAACGCGTCTAGCGCGGGCCTGCGCGCCATGCGGGCGCAGATGGGACTTGTGAGTCAGAAACACAATTTGGTGCCGCGCCTGTCGGTTCTTTCGAATGTCGTGCAAGGGCTGCTAGGCCAGCGCCCCGGCATCCGCCACTGGAGCCAGAGCTTCGCGCCAATCGCGTCGCGCGAGGCGGCGCTCGCGGCGCTTGAAAAAGTCGGATTGGCGCATCTGGCAAACCGCCGAGCGGATCGCTTGTCGGGTGGACAATCACAGCGCGTTGCCATTGCCCGTGCGCTGGTTGGTCAGCCCAAGATCCTGATTGCAGATGAACCGACCGCCTCGCTGGATCCGGCAGCAGGCGAAGACGTCATGGATCTGTTCTTTGATCTTGCCCGCCAGGAGGGTGTGACGGTGATCTTCATCTCGCACAATATTGACCATGCCCTTCGATACGGCGAGCGAGTGCTTGGCCTGGCTGATGAGGGCATGCCGCTGGATGCGCGGGCATCGAGCCTCAGCGCCCAAGACTTGCGAGGGCTATATGACTGACGCGTCTCGTTACATGGGGCTTCCCTCCCG
>JBCCYF010000238.1:0-1734 GCA_039190275.1 Pseudomonadota bacterium | reverse complement strand
TGACGCGTTTCTCATGAGGATCGCACTGTCGAGCGCGGCAAAGAACGCCTCGGCTGCGGCATCGTCCTCCGTCATTATACAGTCGGTGTGTTGCGAATGGTACGTGCGGATATGGGCAATCGCGGCCGCCAGATCGGGCACAGTGCAGGCGGCTATGACGCTGTCGAGATATTCCTTGCCCCAGTCGTTTTGATCCGCAGCTACAGTTCCCTCAACCATTTGCAAAGACGCATCAGCCCGAACTTCGACGCCCGCGTCGATCAAATCCTGAATGACAATCTTACCAATAGTATCAACGACATCGGCGTGAAAGATAAGGCATTCTGCAGCACCACAGATCCCGGTTCGCCGCGTCTTGGCGTTCATCACCACGCGGCGGGTTTTCTCCAGATCAGCCGACTTGTCGACATAGATGTGCACGATGCCTTCGAGATGCGCAAAGACCGGCACCCGTGCGTCTCGCTGGACCAGCTCTACCAGGCCCTTGCCCCCGCGCGGCACAATCACATCGACACTGTCGGTCATGGTCAGAAGCTCTCTCACAGCGGCGCGGTCTCGGGTGGGCACCAGTTGAACTGCATCTTCCGACAGGCCAGCGGCGCGCAAGCCCTCAACGAGGCACGCATGAATGGATTTTGACGAATGAAAACTTTCTGAGCCGCCGCGCAGGATCACGGCATTGCCCGATTTGAGACAGAGCGCGCCTGCATCAGCGGTCACATTGGGGCGGCTTTCATAGATCACCCCGATCACACCCAATGGCGTGCGAACGCGGCGGATATTCAAGCCCGAAGGTTGCTCCCATTCCGCGATCACCTCTCCCACAGGGTCAGTTTGGTTCGCCACTGATCTCAGCCCGTCGGCCATACTTTCAATGCGTTCTTCATTGAGCAAGAGGCGATCCAGCATGGCGCCAGACAGGCCCTTTTGCTGGGCAAACTCCATATCCAAGCTATTGGCCGCAATGATGGTCTCAGACGCAGCCAGAATGGCGTCTGCGGCGGCCTCCAAGGCATGCGTCTTAGGCTCTGCCGATGCCATGGCAAGGTCGGTCGATGCCGCTTTCGCGCGCGCGCCGATGTCAGCCATCAAGGCGGGGATGTTATCGAAGTCTTTCATGATCTCGGCTTTCCTTTGGCGCAGAGTATCAGATGCCGGTCAGAACACCAGATCGTCGCGATGAATGAGTGGCCCACGTGACGGATACCCCAGAACCGCTTCAATTTCTTGGGTTTTCAGTCGTTTGATGCGATCAGCATCCTGCGCATCATAGCGCGCAAGACCCTGGCCCAGAACCTGACCCGCAGCGCCAACGACCTCCACCGTGTCACCGCGCGCAAAGGCCCCTTCGATCGCGCTCACCCCCGCAGGCAACAGCGAACTGCCCGCCGTTAATGCGCGCTGCGCGCCTGCGTCGACATGGACACGGCCCTTGGGCTTCATCGAACCGATCCACTGCTTGCGCTTCTGGCGAGGGTCACCTTGCGCGGAGAACCACGTTGATGGCGCACCATTTTCAAGCTTTTTCAGAGGGTTGAAGACAGATCCTTCGGTAATCACCATATCACACCCCGCCGCGGTCGAGGTTTTGGCGGCGATCAGTTTGGTTTTCATACCGCCTTTCGACAGGCCCGATCCCGCGTCCCCCGCCATGGCCTCAATCTCGGGTGTGATGGCTTCGATGCGGTCGAACCGTTCGGCGTTTGCATCCGTCGCAGGATTGGCGGAATAAAG
>JBCCYF010000237.1:0-1755 GCA_039190275.1 Pseudomonadota bacterium | reverse complement strand
GGCTCACAACTCGACATCCAGCATGTCGCGCAGCCCGTCGCCCAACAGGTTGAACCCGAGGATGGCGTAGAGGATCGCCAACCCCGGCATCACGGCTTGCCACCACATCTCGGGTAGGTATTCCGACCCCGTTGCAACCATCGTGCCAAGGTCCGGCGTGGGCGGCTGCACGCCAAGGCCCAGAAAAGACAAGGCTGCGCCGAACAGGATTACAAACCCCGCGTCAAGCGAGACTTTGACTGCCACGGCGGAAAAGCAGTTTGGCAATAGCTCCCGGAACAGAATGTGGGTGTGAGACGCGCCCGCGACACGCGCGGCCTCGACATAATCCTCGTTCATCTGGCCTTTCACGATCCGGTAAATCAGGCGGGTGTGCCAGGTCCACCAAAGGAGCGTGATCGCAATCATCGCGTTGATCAGGTTCGGTGACAGAACGGCCGTGATGGCCAGCGCCATCGCCAAAGGCGGCAAGGCCAGCATGATGTCGGTGAACCGCATAATGATGGTTTCGACCCAGCCACCGAAGTAACCGGCCATCAGACCCAGCACGATCCCGAAGGGAACCGCGACGCCAAGAACACCAACGACCAATCCCAGCGAGACACGATAACCATAAATCACGCGGCTGAACACGTCGCGACCGACATTGTCCGTGCCCATCAGGTTCGTCCAGTTCGGAGGGGCATGCCGGTTGCGAAAATCGACAAAAGATCCCGCGCTTTCGGGCGACGGTGCGAGCCATGGAGCAAAAATCGCAGCGCAGACGACGCTCAGAACGATCAGCGTTCCGGCCATTGCCAGCGGGTTGCTCCGAAACCGGTAAATCGCCATCTGGCGAGCCGAGAGGCCGTGGTTCGGTGCGTCGGGATCCTGCATCACGCTCATGCGTCGCGCCCCGCGCGGATCCGGTGGCGGGGATCAAGCAGACCAAGCAGCAGATCGATGGTCAGGTTCGCCACGACAAAGAAAACGCCTGAAACCAGCACGACGCCGATCACCGCGTTCAGATCCTTTTGCAGGATGGTGCGCACTCCGTAGCTTGCGATGCCCGGCCAGGAGAAGACAAATTCGACGATGAAGGCGTTGCCGATCAGCGACGCAAACTCGAGACCCAGAATGGTAAGCGGTGCAACCGACGCGACGCGGAGCATATAGCGGAACCGCACCACGCGCTCGGGGATGCCGTAGGCGCGGGACGCTTCGACGAAATCGCGTGAGGCGACTTCGATCATCGCAGTGCGCGTGATCCTCATCACCTGCCCGATCCCGGCGGCGGCGAGGGCGATCGCGGGCAAGAAGAGGTGCCGCAACGCATCAAAGAAGACGTCAAATCGCCCCGCGAGCACGCTGTCGATCAGGAGAAGACCGGTGACGTCGGCCGAAAACCCAAGGCTTGGATCCAGCCGACCGGTGACGGGAAAGACACCAAGGTAATGCGCCGCGATGAGTTGCAGGATGATGGCCAAAACAAAGCCGGGTGTCACGACGCCCATCAGCGAGACGATCCGCAACACCGTATCGACCCACTGGTTGCGATAGATGGCCGCCAATACACCCAAGGGGATCGAAATCGCGATCTGCAGGATGACCGTAAATATCACCAGCTCCAGCGTCGCCGGCAGCGCGCCCAGGATGTCATCCATGACCGGCCGGGATGTCAGAAGCGACTTGCCGAGATCCCCCTGCACCAGTCCGGTCAGATAGGTCCAGAGCTGTACCGGATAGGGATCATTCAAACCCATCTGGTCGCGCAGC
>JBCCYF010000236.1:0-1791 GCA_039190275.1 Pseudomonadota bacterium | reverse complement strand
TCCTCGGCAATCTCCTGCGCGCGGAGGTGCTTTTTGACGGTCATAGGATAGTACGTGCCGCCCTTCACAGTGGCGTCGTTGCACACCACCATGACCTCGCGCCCCTGTACTCGGCCAATCCCCGCGATCACCCCGGCACAAGGCGCGGCATCGCCATACATCCCATGCGCTGCCGTCGCGCCGATCTCCAAAAACGGAGACCCCGGATCTAGCAGGTTCGCCACCCGACGACGCGGGAGCATCTTGCCCCGCGATTCATGCCTGGCACGGGACTTCTCACCCCCACCCACGCGGGCCGTTTCAGCGGCTTCGGAAATCTGCGCCAGCGCGTCGAGATGGGCCGCGCGGTTGGCTTTGAAAGCCTCGGAGGCGGGCGTGGCTTTGGAGTTCAGTTTACTCATTGTGTGCCTCCATAGCCGATGAGGTCCAGCGCCCGTGTCGCGGTGACCCGCAATAGGCACTCTGCCCCATCTTCAAAGTGTCCTGTGCCGGTTGTGAGGTTTCCGCGCGACAAGCATTCGGCGTCCCGGAAAGTGATCCAAGCCCTTTGCGCATCCTTCAAAGCCTCAGCAGCGATGGGCAGCATTTCAGGCGCAGACAAGTCGGCTCGCAAGGATGTGTAGGCTGTATTCAGAACCGCGTCCCAACCCTGTGTTTCAACGTCTCTGCACTGTGCGACTGTCATGCTGTCATAATTACCGCTGGACTCGGTACAGGCGTTGGAGAAAGTCCCAATACAACTGGCACCTGCATGCCAATCGCTACCAGACTGGTTCACACAGTCCCAAACTTCATTTTCAGTCACTGGTTCAGGTGCCCAGTCTGCTCCTGCTTGAGCAGGCATCATCAAACAAGCTGCGACCAATATCTCTTTCATTACGTCTCCCCCGCCGCCCGCGCCTTCAACTCCTTCCGGATCACCTTCCCTGTCACCGTCATCGGCAACTCATCCAGAAACGCCACCTCGCGCGGATAGGAATACTGCGCCAGACGGTCCTTGACCCAATCTTGCAACTCCGGCCCTGAGGCCTCGGCACCCGGTTTTAACACCACATAGGCCTTCACGATCTCGGTCCGCAGGGGGTCGGGCTTGCCGACCACGCCGACCGTTGCCACAGCCGGGTGGGTCAGCAGGCAATCCTCGATTTCGGCGGGGCCGATGCGATATCCGGCTGAGGTGATCACGTCATCATCGCGCCCTATGAAGCGCAGATAGTCGCCTTCCCACACGCCGCGGTCTCCGGTGATCAGCCAATCCCCCCGGAATTTCTCGGCCGTGGCCTCAGGCCGGTTCCAGTATTCCAGCAGCATCGAGGCCGAGCCGCGCCGGATGGCCACATCGCCCTCGTCCGTCGTGGGCGTGCCATTCTCATCGATCACCGCAACCTCATGGCCCGGTACCGGTTTGCCGATACAGCCGGGACGCACCGGGAAATCCTCGGCACAAGACGAGACGACCATGTTGCATTCGGTCTGGCCGTAGAACTCGTTGATCGTCAGACCAAAGGCCTGTTGGCCCCACGCCAGCATCTCGGCACCCAGAGGTTCACCCCCTGATGCGACCGAACGCAGGCCGGGGATACTCTGATCCGCCGCTTTCAGCATCCGCAGCGCGGTTGGCGGGAAAAATACATTGCGCACCCCGCCGCGCGCGATCACGTCAGCGCAGGATGCGGGTGAGAATTTGTCCAGCCGGGCTGCAACCACTGGCACGCCCAGCGCCAGACCCGGCATCAAAACATCGAACAGACCCCCGATCCACGCCCAGTCAGCGGGCGTCCACAGACAATC
>JBCCYF010000235.1:0-2064 GCA_039190275.1 Pseudomonadota bacterium | reverse complement strand
GCAGGTTGTCAGCCTTGATTTCGAAGACCATCCGTTCGAGGCCAGCAAGGCGGATCACCCCTGCGGGCTGTGCGATGCGACGGACAGCTATCTCGACGAGGTCATCATGGATGATCAGGGTGGTCGGATGTTTGTCTGTTCCGACACGGATTACTGCGAAGCCCGGCGCAACGCAGGACACAAAGGAAAGGATGCGGCATGACACCTTTGCTGTCGGTTCAAGGTATCACCAAACGCTACGGCGCGCATATCGGCTGCGCGGACGTGTCCTTTGATCTCTATCCCGGTGAGGTGATGGGCATTGTCGGCGAAAGCGGATCGGGCAAGTCGACGCTGTTGAACTGCATGGCGGGGCATTTGGCACCAGATGCTGGGCAGGTCGTGTTCGACACGCGCGCCGACGGACCCAAGGATACGATCACCATGTCCGAGCCAGAGCGGCGGATGCTAGGGCGGACGGATTGGGCCTTTGTTCATCAGCATGCCCGTGACGGGCTGCGTATGGGCGTCAGCGCGGGCGGCAATGTCGGTGAGCGTTTGATGGCTGTCGGCGAACGGCACTACGGCGACATTCGCGGCAAGGCCACGGATTGGCTGGAGCGGGTCGAGATCGACGCCGCCCGCGTCGATGACCGCCCCACAACCTTTTCCGGCGGGATGCAGCAGCGCCTGCAGATTGCCCGTAACCTTGTGACGGGGCCACGTCTCGTGTTCATGGACGAGCCAACCGGCGGGCTAGATGTGTCGGTGCAGGCGCGGCTGCTGGATCTGTTGCGCGGGCTGGTGCGCGACATGGGGCTGTCGGCAATCATCGTCACCCACGACCTTGCCGTTGTGCGCCTGTTGGCCGACCGTTTGATGGTGATGAAATCAGGCCGGGTGGTCGAGGCGGGCCTGACCGATCAGGTGCTGGATGATCCGCAACACGCGTATTCCCAACTTCTTGTCTCTTCCGTTTTGCAGGTGTGAGCGATGATTGAGCTAAAAGACGTCTCGAAAACCTTCACGCTACACAATCAGGGCAGCGCGGTGATTGAAGTCATCAGCGATGTGTCCTTTCACGTGGCACCCGGGGAGTGCGTGGCGCTGACTGGGGCTTCGGGTGCGGGTAAATCGACCCTGATGCGGATGATCTACGGCAATTACCTGACGCAATCGGGATCGATCTGCATCGGCGATCTGGACATCGTTCAGGCCGAGCCCCGTGAGATCATCGCCCTGCGCCGCGAGGTTCTGGGCTATGTCAGCCAATTCCTGCGGGTCGTTCCGCGCGTCCCAACACTGGACGTTGTCGCGGACCCCTTGCGGGCCTTGGGTGTTCCTGCTGAGGACGCTCAGGCACGCGCAAAAGACCTTCTGGCGCAGCTTAACATCCCTCAGCGGCTATGGACGCTTTCTCCCACAACCTTCTCTGGTGGCGAGCAGCAGCGGGTCAACATCGCGCGCGGTTTTGCCCACGCATATCCCGCGATGCTTTTAGACGAACCCACGGCGAGCCTCGATGCGACCAACCGCGAAGTCGTCTTGTCCCTGATTGAGGAGGCCAAATCCCGCGGTGCGGCGATCATTGGCATCTTCCACGACGAGGCCGCGCGGGCCAGAGTGTGCGACCGGGAGATTGACGTCAGCCGGTTTACCCCGGGGATCGCGGCATGAATGAAGGTCGTCTCATCGCAGTTGTTGGCCCCTCTGGAGTGGGCAAAGACAGCGTGATGCAAGGCGTGGCCGAAGTCATTCCGAAACTACATCTTGTTCGGCGCGTTATCACGCGCGCTCCGGGTCTGGGCGGCGAGGACTACGATGCTGTCTCTGAGCCGCAGTTTCAGGATCTTGTAAGCGATGGAGCCTTCGCCGTTCATTGGGGCGCGCATGGACTGTTCTATGGCATTCCACAAACAGTGAGATACCAGCTGAACAAGGGCACAGACTGTCTGGCCAACTTCTCGCGGAAAGCGCTTCAGGCCGGCGCAGATGCGTTCCCAAACTTCGTCGTCCTGAACATCACGGCAGAGCCCGAGACCTTGGCTGCCCGGTTGGCAGCACGCGGCCGCGAGTCGGAGGCCG
>JBCCYF010000234.1:0-2070 GCA_039190275.1 Pseudomonadota bacterium | reverse complement strand
GGTCATGGGGATGTCGAGCAGATCACAGATCGACTGGCTCCAGCGGCCCTTGCGGATGTCGTAAAGCAGCGTGCGCGCGGCATTGGTGGCGTCGGTGGCATGAACCTGACCGCCGGTCAGCTTCCAGATCACAAAGCAGTCTATCGTGCCGAACAGCAGATCGCCCGCGCGGGCCCTGTCGCGCGCGCCGTCGACGTGATCGAGGATCCAGGCGAGTTTTGTGCCAGAGAAATAGGGGTCAAGCAGAAGTCCTGTGCGTTCGGTGATCATCGGCTCGTGTCCGGCCTCGCGCAGCGCGTGGCACGTCGGGGCGGTGCGTCTGTCCTGCCAGACAATGGCGTTGTGGACCGGCTCGCCAGTCCTGCGGTCCCAGACCAGAGTGGTTTCGCGCTGGTTGGTGATGCCGATGGCGGCGATCCCGGCCGGTGAGATGCCGGCCCGTTCGATTGCGCCGCGGCAGGTACCGGCGACGGTGGACCAGATGTCTTCGGGATCGTGTTCGACCCAGCCCGATTGCGGGAAATGCTGGGGAAACTCTTTCTGGTCGATGGCTGCAACGCTGAGATCGGGGCGAAAGAGGATCGCGCGGCTGGATGTGGTGCCCTGGTCGATGGCAAGGATGTGGGTCATGGTCTGTCTCGGCGCGTCGGTCAGGTGTCGCGCAGGCTGGGGGCAAAGGGCCGGGGCCTGACGGCCCCGGCTGTGCTGCACAGGCGACGGATCAGTCCTGCCAGGACTTGATCAGTTCGTCATAGGCGATTGTTTCGCCCTGCGGCTTCTCGTTGTCGAGCTTGGCCTTGGGCGAGCCCGGCTGATCCAGCCAGAAGCTGGGGTCCTCTTCCGGGTTCAGCTTTGGCCCCAGATCGCCCTGAACGCCGGCGCGTTCGATCCGCTCCAGAACCCGCTCCTGGTCGGCGCAGAGCGCGTCAAGCGACTCTTGCGGGGTCTTGGCGCCCGACATGGCATCGCCGATGTTCTGCCACCAGAGCTGTGCCAGCTTCGGGTAGTCCGGGACGTTGGTGCCGGTCGGGGACCACTGCACGCGCGCGGGCGAGCGGTAGAATTCAATCAGGCCACCGAGGCGCGGCGCGCGGTCGGTGAAGTGATCGGAATTGATGGTCGATTCCCGGATGAACGTCAGACCGACATCGCTTTTCTTCAGATCGACGGTCTTGGACACCACGAACTGTGCATAAAGCCAGGCGGCCTGTGCACGGTCCACAGGCGTGGATGACATCAGCGTCCACGAGCCCGCGTCCTGGTAGCCGATCTTGGTGCCCGGCGTCCAATAGGCGCCGTGCGGGCTGGGCGCCATGCGCCATTTGGGCGTGCCGTCGTCGTTCATCACCGGCAGGCCGGGTTCCACGGTGGCCGCGGTAAAGGCGGTGTACCAGAACATCTGCTGCGCGATGTTGCCCTGCGCCGGGATCGGGCCTGCCTCGGAGAAGGTCATGCCCTGCGCCGCGGGGGGCGAGAACTTTTGCAGCCATTCGATCGCCTTGGTCACCGCGTAGACCGCCGCAGGAGCGTTTGTGGCCCCGCCGCGCGCAACGCACGAGCCGACAGGCTGCGACTGCTCGTTGACGCGAATGCCCCATTCGTCAACCGGCAGGCCGTTCGGTTCACCTTCCGAGCCCATACCGGCCATGGACATCCACGCATCGGTGTACCGCCATCCGAGGCTGGGGTCCTTCTTGCCGTAATCCATGTTGCCGAAGACCTCGCCTTCGACCCCGAGATGGGACAGATCGCGCCCGGTGAAGAACTCGGCGATATCCTCGTAGGCGGACCAGTTGACCGGCACGCCCAGATCATAACCGTAGGCCTCTTTGAAGTCGGCCTTGTTCTTGTCGTCGTTGAACCAGTCGTAGCGAAACCAGTAGAGGTTGGCGAATTGCTGATCGGGCAACTGGTACAGCTTGCCGTCGGGACCGGTGGTGAACGACGTGCCGATGAAGTCGTCCAGATCCAGCGTGGACAGCGTGACATCCGCGCCGTCGCCGGCCATCCAGTCGGTGAGGTTGCGCACCTGCTGATAGCGCCAGTGGGTGCCGATCAGGTCGGAATCGT
>JBCCYF010000233.1:0-2145 GCA_039190275.1 Pseudomonadota bacterium | reverse complement strand
TATCCGCAATATTCTTCCCCCCATGGGTGGCCTGGACCTGGCACCCCTTGTCTTGATCGTAGCGATCTACGCAGTGCGGGTGATCCTGATCAACAACGTCGGCGCTTTCGTCTAAAGCGATCTCAGCGGAACAGGGCCGACCCACCGTCCCCAGTCGTGACCTCCAGCTGTAGTCCCGGCTGGCTGGCGTCTTTAAAGTGCACCAGGTCTCGCGCACCAAGAGCATTCAGCTCTTCGCGCAGCACCTCCGGTCCATGCACGGTCAACCGGTTCAGGGTGATCCCCTGATCCGGCATGCGGGCAGCGGGCGGATCAACCCCCTCTGGCCATGCGATCAGTGTCGGATACGCACCACTCCACTGAAGCCCGCCATCCTCGGGAACAGTCAGATCCCAATAGAGGTCGTCCCGTGTGACCCTGAGCGGCGGACCAGGGTCTGTCAGACCCGCAGCACGGGCCGCCGTCAGATCTGCGACCTCCACCACCCAATGCAGCAGCAAGGGCCCTTGGACGAGGCGGCTTTGGGTGGCGGGATCGTCCAGGCTGTACCATCTGTTGCGGGCCGGTGGTGTCGCCTGCGGATCAATGCAGATCATCTCGATATACGCGCTGCCCATCCGCCACAGGCTATTGTGTGTTCCCATGAGCGGGTGGGACCCGCCTCCTGCGGGTGGACATCCAAGCTGCCCCGTCAACCAGTCCGTCCCCTCCGCCAATGACCGGGCAGCAAACACAATGTGATCCAGCCTCGGCATCGAGGTTCTTTCAGCGCTTTCCAAAGTCAAACCTGTTTCCCCCGATGGCCGGAACGACCCACGCATGTGCTAAAGCCGGGCGTCGTCGCCGTCGAACAGCGCCCCGACTTCCTTAAGGGTCGGCATCGACGGCGCAGTGCCCGCGCGTGTAACAGACACGCCTGCGACAGCGCAGCCCAACCGTACCGCCGCAAGCGGCGTGTCGCCGCGGGCGAGCCCGGCGCAGAGCCCGCCATTGAACGCATCACCTGCACCGGTCGTTTCGACCACAGGGCCAGCGGAGATCGCCGGAACCAGTTCGGAAGCCTCGGCCGAGTGGAACAGCGCCCCGCGCTCACCCAATGTGATGATCGCGGTTCCGACGCCCATGCCACGCAGCGCCTCGGCTGCTTCCCGCGCTTCCTCAACCGTTGTCACCGGGAGGCCTGTCAGAGCCTCGGTCTCGGTCTCGTTCGGGGTCAGGTAATCGCACAGGCTCAACATATCCTCAGGCAGATCGGCGGCTGGTGCAGGGTTCAAAACCGTTGTCACACCGGCGCCACGCGCCAGTCTCAACCCAGCCATCGCCGCGTCAAGTGGCTGTTCGAGCTGGGTCACAAAAACCGACGCTGTCTGGATCATTTCACGTTGCGCCTCGACATCCGCGGCCGAGATTTGTGCCGCAGCCCCCGGACATATGATGATCGCGTTGTCGCCGCTGGCCTCCTCAACAAAAATATAGGCAGCTCCGGTATAGCTGTCGGCGGACTCGGTGACGACCGGCGTCACCCCCGCGTCCGCCCAGATCTGCCGTGCCATCCTTGCAAAATCATCCTGACCCAGGCGCGTCACAAAACGCACATCCGCCCCAAGGCGCGCAGCGGCTACAGCCTGGTTCGATCCCTTGCCCCCCGGGCCCAGCGCAAAGCTGTTGCCCAATATTGTCTCGCCCATCCGGGGCGCACGATCGGCCCGATAGGCGGTGTCGGCGACAAAGACGCCAAGGTTTACGATATGCCCCATGCCTTCCCCCGTTCAGGCCTGGTCTGGCGGGATCACACCCTTGCGCAGGGCGAAACAGCCATAGAACCGACGCTCGTGCGTCTGGATCACCGCATAGGCCTGTTTGGCACGTTCGTAGAATGCAAACCGTTCGATGGAAATCATCGGCCAGCTTTTGCCTTCTGATGCGTCAATCGCGGCCTGAACGTCGGCTTGTACTTGCGGGATCTCGTCCGGGGCGCCGACCACCTCCATCCGCGCAGCACTATCGTCCACAAATGTGTCCAAAGGATAAAGCGCAAGGACAGCTGCCGCGACTGCATCGGCCGGGGCATCGATCCGCAGCACCTTGCCCAGTGTGGTCTGCCGGGCGACACTGTCGGAGGGGAAGTTGGTATCGGCAAGGATC
>JBCCYF010000232.1:0-2233 GCA_039190275.1 Pseudomonadota bacterium | reverse complement strand
GGGTTCCCCGAAAACCCCGTCCGCGTCAACGACACCGCGTCCCGAGGGCTCCACGCCACACGCCCACCCGTCTGCCACGCCACCACAGGCCCCGCCGCGCTCGCCTTCGCCTCGGGCGCCGCCTCAGCCGATCCACGACGCAAGAAATCGAATACCATCTGTGCTCCTTTCTGCCGCCGCTCTGCCCGGCTTGTTGAAAGGAGTTATGACGGAAAGAAGTTTAAGGCTTGGGAACAGGGCGTACGGGGGGTGGGCAACGGGATAGACGCAGCTGCCTAGCCATATCGCTACGCAGCCGAAACGAGCTCGAATCCTATACTGATGACGCTCCTGTCGTATCCGCTACATCATTCAGGCAAGATCGGATCATTACGAGTAGTTCCTTAGCCTCCGGAACATAGTCCAACAGTATAGGATAGTATGTCCGGCCAAAGAGTATCGGATGGCCTGGATGGGACAGCCCAAGCCCGAATGGTTGCACCTGCTGTTCGGAAAGAAGAATGCAAACTTCAAGCGATGGATAAGGGCGGCTATCGACCAATGAATACGGAAACGTCGCCGAATGTTGACATGAAACGACATAAAGCCGGACACCAAACCTCCAGTTTCTACCTCGCCGGCAAACGATTACACGCTCGTTAGTAACAAAATAAGCCAAGTTAAAAAGGACGTACTGACGTTGGGCCGCTATGCCGAACGAAAAGGCAACGAAAGCGAACGTCATTGCGCCGTAGATCCAATACGCCTCAAAGCGACCAAACTCGGCATCGGTACTGATAAATGGAATAGTAGCCCACATGACGACCGAAGCGATCAACAGGAAAACATGAACCTTACGCTCATCACCAACGGCCTGAAGGAACTTGCGGCCATAACCGGGTTCACCCGACCAAAGCAACTTTTCGTCAGGGCCGAGAATATCTTTTAAATCAAATCTGTTAGTACTGGTTACCGTGACCTTTTGCATAGCGTAGCCGTTACACTGCCAATTCTCCAGAAACCAGTCGTTAACAGTCGATAGCAAAACTTGGTTAAAGCCTTGTTGTCGTCATTCCATCGCCATCGCTGTGCTTACAAACTCCGAACCCTAGGCCGCCGAAAAACCCCCGCAGGCCCCACAACCAGCTCATGCAGCGCCCAGACCAGCGCGTCGACCCGGTCGGGCGAGCCCTGCCCCTCGAACCCGCGCGCGGTCATCTGGCACATCTGCTCCTCCAGCGCGTCCAGCCCGGTCACATGCGACACCCGCCCCTGCTCGTACAAAGCCGCCACAGGCTCCGCCCGCGCCACCTTACCGCGTGACGCCCGCACCGCGCGGAACGGGACCAGAGGGTCCACCTGCCGCACGACCTCTTCCACCAGTTGCCCGCCCTGATTGACTTCGGCCACCAGCCGTTCGGCCCCGAATTCGTCCATCGCGTCAATTGCCGCCTGCGCCCAGCCCGCCGGGCCAACGCCCTGCACCGTTCGGTCAGCCAGCACGTAGGCGCGCCAATCCTCGGGCGGCCCCTGTACCTGAGCCCCCACGACCACGATCCCGCACGCATCCGCATCCGCCCCCGCCGTCACCGCCGGGTCCAGCGCTACCACGATGCGGTCCAGATCAGGCACCGCCTCAACCCGCGCCGCATCCAGCATGGTCCCGGTCCACAACGCACCTTCGGCATCTGACAGCAAAACTCCGTCCAATTCCTGCAGCCCCAGCCGCGTGCCGGCATAGCGCGCACGCACCTCGGCCAGAAACGAGTCTGCCAGATTGGCCCGGTTCGCCTCGGTCGGCGCGTGGGTCTGCAATGTGGACGGAGACGCCAGCAAATCCTTCAAAACCTTCACATTGCGCGGTGTCGTGGTCACACAAACCCTGGGCCGCTCGCCCAAACGCAACGCGAATTGCAGCATATCCCAGGTCTCGCCCGCCTTCTTCCATTTGGCCAACTCATCCACCCAGGCCGCATCGAATTGCGGCCCGCGCAGCCCCTCGGGATCATGCGCCGAAAACGCCTGCGCCTCAGCCCCATTTGGCCAGATCAGCTTGCGCTCTGAGGCTTTCCACACGGGCCGACGATCCGGCGGCGAGCACTGCAATATCCCGCTATCGCCAAAGATCATCACATCGCGCACCTGATCAAAGGTCTCGCCCACCAGCGCCACGCGACCGGCCTCACCCTTATTCAACGGCTTGGACCCTTCGACCATGGACCGCACCCACTCAGCCCCGGCCCGCGTTTTACCC
>JBCCYF010000231.1:0-2256 GCA_039190275.1 Pseudomonadota bacterium | reverse complement strand
TCATCGGCCAGCATAATCTTTGGCTGTTGTACAAGGGCTTTTGCAATTGCGACGCGTTGTTGTTGGCCACCGGACAGCGTGCCTGCGCGTTGCAGCGCCTGCGGAACCAGATCGAGCCGGTCGAGCGCCTGCAGAGCCATCGTGCGTTCGGTATCGGTGAATTGCATGGCCATTGAACTGAGAAAGCCGTGCTCGGCCAGGCGCCCGATCAGGACGTTAGTCAAGACATCCAGACGGTCCACAAGGTTGAACTGCTGAAAGATCATCGCGCAGTCGCGACGCCAATTGCGCAGATCGCGGCCGCGCAGGCTGGTAATCTCTGTGCCCCCAAACGAAATCGACCCCTGCGTGGGGTCGATGAGGCGGTTGATCAAACGGAGCATGGTGGACTTGCCAGCGCCTGAGCGTCCGATGACACCGACAAACTGTCCTGGTTCAATCTTGAGTGTGACGTCATCGACAGCGCGTGTCTCGTCGAAGAGTTTGGAGACATCGGTGAGGGTTAGGGCAGCTTGGGCAGACATGGCGATTCATCCGAATGAATTTCGCCCCGACTGTGATTGGCTTCTGTGACGTCCAAGAGTCCGTTTTGTAAAAATTTGGTTACGCGACGGCGGCGACTGCTGGCTGTTCGGCAGTTTCTGGCCCGGCTCCATTGGAAAAGATGATTTTTCCGGCGCCAAAGGTCTGGACCACGCGGTCTGCCGCATCGACGACAAACAAGTCGGCGCGTTTACCAGTCGCGATTTTCCCCCGATCGGCCAAGCCCAATGCTTTTGCCGGGTTCGTTGATGCCAAGCGCACCGCACCGGCCAGACCGCCGGGATCTTGCGGGGCGAGTGCGCGGATCGCGGGCAAGATTGCGGCCGGGTGATAGTCGGCTGCAAGAATATGCAGCAATCCAGCCGCATGGGCTTCGCGGGCCGAAAGGTTGCCGGAGTAGCTCTTGCCGCGCATCGCATTGGGTGCCCCCATTGCAATCATCAGTCCGCGGTCTTTGGCGATTTCTGCGGCCTCATAGGTCACCGGGAATTCGCTGATCACCGTGCCGATATCGGCCATGAGATGCGACTTCTCGACCGTGTCGTCATCATGGCTTGCCATGGCAACACAGTGCGACTTGCAGAGCCGTGAGATACGTTCAAGGTTTTCGAGAATTTGTTCTGCTGGCACGGCGTCTTTTATACGACGCTCGACATGGGCACGCGCGTCTTCTTCGCTGAGCCCGCTTTTCATCCGGTTGGCCACCAATGTTTCGACATTTCGATACTGCCCTTGGCCAGGCGTGTGATCCATGACCGACACAAGATCGACAGCGCCGGCGCCAAGCAATCCGTCAAGCGCTTCAATTGCTGCTGTGTAAGTCATGTCAAACCGCGCATGGATACGGTGATCAACGCGCAAATCTTGGATATTGTCTTTCATCGCGCGAATGATCGCGGAGGTATGCTCAAAAGAGCGCCGCTCACCATCGACCGCTGTCCGCGAGAACGACACGCCTGCGTAAGCTGTCGTCACCCCGGCAGCTGCGAGACGTGCATCGAGATGGCTGACTGCGACCTCCATCGGGAAGTCCACTTTCGGGCGGGGCTCCAGTTCAAGCTCGATCATGTCGCCATGCATGTCGATGAAGCCCGGAAACACGGTGAAGCCGGATGGCTGGCCTGCACTCTCAGTGATCTCGGCGATCACACCGTTTTCGATCCGCAGCGCGCCGTTCTCGATGATCCGGTCCGCCAATATGATCTTTACGTCAGAGAGCCACATCATCTCTTTCCTCGGTCGGGGTGTGGTCGGGTGTCAGATCGACGATACGGTCGATCAGGTGCAGCACGTCGTCGGGATGGTGAAACACACCGATCATCGCCGTGCCCTGTTCTTTCAACTCTTGCAGCCGTGCCACCAGAGCCCCGCGCGCATTCGCGTCTAGCGAGGCTGTCGGCTCATCCAGCATCAACAGTTTTTGCGGCAGGATCAGCGCGCGGGCCAGATTGACCTTTTGCTGCTCGCCCCCAGAGAAGGTTGTGGGGTAGGCGGCCCACAGGTCTGGCTTTACACCAAAGGTTTCAAGCGCCTTGCGGGCGGCGTTCAATGCGGCCTCCGGCTCCCACCCCGCGAGGCGCAAAGGTTCGGCCACGATGGCCTCTGCGCTCACGCGCGGGCGCGCTGTCAGGAATTGCGTGACAAATCCAATTTCCGTGCGCCGCAAATGCGCAACGTCTACATCCGCCGCCCGCGCAAGATCGATCAAACCGT
>JBCCYF010000230.1:0-2363 GCA_039190275.1 Pseudomonadota bacterium | reverse complement strand
GTGGCACGCTGCGATAAGCTGTGGGGAGAGGTGAGCACTCTTTGATCCGCAGATCTCCGAATGTGGAAACCCGGTCTCGCCGCTTATAGCGGTGGCAGATGTCAGTGATCAGGTGTCAGTTGAAATCAAAAAGGCACAAGGCAAAGAGCCCAATGAAAAGCGCCCAAAGGCTGATCTTGCGGAGGCGCACGGCGGGTGTGTCGCGAAAAGCCTGCGGCTGCTTGTCCATCCAGTCTTTGATTTGCGCGTCGGTTGGGGTCATGTCGCTGGCCCTTTCTCAAGTCCGATGACCCGATGGCGTAGCTTCTCTGATCCATAATCAATGACCATGACGGTCACAAAGATGATCAAAAACAGGGCCGACAGGTCTGTATACTCTTGTAAAGACAAGGCCTCGCGAAATTCCTGACCTAGCCCGCCAGCGCCGACATAGCCGATAATGGAAGAGGCGCGCACGTTGATCTCGAAGCGCAGCAGCGTGTAGCTGATGATGTTCGGCATGACCTGAGGCACGGCTCCATAGCGGATTTGGTCGAACCAAGTGCCGCCTGCCGCCTTCACACCTTCGAGCGGACGCATATCGATGTTTTCGTTCACTTCCGAATAAAGCTTGCCCAATGCCCCCGCCGTATGCAGACCAATGGCCAGAACACCGGCCATTGGCCCGACCGAGAAGCAAAATACAAAGATCAGCGCCCAGACCAGTTCCGGCACTGTGCGCGCGATCTCAAGATAGCGCCGACAGATCCAAAGCACCCATTTGTTTGGGGCAAGGTTGCGCGAGGCGGGGAAGGACATCACAAACCCGCCAAAGACGCCTAGTGCCGTTGCCATGAAAGCGATCAGCACTGTCTCGATCAGAAGGTTCAGCCAGACCTTCCAGCGCCAGAACCATTCGGCGAAATCCGCGCCTAGGCTGTCCCACCGCAAAACGGGCAATGTTTTTTCAATAAACTCACCAAGGCGCGGCAGGCCTGCAGGAATGATCCAGCGCCATTCGCGCGAGCCGTCAGGCAGCGTGACCTGCGTAACCTTGAAGAAATCCCCGAGCCAAGCCGAGAATGCAAAGAGCGCGAAAAACAAGACACTTGCGATCAACCAGCCGAGTTTTGCCCGCCGCCTTTGGGCTGCGTAGTCCAATTCGAATTGGTCCATCGGACGCAAAGGCGTCACGTCGGCAACAGCGGTCATGTCTGGTAACCCCATAAACTAAGACCCCCGCCAAGTTGCGAGGGTCCCAGTCTTTAACTTGATTATGAGCGGCGCTGCTTCTTCAGCCAGTCGCGCATGTCCACGATCCACTGGTAGCGCTCCTTGTCCACAGGGATCCAATCTTTTTGGGTGGAGGTTTCACCACCAGACATTTCCTTGAGGGCGGCGAAGTCCTTGTCGGCCAGTTCGAGCATTGCGGTGCGCATCGCGTCGATCAGCTCTTCCGGCAGGTTTGCGCGCGCCGTCAGCGGGCCGGAGGTGATTTCGGGCGACTGCCAGATCGGGCAGGCTTCACCTTCTGCGATCATGCCTTTATCGACCATACGCTGAACGATGCCCGAGGTTTCGTTGGTCTGATAGGTGGCTGCCGCGTCGAACGTGCCTTGAACAACACCGGCCACGCCTGCTTCATGCGAGCCGGAGAAAGGGATGGCCGAGAAATAGGTCTTGGGGTCAACTTCTTTTGCAAGGTTGAAGTAGGGCACCGCGTACCCAGAGGTCGAGTCTGGGTCGGCGAAGGCCAGAACCTTGCCTTCGAGCGAGGCCAGATCATTCAGTCCGCTGTCGCACCGTGTAACGATGATCGAGTAATAGCCCGTCGAGCCATCATTTTGCAGGCGGCTGACCAGCGGTACTACTTCGCCGTCCATCGCGGTGTAGGCAGCGGCGTAAGAGGACGAGCCGAGGAAGGCAAATTCGATCTGATCGGCTGCCAGCGCCTGGATCACACCGTCGTAAGCACCGGCGGTGAAAATCTCGACTTCAACGCCCAGTTCCCGCTCCAGGTATTCCTCGAACGGCGTGTAGCGCGCGATCCGGTCTTTTTCGTTCTCACCCGATAGGATGCCGAATTTGATGACTTGGTAGTCTTCTTTCCAGTCTTGCGCTACGGCAGACGTGGCAAGCACAGCAGCCACTGCGGTTGTGATAAGGTACTTCATGGTCAGGTCCCCCTGGTTTGGTTTGGCGATTGGATATCTTGTCAGGCGGGCAGGGCGACCGATTGGGTCGACGTCACTGCCTCGTTGAATTCTCTCAGGCCTTCGAGGCCATAGATGTCACGCACCACATCGTCGGTCAGTTGCGCGGCGACACCGTCAAAGAAGACTCGCCCATTGCGCATCGCGATAATCCGGTCGCAATAGGCGCGT
>JBCCYF010000229.1:0-2389 GCA_039190275.1 Pseudomonadota bacterium | reverse complement strand
ACGCGCGAGGCGATCGAGAACCTCGAAGAGAT
The DNA here is from genome assembly GCA_039190275.1 of Pseudomonadota bacterium. Taxonomy (GTDB): domain Bacteria; phylum Pseudomonadota; class Alphaproteobacteria; order Rhodobacterales; family Rhodobacteraceae; genus Halovulum. The sequence continues at coordinate 2,357 of JBCCYF010000229.1, read as the reverse complement.
TGTCTCGACCCCGGGCCTCGATGCTATCTACATTGGTCCGGCGGATCTGACGTTGGGCGCAAAACAGGGCGAGCTTCCGCCCGGCTTCGACCGCGAAGAGCCGGAAATGGTCGGGCTCATCAAAAGAATCCTGACGGCGACAAAGAAGGGCGGCCTGAGAGCCGGCTTGCACTGCGGAACCCCGGAATACGCTGTTGGGGCAATCAACTGGGGCTTCGACCTCGTCACGATCTCTGGTGATAGCAGGCTGTTGGCCGCAGGTGCTGCCGCTTCTGTCGGGAAAGCTCGTTCACTCCTGGGCGCCGCCAAAGAAATCACTGCGACGTCGGAGGGATACTGATGCCTCATGTACTCGTCGCTGGAAAGCTCCACCCAAGTGGGATTGCTCTCCTTGAGCAGACTGCAGATATCACTTTCGACTATATCGAAGAGATCAGCGAGCCCAGCTACGCTCCATTGATCGGTAAAGCTGACGGTCTTGTAATCAGGACACAGCCACTTACTGCACCCACAATTGCCGAGGCACCATACTTATCCATCGTGTCAAGGCATGGAGTCGGTTACGACGCCGTTGATGTCTCGGCTTTGAATGAGCGCGGTATCAAACTGGCCGTGGTCGGCGATGTTAATTCTGGCGCGGTCGCTGAACATACGATGACGCTCTTGCTGGCAGCGTCTCGGCGACTGCTCCGGTACGACCAAGCCTGTCGCGGCAGTCGACCTTGGGGCTACCGAAACACACTTGAGGCTCAGGAGGTAGACGGGAAAACGCTACTGATCGTGGGCTTCGGTCGCATCGGCCGCAAACTCGCTCAGATGGCTCTGGCGTTCGGCATCAAAGTGACGGTCTATGACCCATTCCTTACGCCTGACGCGCTGCCCAAAGACTTCACCCACGAAAGCGATCTAAAGTCTGCCTTCACGCGCGCAGATTTCATTTCATTCCACATGCCGCCAGGGGAAAAACCGCTGCTTGGGGCGGCTGAGATCAGAACGCTGAAATCCAATTGCGTCGTGCTCAACGCAGCGCGCGGCGGCATTGTCGATGATGTCGCCTTGGGTGAAGCCCTGCGGGAAGAAAAGATACTTGGCGCGGGTATTGATGTTTTTGCAGTCGAACCGCCGCCGCCGGAACACCCTTATGCGGATGTCGATACCGCAATTCTAACGCCCCATTCCGCTGGCATGTCCCTTGAATGCGCAGAGCGCATGGCGGTCCGCTCAGTTCAAAACGTCATCGATCACTTCAATGACTGTCTGTCCCCCGATCTCGTGGTGAACGCATGAGGCGATCAAAAGACAGGACCGAGAGAGAGCCGATTCAATACGAAACTGCGGTGTAGTCGCTGCAAAGGGATGAAGCATCGCATCTAACGGCCGCCCAATCTGAACTGGCGGCATCAACTTGGAGGAAACCAAATGAAACTAAGATCTTATGTTGCCGCCGCTGCTGTCGCGATGACAGCTACGCTTGGCGCTTCCGTTGCAAGCGCAGAGGGCGAGCGGTTCGTTTTCGTGAGTCATGCACCTGACAGCGACAGCTGGTGGAACACCATCAAGACGTCTCTTTCTGAGGCAGAGGCTCAGTTGGGTGTGACAGTCGAGTATCGCAACCCGCCGACCGGCGATATTGCGGATATGGCACGCATCATTGAGCAGGCCGCGGCCACCAACCCGGATGGTATTATCTCTTCCCTGGCTGACTTCGACGCCCTTTCTGGTCCTTTAACCGACGCGATCGCGCGGGGTATTCCGGTGATCACCGTGAACTCTGGTACTGAAGCGCAATCCGCCGAGATCGGCGCGATGATGCACATCGGTCAGCCTGAGCTCTTGGCTGGCCTGAAAGCCGGTGAGAGGGCCATGGCCGAGGCAGCGCCGAAATCGTTCCTATGTGTGAACCACTACATCACAAACGCTGCTTCGGTTGACCGTTGCGCAGGCTTTGCCGAGGGCATCGGCGTTGAGCTCGGTTCGCAGATGATCGACTCCGGTCAGGACCCTGCAGAAATCAAGAACAAGGTTCTCGCCTATCTTGCCGCGAACCCCGAAACCGATGCGGTCCTGACGCTCGGGCCAACCTCGGCAGCTCCCACGATTGAAGCGCTTAAAGAAAACGGTCTGGCCGGAGACATCTACTTTGGCACCTTCGACCTGAGTGCCGAGATCTCCGATGGTATCAAGGAAGACATTATCAGCTGGGCAATCGACCAGCAGCCGTACTTCCAGGGCTACCTGCCTGTCGTTCTGCTTACAAACTTCAACCGCTACGGCTTGCAGCTCCCGAGCAACATTGCTTCTGGCCCTGGCTTTGTCACCAAGGCCTCGATCGATGACGTTGCGGCAATGGCCGGCGT
>JBCCYF010000228.1:0-2469 GCA_039190275.1 Pseudomonadota bacterium | reverse complement strand
TTCGCCGCCGGATCGACGGCCCACGTGGAGGGCATCGGAACGCAAGCTGATCTGGCCCAACGGGGCTGAGGCGCAGGCATTTTCGGCGCATGATCCTGAGGGGCTGCGCGGGCCGCAATTCGATGCGGCCTGGGTGGATGAGTTAGCCAAATGGAAGAAGGCGGGCGAGACCTGGGATATGTTGCAATTTTCTTTGCGGTTGGGGGACCGTCCTCGGGTCTGTGTGACCACCACGCCGCGCAACGTGAAGGTTTTGAAAGAGTTGCTGGCGTCTCCGTCCACGGTGCAGACCCATGCGCCGACCGAGGCGAACCGAGCCAATCTGGCGGAGTCGTTTCTGGACGAGGTGCGCGCGCGTTATGCGGGCACGCGGCTTGGGCGGCAGGAGTTGGATGGCGTGCTGCTGTCGGATGCCGAGGGGGCGTTGTGGACGGGTTCGATGTTGGATGCGGCGCGGGTTGAGGCGGTGCCTGATCTGGACCGCATCGTGGTAGCGCTGGACCCGGCGGTGACGGCGGGGGCGGATGCGGATGCGTGCGGGATCGTGGTCGTGGGGGCTCAGGTACAGGGGCCGCCCGAGGAGTGGCGCGCCTATGTGCTGGCTGACCGAACGGTGCAGGGCGTTGGCCCGGCGGGCTGGGCGCAGGCGGCGATTGACGCGATGGATGAATTCGGGGCCGAACGGCTGGTGGCCGAGGTCAATCAGGGCGGGCAACTGGTGGAAGAGGTGGTGCGGCAGGTGGACCCGATGGTGCCTTATCGAGCGGTGCGGGCGTCACGCGGCAAGGTTGCGCGGGCGGAACCTGTGGCGGCCTTGTACGAGCAGGGACGGGTGGCGCATGTGGCCGGGCTGGACACGCTGGAGGAGCAGATGTGCCAGATGACCGCGTGCGGGTTCGAGGGGCAGGGCTCGCCCGACCGGGTCGACGCGCTGGTCTGGGCGCTGCATGAGTTGGTTGTGGGGCCTGCGGGGGTTTTTCGGCGGCCGAGGGTTCGGAGTTTGTAAGCGTTGCTAAGTGTGCCGGAACGCTATTCGAGCATCTGCTGCGGAATAGGAGAGCCAAACTGCCGCCGGAGCGTTCTCTTCGGTCAGTACGACGTTCTTTTTAAGCACCTTACCAAGCCCTATGATGAACTCGGAGATTTCGTTCAGGCCTTGCTGTGAGACAATGTGTTTGGGGTCAACATCTAGTTCCAATTCAGATTCGGTAAAGAAATGGCAATGGATTGTAGTACATCCAGTCTCAATTTTCAAAAGTACCGATTGTTCTCTGGTTGAGTCGAATATGGATGATATATGCTCGGGCATTTTCCGCTGTTCACCATCGCAATAGAAAGATGAGTCGAGCTTCGCAGCGAAATCAACAAATTTCTGCCAATCTGCTTCGGTTGTACCGAGCACATATATGTCCCGCAGTGTACCGTCTGCGGTAAAAGCAGCGCTGCATTCCGCCCAATCCAGATGACATTTCATAGTTTCAAGTCCGATTCAAAGTAAGAGATTTGCTTTGTACTCAAACCAGCGTCCTAACCAAATTGCAGTTTGTAATAGGAAGATGAATATCGCAATGAATGGTTGTGATCTTGGGGCACTGTATCAACTTGCCGCTAAAGTTCATTTTTTTTGTTAGGTCTACTATACCCGTTGCCCATCCTCCGTACGCCACATTCCCGAGGCTTAAACTTCTTTCCGTCATAACTCCTTTCAACAAGCCGGGCAGTGCGGCGGCAGAAAGGAGCACAGATGGTATTCGATTTCTTGCGTCGTGGATCGGCGGGCGAAGCGCCCGAGGCGAAGGCGAGCGCGGCGGGGCCTGTGGTGGCGTGGCAGACGGGTGGGCGTGTGGCGTGGAGCCCTCGGGACGCGGTGTCGTTGACGCGGACGGGGTTTTCGGGGAACCCGGTGGGGTTTCGCTCGGTCAAGCTGATTGCCGAAGCGGCGGCGGCTCTGCCTTTGGTGTTGCAGGATCAGGTGCAGCGGTTTGATGTGCATCCGATGATGACTTTGATGCGTCGTCCGAATGCGGCGCAGGGGCGGGCGGAGTTGATGGAGGCTTTGTTCGGTCAGCTGCTGCTGTCGGGCAATGCGTATGTCGAAGCGGTGCAGGCTGATGAGGGGCTGCCGGTTGAACTGCATGTCTTGCGCTCTGACCGGATGAACGTCGTGCCAGGGGCGGATGGCTGGCCCAAGGCGTATGACTACGCAGTGGGCGGCAAGACGCATCGGTTCGCGGCGGAAAACATCTGTCATATCAAGTCGTTCCATCCTCAGGATGATCACTATGGGTTCTCGCCCATGCAGGCGGCGGCAATGGCGATTGATGTGCATAACAGCGCGTCTCGGTGGTCCAAATCGCTGCTGGACAATGCGGCGCGGCCTTCGGGCGCGCTGGTGTGGAAGGGTGAGGGCCATGGGGTGATGGCTGAGGATCAGTTCCGGCGTCTGTCCGATGAGATTGAGCAGAACTA
>JBCCYF010000227.1:0-2585 GCA_039190275.1 Pseudomonadota bacterium | reverse complement strand
GCCGCTCCAATCCCCCGGTTCACACCGGTGATAAAAAGGCGCGCCATCAGTCTTTGCGTCCGATCAACTTTCCACGCAGCCAGCCGGAGAACCAATCCATGAACATCACCATGACGACGATCAGGACTATGTAATAGGCGACCTCTTCCCAGTCCTTCTGGGTCTGGATTGCTTGGGTCAGCATAAGGCCAATACCGCCGCCCGTGATTGCGCCAATGATCGTGGCCGAACGCGTGTTGGATTCCAGAAAGTACAGGATTTGCGCCAATAGCACCGGCACCACCTGCGGGATCACGCCAAAACGGTAACGCTGCAGCGGCTTAGCCCCGGTGGATTCGACACCTTCGATTTGCTTCTGGTCGACGTTTTCCAGCGCTTCGGAGAAAATCTTGCCGAAGGTGCCAGTGTCGGTGATCAGGATCGCCAGCGCGCCGGTCAAAGGGCCGGGTCCAAAGGCACGCGCCAGCACCACGGTCCAGATCAAAGCATCCACACCACGCACAAAATCAAAGATCCGGCGTGTCGCCGCACGCAGCATCATGACGGGCGAAAAGCGTTTTGCCGCCATGAAGGCCAGGGGCAGTGCAATGATCGCCGCGCCCATTGTGCCAAGGAAGGCCATCAGGATCGTTTCGCCAATCGCCCAGGCGACATCCTTGTGCCGCCACATGGCATTGTTCCACCAGTCGGAAATGGCACCAGCAATGTTCGAGCGGTCCGGGTCGATCTGCTCTCCGAACAGGATCGTCGCAAGACCTTGCCCGTGATACGGGCTGTCGAGGGTGAACCAGAAAAGCTCCCACCCGGGGAAGTAGTTGAACACCTCGGTGCGCGCGCCTGTCAGAGTGATGCGGCCCTCGGGCGTGGTGATGCCGATGCGCCGGTTCGAAGCGGAAATCCAATCCGGCAAGTCTGCGGGCAGGTTGCTGGTCAGGCTGCGCCCTTCGGCCTGCACCTCGATCATCTGGAACCCGGGAATTTCGATCTCGGTCCGGTTCTCCGGTAGGTAACGCACAACGTGATCACCGCCCAGATCAATGGTGATCACCTCATCGCCGCTCACCCAATCGGGCCGCTGGCCTTCGGGATATGTGCCTTTGCGCTCGCCTTCGACCGCATAGGTGATCTTGCCCGAGCGGTTGTCGCGTGTGACGTGCACCTTGTGCGACCAGCTGTCAGAGGCCAGCGTAACCGCGTTATCAAGGTTGGCGCGCCCGGCGAGGCCGGAGATATCGAACGCAAAGAAGATGTAGACGAGGTAGGCAAAGATCACCGCGGGGATGCCGAAGCTAATCAGGCGCTTGCGCTGAAACAGTTCGTCGGCGTTGTGTTTGGTCAGGCTCAGATCAGTTGCGGTCATTGGCCTTGCCCCTCTGTCAAACGGTTGCGGTAGCGGCTGGACACCTGATCGAAGAAGACGATCGTGCCGAAGAGCAGGATGAAGATGGCGGCGGCCTCATCGAACCGCCCGGGTCCCCAGGCCATGGCATTGCGAAGCTCGTACCCAAGGCCGCCCGCGCCGACAAAACCCAGAATGGCCGAGGCGCGGATGTTGATTTCAAAGCGCAGCAGGGAATAGCTGAGGTAATTCGGTGCGACCTGTGGCAGCACACCCAAGAGCATGCGCTGCGACCAGGTTGCGCCGGTGGAGGCGAGGCCCTCGACCGGCTTCAGATCGGCATTTTCGGCCACTTCGGAGAACATCTTACCCAGTGCACCGGCCGTGTGGATCGCGATGGCGATCATCGCAGGCACCGGCCCGCCGCCCAGAACGAAGATCAGCACAAGCGCGATCACGATCTCTGGCACAGCGCGCATAATGTCGGAGATGCGGCGGAACAGGGGGATCAAGCGCGGCCATTTTGCCAGACCGCGCGTCCCTAGCAAGGACAGGAACAACCCGCCAATGGCACCGATGAGGGTAGAGACGGCGGCAATGTTGATCGTTTCAACAAGCGCCGGGAAGTATTTGGCAACCAAACCGGGCAGATCGGCCCGCTTCTCCCAGGCTTCGGACAGGACGTCGGCAGGATAGTCACCGATCTGGTGCAGACCGTCCCAGAAACCGCCAGCGTTGCGGTCGTCCGCGACGTTGAAACCGGACACCATCAGAACGACAAAAATCAGCAGAGTCAGTCCGCCATAAAGCCGGCGCCTTTGAACCTGCGCCATATAGCTCGACTGGATGCTGCCCACGCTTTGCGCCGCGCCGCCTAAGGAAATGTCAGCCATGGTGCCCCCGGATACAAAAATACCGACAGGCCCGAAGGCCTGCCGGATACGTCATGAAAATGACTTAGCCGCCGATTTTCGCTTTGCGTGCTTCGACGATCGAGATGTAGGTATCATGGGTGACCGGCTGGAAGCCCAGCGTGTCACCAGCGGCCACACCATAGGCGCAATCAGGGTCACGCTCGTGCAGGCCATCGACCAGCGCGGTCATGGTTTCGCGGACGTCAGCAGGCAGCGCCTTGCGCAGCACAACGGGGCCCTCGGGAATCACGTTCGATTTCCAGATCTGGACCATGTCGTTCATGTCGACGAGGCCAGCATCAACCGCCTTGCGCAGCGCGCCGGAGTTGTAG
>JBCCYF010000226.1:0-2819 GCA_039190275.1 Pseudomonadota bacterium | reverse complement strand
CGCCCCCATAGTGCCAAGGAAGGCCATCAGGATCGTTTCACCAATCGCCCAGGCGACGTCCTTGTGCCGCCACATGGCATTGTGGGGGCGGCGATCATTGCACTGCCGCTGGCCTTCATGGCGGCAAAACGCTTTTCGCCCGTTATGATGTTGCGCGCGGCGACGCGCCGGGTCTTTGACTTTGTGCGTGGCGTGGATGCGTTGATCTGGACCGTGGTGCTGGCCCGCGCTTTTGGCCCCGGCCCCCTGACCGGCGCGCTGGCGATCCTGATCACCGATACTGGCACCTTCGGCAAGATTTTCTCCGAAGCGCTGGAAAACGTCGATCAGAAACAAATCGAAGGCGTGGAATCAACGGGCGCCAAGCCTCTTCAACGTTACCGCTTCGGCGTGATCCCGCAGGTGGTGCCGGTTCTGCTGGCGCAGATCCTTTACTTTCGGGAATCCAACACGCGTTCGGCCACGATCATTGGCGCTATCACGGGCGGCGGTATCGGCCTTATGCTGACCCAAGCAATCCAGACCCAGAAGGACTGGGAAGAGGTCGCTTATTACATCGTCCTGATCGTGGTCATGGTGATGTTCATGGATTGGTTCTCGGGCTGGCTGCGCGGCAAGTTGATCGGACGCAAGGACTGATGGCGCGCCTCTTGATCACCGGTGTCAACCGGGGGATTGGAGCAGCGCTTCATGCTCAGGCGGTGGCCCTTGGTCATCAGGTTATTGGCACCACCCGCGACGGGCGGGATAGCACAGTTCCTTTGGTGCTGGACACGCCTGAAACCATCGCGGAACAACTTTCGGGCGTTGGTCCTTTGGATATTCTGATCAACAACGCGGGCGTGATCTCGCCTGACCGACAGTCACCGCTCGATATGGACTTTGCAGGTTTTGTCCACACGCTGACGATTAACAGCATCGCTCCGTTGGCTGTCGCGCAAGCCGTATTGCCCGGGCTGCGCGAGAGTGCTGCACCAAAGATCCTGACGATATCGTCGCAGATGGCTTGGATGGGATATCGCAAAGCGGATCGCATCGCCTACCGGGCGTCAAAAGCTGCTGTGAACAAAGTGATGCAGGGGCTTGCCACCGCTCTCGAACCCGAAGGAATTTCGGTTGCGTTGGTCGACCCTGGCTGGGTGCGAACCGATATGGGCGGCGCAGATGCAGACGAAGACCCGCATGACGTGGCCTGCGGTGTTTTGAACATCGCCCGCGACTTGACCCTAGAGGACACTGGGAAGTTCTTCCGCTTCACAGGTGAGGAAAGAGAGTTCTAGACGTGGCGCGACTAACTGCAACAGAGCCATTCATTCACCCGGACTGCGAAATCACCGACAGTTCCTTTGGTGCTTATGTCGAGATTGGTAAAGGAAGCCGGGTCAACAACTCCTATTTCGGGGACTACTCCTATTGCGACCGTTATGCCGACGTCGCAAATGCGCAGATCGGCAAGTTCGCCAACATCGCTGCCTTTGCGCGGATCGGGGCCACCGACCACCCGCTTCATACGGCGGCCTGTCATCACTTTCTATATCGCTCGGATGATTATTGGGACGATGCCGGACGGGATGAGGAATTCTTCGCGCACCGCCGGTCCCGCACGGCCCATATCGGCCATGACACATGGATCGGTGCAGGCGCAATGATCAAACCGGAAGTGACCCTCGGCGATGGAGCGGTCGTTGCCGCGGGCGCCGTCGTGACCAAGGATGTGGACCCATATACCATCGTCGCAGGCACCCCGGCCAAAGTCCTGCGCCTGCGACAACAGCCCGAGATTGCTGAGCGGCTGATCGCGCTGGCATGGTGGGATTGGTCGCACGAGGATATCCGGCAAGCCCTTTCAGATTTTCGGACTTTCTCAGCCGAAGCCTTTCTCGAGAAGTACGAGAGCTAGCCTTCAAGTGTCAGCGTCACCCTATCGCCAGCAAACCATGTGCGGCCAAACTCAACCGCCATACCAACATGATCCACGTTGACACCAGAGGACTTCAAGAGTGGGTCGCCCTCTGAAAGCTGTAGGTGTAGCGCGTGTGTCGCCGTTGCCCGCACCGCAGTCAGACGCGTCGATGCGCGGGTATAGTCGGATATGCCAACGAGCCGCAGTGCCGCGGTTACGCTGCTGGTTTGGTTCAGGGCTTCTTCGATGCCGGTAAGACGCCCGAGGGGAAACAGACTTTCAAAAACGGCGATCGGCTGGCCGTCGGCGAGCGAAAGACCGTGATAGGCGCAAACCGGACCGCCCGTGGCAATCTGCAACGCCTTGGCCTCGCCTGCGGTTGCTGACCTCACCTCAACCTGGAGAACGCGTTTATCAGGCCGCCTGCCAGCCGCGATCAGGTTATCGTGGAACCGTACACGCTGCCCAATCGGGTAGTCCGTCGGCGTAGCGGCCACGAAAGCACCAGAGCCGCGGCGCGTGCGGATCAGACCCTCCTCGACCAAAGCCGCAATACCGTGGCGGACCGTGTGTCGATTAACGCCAAAGCGCTCGGCCAAGCCCGCCTCCGTCGGCAGTTTGTCTCCGGGCGCGTATTTCCCATCAGCCAAATCACTGCGCAGCGCATTTGCGATGGCCTGCCAGATGGGTGTTTTGCCTGAACTGTCACGCAAGTTTCACAAATCTCTTCTGTCGTGAGAGGGGGAATCTGTTATGATGTGTATAGTTGTATAGTATATGGAAAAGTTGTCGAGATGAAAGACACTTTCGACGAAAACGCCGAGCGAAAAGCCTGGATGGGATTGCTTGCCAAGGCACCGGAAGGCCGCGTTGCTGCCCTGCTGGATGCCGCCATGTCGCGTCCAGGATTCACATG
>JBCCYF010000225.1:0-2952 GCA_039190275.1 Pseudomonadota bacterium | reverse complement strand
TGCGCGCGATATGGCGGTTTTGCGCGCGTCCATGTCCGGCGCGGCCGTTGTGCTGGCCACCGCGACACCCTCGCTCGAAACCTGGGCCAATGCCGAGGCGGGAAAATATGCCCGGCTGAACCTGACCGAGCGGTTCGGAACTGCGCTACTGCCGGTGATGCAGGCCATTGATATGCGCGCGGATGGGCCACCCGCCGGCCAATGGTTGTCCGCGCCTCTGGTCCAGATGGTGCGGGACCGTCTCCAGCGGGGCGAGCAATCCCTGTTGTTCCTCAATCGGCGCGGGTACGCGCCCCTGACACTGTGCCGCGCGTGCGGCCATCAGATCGGCTGCCATCAATGTGACGCGCGGATGGTAGAACACCGCTTCATCAACAGGCTCGTGTGTCATCAGTGCGGCGAGACCGCGCCGATCCCGACAGTTTGCCCGAATTGCAAGGTCGAGGGGCGTATTACGGCCCTTGGTCCCGGGGTGGAGCGGGTCGCGGAGGAAGCTGCCCTGATATTTCCCGACGCCAGGATCGAGGTGTTGTCATCGGATCAGGCGGAAAGCGCGCGCGCGTTGCGGGCGCGGATCGAGGACATCGCAGCTGGCGGTGCTGACATCATCATCGGCACGCAGATTGTCGCCAAGGGCCATAACTTTCCCCTGTTGACCCTTGTGGGCGTGGTGGATGCGGATCTGGGGTTGATGGGGGGTGATTTGCGCGGTGCAGAGCGCACCTTTCAACTCATCCGTCAGGTGGCAGGCCGGGCCGGTCGGTCCGAAAGGCCGGGCACCGCTGTTTTGCAAACATTTCAGCCCGACCACAGCGTGATCCAGGCAATTCTGAGCGGTGAGGAAGAGGCCTTCTGGCGGGCCGAGGCGGCCGCGCGAGAGGCAGCGGCGATGCCGCCCTACGGTCGACTGTCGGGGATCATCATCACGGGACCCGACGAAGCTCAGGTCTTTGAGGTGGGTCGACAGCTTGCGCAGAGCGCGCAGCCTCTCATAGACACGGGTGCGCAGGTATTCGGGCCCGTGGCGGCCCCGGTGTCGCGCATTCGCGGCCGATATCGCGTCCGCATGCTCGTCAAGGCACCGCGCGGCGTCGCATTGCAGAAACGGCTTGGGCGTTGGTCATCGGGCATAAAACTCCCGCATAACACGCGCATCGCCATCGATATCGATCCGCAATCGTTTTACTGACGCGTGTCCATTTTGCCCAAAAGCGCGACGGTTGCTAAGGGGCGTCAGCTTCCGATCATCTCGGACTGTATCACGATCACCTGCGCCTGGCGGATGGAGGCAAGATCAACAAGGCGGCCTTTGTAAACCGCAGCCCCCTGACCTGCGGCTTCGGCATCGGCCATCGCGGCGAGTATCTCGCGTGCCTCGGCCACTTGGCTTTTAGACGGGGTGAACACCGCGTTGGCCAGCGCCACTTGTTTCGGGTGGATTGCCCATTTGCCGACCATGCCCAGGGTCGCCGCGCGGCGCGCCTGAGCCTCGAACCCGGCGGTGTCGGAAAAGTCGCCAAACGGGCCGTCGACCGGCAGCACGCCGTGCGTCCGGCAAGCTGCGACGATGGCGGCAGTCACACCATGCCAGGGGTCGGCCCAGTGGCGTGTGCCGTCGGGTGCGACCATGTAATACCCCTCCTGCGTGCCACCGATACCGGTCGTGGTCATACCCATCGATGCGGCAAAATCCGCCGCGCCCAGGCTCATCGCCTTCAGCCGGGGGGTCGCCGCCGCGATCTCCTCAACATTCGCAAATCCCGCTGCTGTTTCGATGATGACCTCAAAATCAACGGGTCGGGGCCGCTTCTTCGCCGCCTCGATCGAGGAGACAAGCGCGTCCACCGCATAAAGATCGGATGCACAGCCAACTTTCGGGATCATGATCTGGTCGAGCCGATGACCGGCCCGCTCAAGCAGGTCAACGATATCGCGATACCAAAACGGTGTGTCCAACCCGTTGATCCGCACCGACAGAAGTTTGTTGCCCCAGTCGATTTCCGAGACGGCGGTGATCACGTTGTTTCGGGCACCCTCCTTTTCGGCGGGGGCGACGCTGTCTTCAAGATCGAGGTTGATGACGTCGGCAGCCGATGCGGCCATCTTGGAAAACAATTCGGGCCGCACGCCAGGGCCAAACAACTGGCAGCGGTTGGGACGGGCCGGAGCTGCGGGCTGAACGCGAAAGCTCATGTGGTTTCCTCGGGACATCTTGTTGCGTCAGAGCGTGGCATTCCATCACTTTGTTGCGCGGGAATGTCAAGCAAAATTCTGCTGCACCTGCGAAGACCTCAGCCAAGGTCCCCCACGGCGCGTGCACGGCGTATCACGTACATCGCTGTCGCCGTGCACAATACCGAAGAAAGCAACATCATCAGCAGCAATGGCCAGGCGCCGGTTTCCGGGCCCAAAAGCGCACCGGTTATGGCGGAAAGCGCTGCGCCGCCACCGATCATAAGCGCGCCACCAAGCCCGGACGCGGAGCCCGCAAGATGCGGCCGTACCGACACCATGCCGGCATTGGCGCTGGGAAGGGTCAGACCGTTGCCGATGCCCACGATCCCGATTGCCCCGAACAAGGTCAGCGGCGTCGCATATCCTATTGCGAACAAAAGGCACCCGCACAACAGCCCCACCGATGACACGATCCCGCCCAGTAGCATCATTTCGTTTACTCCGGTCCGTTCGGCAAAACGGCCCGAGAAAAAATTGCCAAGCATATAGCCCAGGGCAATCAGGCCAAAGTACAGACCCAACTCCCCCGGATCCATATTCAGCACCACCGAGGCGACATAGGGCCCACCGCCAAGAAAGGCGAAGAATGCCCCCGAGGCAAAGGCGGCGCCCATCGCGTAGCCCCAAAAGCGGCGCGAGGTCACCAGCTCGGGGTAGGCGCGGAACTGCGCGCCGAAACTTGCGGACTTATGGGTGTTGGTTTCGCCCATGTCGCGC
>JBCCYF010000224.1:0-2954 GCA_039190275.1 Pseudomonadota bacterium | reverse complement strand
TCTCGATCTTTTTTCGTGCAGCCTGAACTGCCGCTTGAGTAGCTTAGGTATGAAACGGTCTGATAGCGTCCGCTTAGCGGTGTGGAAACCATCGCCGTAAAATTGATTTGTGATCTGGATCACCTATCGGAATGTGAGAGCAGTTCTTACTGCACCGTCACTCCTGCCCGGGATTCAGATGTGATCAGCGATCGCGGCCCAAGCACTAAATCGCTCCGCGATATTGGCGCGTGTGGTTGGCTATGCGCCTGAGTTGGATTTGTTTCGCGGATTGTGATTGTCGGGTGTGTGCTGTTGGTCGAGGTGATTTTGCCTCGATTGACAGAGGATACTCCCATGAACACTCGGCAATCTACAGACGTAACGCCCCTTCGTGCGGGCATGATCGCTGATATGTCGGCGCGCAATCTCGGACCGGCGTCTCAGGTTGGTCAGGTGCGCGCCTGCAAGCGTTTTGCTGCCTGGTTGGGGCGATCCCCAGAGACGGCAACACCGGATGACGTGCGCGATTTCCAGCAGCATTTGATGGAGACAGGCACCAGCATCTGTACCCGCAATCGCACGATGACCGGGGTGAAGTTTCTGTTCCGGGTCACCCTGCGGCGGCACGATCTTGTTTCCGAGATTTTCAGTCTGAAGGAACCCGTCAAGGTGCCGCTGGTACTGAGCCGCAACGAAGTCAAGCGAATCCTGCTCATGGCACCGAGCCTGAAGGCGCGGGTGATGCTGTCGCTGGCCTATGGCTGCGGGATGCGTGCAGGCGAGGTTGTCCGGCTGCGGGTCGGCGACATTGACGGGGAACAGAGGATCATCCGCATCGTGCAATCGAAAGGCCGCAAGGATCGCAACGTCATGTTGCCCGGCGATTTTCTGGGCCTGTTGCGAGACTGGTGGAAGGAACGTGCCACCGGACAAGACAAGGGCCTGGCAGGGCCGGACCGGGTGATCTTCCCCGGCTATAATGGCAAGCATCTGTCTCCGCGCCAGATTTCTCGGCTGTTCAAGCAAGCAGCAAAGGCGGCGGGCATTACCAAGCCGGTCACGTTGCACACGCTACGCCATTCCTTCGCGACGCATCTCTTGGAACGCGGCGTGGACATCCGGGTCATACAGGCGCTCCTGGGGCACACCAAGCTGACCACGACGGCACGGTATGCAAGCGTTGCTACGGGTATGATCTCAGCTGTGGAGAGCCCGCTCGACACTCTTGGTCAGACCAAGCGTAAGAAGGGCAAGGTGGGCGCGACATAGTCTGCGTTGGCTCGCGCGAAGCTGGAGGTCGCGGATATCTTCCGCGAATACGGAGCTGCATATCGTGCGGCAAACATGGGCCATATCAGCCTTGAGCAGTTAAACGTGATAGGCGCGATCGAGCGCTGTCGAACGGCAGCGCTTGGCGGTCATGTCACGCAGTGTGAGAACTGCGCGCATGAGCATATCGCCTACAATTCCTGCCGCAATCGCCATTGCCCCAAATGTCAGGCTGGTGCGGCGAAGGCATGGCTGACGGCACGCGAGGCCGAACTGCTGCCCGCGCGGTATTTCCATCTGGTCTTCACGCTGCCAAAGCCGATCGCTGACATCGCCCATCAAAACAAGCGGGAAATCTACAACCTGCTGATGCGGGCGAGCGCGGACACGGTGATCAGTATTGCTGCTGATCCAAAGCATCTGGGTGCCCGTGTCGGCTTTACGTCGGTACTTCATACCTGGGGATCAGCGATGACCCATCACCCGCACGTGCATATGATCGTTCCGGGAGGCGGTCTGTCAGAAGAGGGTACAAAATGGATGGCCTGCCGCCGGAACTTCTTCCTCTCCGTCCGGGTCCTGTCCCGCCTCTACCAGCGGCTCATTCTGGAAGGACTGGCAAAGCTGCACAAGGCCGGAAAGCTGCAGTTCTTCGGCAACCATGCCAAGCTTGTCGATCGTGCCGCCTTCAACGCTTTCCTGCAGCCGCTGCGCAAGATCGACTGGGTCGTGTACGCCAAAGAACCCTTTGCCGGACCAAAGGCCGTGCTGGCCTACCTGTCTCGCTACACGCACCGCGTCGCCATCTCAAACAGCCGTCTGATCCGCTTCGATGAGAATAAAGTGACCTTCAAGGTGAAGAACTACCGCCTAAATGGCCCCAAACGACACGCCACCATGACGCTGGATACAGCGGAGTTCATCCGACGGTTCCTGATCCACGTCCTGCCCAAGGGCCAGCACCGCATCCGCCACTACGGCTTCTTCGGAAATGGCAACCGCGCTGCCAATATCGCAAGGATCAGGGATTTGCTCGGGGCCAAACCGCCGAGCCCGAAAGACGCCAGTGGCGCAAGTGAAAGCGACACCAACCAGTCACCTACGATACTCGCACTGCCCTGTCCATGCTGCGGTGCGCGGTTGATCATCGTCGACACTTTCGCGCCCGCGCAACATCCCAGAGCACCACCAGCATCCGCGAGGGCCGCCGCATGAAGCGCGCGCCAAAAACCGAAACTGGCAATTCCACCACTCGCAATACCGGTTGCGACCCGGTCGGCCTGTCCATGGGATCCGACGAGCGCCGTACAAATAGAGCCCGTATCTTCCAGATAGGACGCAGGTCGATCACACTTCACCAATCCAACCCCGAGCCTGCCTCCAAGAACGCAATTGGTGCGACTTGCCCGACGAACGCCAAGCAGGTCAACCGCTTCAAATCCCCATAGTTGCAGTCGGTCCGCCCCAACCCAGCCCGCGATTTCGTGCCTGAGCGCTTCTCCGACGCCAGCCCACGCCGTGCGTTACTCAAACATCGCGCGTGGCGTCCGAGAAACCTGCATCCATAAGAGACATTCGCCCGTCACTTGATCTTTGCAATAGCGGGACGCCCGACCGGCCATTGGCGGCAGTTGCGAACTTCGGATAGGTCGTGGCAGGCGCTCTGCGGGACAGAGCCGCCGTTCGTATCGCCTGTGTGAATA
>JBCCYF010000223.1:0-2954 GCA_039190275.1 Pseudomonadota bacterium | reverse complement strand
TTCATCCTGACAGTCCGCGCCCCGAACGGGCGCAAACCTACCAACCACCGCCTTGTTCTGGATGGGATTTTCTGGATCGCCCGCACGGGCGCGCCGTGGCGCGACCTGCCTGAGGATTTCGGGAAGTGGTCCAGCGTTTATCGGCAGTTTCGGCGTTGGACACTGGCGGGCCTCTGGGAGCAGATCATGGACGCCCTGAACGAAAGCGGGGCAGTGCCACACGCCCTGCAAATGATCGACAGCACTGTGGTCCGCGCCCATCATCAGGCAGCGGGCGCTAAAGGGGGACTCCGCGACAGGGTTTTGGCCGTTCACGCGGTGGTTTCACGACCAAGATCCATCTCCTCGTCAATGCCGCAGGGCTGCCCATGAGGTCAGAGATCACACCGGGTCAGATGTCGGACTACCTCGGTTTCGATCTGGTCATGGCCGACAACCTGCCCACCCCAAGCGTCAGGCAGGTGCGCCCATCCACCAAATCCACTGCTGAATTAATGCGCTGTCATTGCCCAAAGCGCCAATACCGCGAGAGCGGTTTCGTCCTTGGCGGTAAAGCGGAGGTTCGCTGTGTCGCGACATGACCGATCACTAATGTCAGAAGCAGTCATTCCGACCTTGTGGTCGCGTCAGAACGCTCCGGGATCAATTCAGATGCGTCGAGCGTTTTGTAAACGCCTGCCGGAGTCTCTTCATAGGAAACAGCGACAAGGCGAAGCCTGTCTTGTAGACGCCGCTCTTCAACGTGTCGCAGCGCAAGTGTGCGAGCGCGTAGACCTCTTACGCGAGTTCTGCGGGCTACCGAATTTAACAGTCCCATCCGTGGCTGCCACTGAAACACTAATTCTTTTCGTCCAGTGCTGGATGTTGTTGCCTCTCGCCAATAACCGTTCGATCGTCGTGTGGTTGGCACGCTGGGTCTAAGCCACCGACTTTCTTCAATCCCCGAATATGCTCAATCGAGACGGGTCGTTCTTGGCTGTTTTGCTTGGGATATCGATCGGACTAGAGCCATCTTGATCACTAATGACCGTTTGATGTCGATTTTCGCCCAAAAATGACCATATCACCTTGATTGTGATCAATGCCGTCCCCCTCCTACGCATGGGAGGACACATGATCAAAGTCAGGCGACAACAACGCATCCTTGAAGTTTTGCGCAAAGAGGGCTCTGTGGAGCTGTCGGAACTGGCGCATGTTCTGCCGGGTGCGTCGCTGGTCACATTGCGCCGGGACTTGGCCGAACTGGCCGAAGCAGGCGCGCTCAAACGGACTCATGGCGGCGCTGTTCTACCAGATGCTGCGCTTGCCAAACCTTCCCGTCCAGATCTGAAAGTTGTTGGTGCCGACCGGTCAGCAGATGATCTGAGTCGCGTCGACGGGGTGATCCTGCCGCCGATTTCGGGTGCTGGCGCAGATGCGCTGCGCCGCCAATTCTTGCGGCGCAAATGCCCTTTATTGGCGGAATCCGATATGCAATCAGGCGGGGTCTATCTGGGCCCCGATAATGCGGCTGCCGGAGTGGATTTGGGCGCGCGCACTGCTTTTGATTTGCCTGCCGATGCGCGCGTTCTCATGATATGCCAACCTGATCTGGCCAATACCTCTGCGCGCGCCGATGGGTTCGAAGCGGGGATGCGGGCGGCGCAACCCGATATCTCGGTTCTGCGTGTCAATGGCCAGGGAAGATATCGGCAGGCGTTTCGTGTGGCGCTGGATGCTTTGCAGGCCGATGACCGGATCACAGCAGTCTTTGGCGTAAACGACCATTCGACACTGGGCGCGATGGATGCCGCCGCTCGGACGGAGCGCAAGGTGCTGGCCTACGGGATGGGCGGTGAGAGCGCGGAATTTCTGAGCCGGCTGTTCGATGACGACGTACTGTGCGCCGTGGCCGTCCTCTTTCCCGAACTGGTCGGGATGATCGGTGTCGATCTGATGGCTTCCGCATTTCAAGGAAGTCAGTGGCCGGACGTGGCGATCACCCCTCATGCGGTGATCGACCAAACTTCGCTGCGGGACTTCTATGTCGAAGCGGACGACAGCTGGGCCCTGAAGCCCACGGCGGCGTCGCGGCTTGGTCTGGCGTTGAACACGCCCGTTGCCAGCCCTGACACCAAGGGCAAGGTGCTGGGTTTTCTGCCTCATTACCCCGCCCACAGCTGGTATCGCGAGATGGGGCGAGTCATTGCCGAGCGTGCGTCACAGTACGGGATGGACGTGCACATCGCACCGCCAACCAAGGGCATCGCTCTGGAATTGTCGCGGCTGCGCGCCGAGATAGCCCGCGACGCAGCCCAAAGGGTGCTGCCCGGTCATACGATCATTCTGGGTCAAGGCGAGGCAACGGAATTCCTCGCCCTCGAGCTTCAGCACCGAGCCGTGGCTGATCCGGACAGCATGGCGGGCGTGACGATCATCACCAACGCGCTGGACATTCTGGCCAAGTTTCAGGACCCGCATCCCTTCAAAGTAATCCTGACAAGCGGCGAGTTTCAGGCGTCGGACAATTGCCTCGTTGGCCCCAGCGTCGCGGCGGTGTTCGATCGCATGCGCGCGGATGTTGCCTTTATCACCGCTGCCGGTGTGTCGGCGGATTTCGGACTGTCAGCGGACGATGAACGGTTGGCCCTTGTCGGGCAGCGTTTTGTGAACGCCTCAAAGCATACGATCGCGCTGGTGGATCACACCATACTGGGCGCTGACGCGACACATCTGATCGCGCGGACCGCCGATTTCGATGCCATCATCACCGAAGACGGCGCGCTGCCTGCTGACCGTCAGCGGTTCAGAGCTGCCGGAGTGGACGTTCATGTCGCCGGTGAAGCGGTCGAGGACGCACCACAAAGCGCGGAGGCACGCCGTGCGCGTGGCCCCCGCACATAAGGTCCACTCCGGCAGCTCTGAACCGCTGACGGTCAGCAGGCAGCGCGCCGTCTTCGGTGATGATGGCATCG
>JBCCYF010000222.1:0-3166 GCA_039190275.1 Pseudomonadota bacterium | reverse complement strand
CGAGAGATCACTGAGCTCGATGACATCGGCGGGCGCCACACTCTTAACGAGGAACTGATACACGGCGCGCACTGCGGCAAGGATCGCATCAATATACAAACGTAAGAGACCGCCAGTGGCCATGATCACGCTGTCGGTCACCTCAAACGAAATCACTGTACTGAGCTCATCGCTTGACGGGTCAACGACGATCTCACCGACACCGTTGTAGGTCACACCGCTGGCCGCATCGTGCTGTGACTGCTCAAATCCCTGCGAACGAACGACCAGGGTTGTTGACCCCGTCGGCGGATTGACAACCAGGATCTGGTTGTCCTGACCGTCGATCCGCGGCTCAAAGGCGTCTTCTCCTTTTTCTTTAACGTATTTGCTGAGGTCGCTGAATTCTCGCGCGACGCGAATTTGAAACTCGCGATACTCATCGATTGCACTGCCACCTTTCTGTGCGGCCGCCCACAGCGTGTGTTGTGGCGTGCCGCGCTTCAGGCTCAAGAAGTCATGCGCTGCTTCTTGCGTGGCATTGAGTTTCTTGACTTGATCCATTGACGCAACCTCCGCATCAGTGACGACTGCGGTCTTGAACCGCGCTTTTTCGAATGACGCGGCCGAATGCCTGATCACATTCAGTCGAGGCACTATTGATTAGTCTCGACGTCGTTCGTTTCTTGATCGGCGCGTGTTCAGTGGGAAACGACGTCACTCGCCACGACCGGGCGATTGGCGAGATGACGCACGTGAAGACTTACCACCCGGGATCATGGCACATCTGTCGTGATGTTAAGCTTGATAGGGATCTACGGCGGTCTGACCCGCGACTTACCGCTTAGGGATGCAGCTGGATTGTCACCGACTTAACGCCTGGGGCGTCACGGACATAGGGCTAGAGCACGCAGTACAGACATCACGGCTTTTCTGCTGCGTTGCCGCAACATCAGGTGACGTCGCTTCTGGCCGGGTCACAGATATTCTGACCCGTTACGGCGTCGGAATTGAGTCCAACGATCTCGACGTTATCGTGAAGCACGATCTCGAAAATCGCAAAAGGCTCGCGCGCTCTTGGGATGGGCTTGAAGCAGGGCAAATTCGGAGTGACGATCCCGAATAGGACCTTGGAACGCCACAACATCAGCTTTCTTGGCGGTCTGACCCCGCGACAATCGCGCATGTGTACCAGCTCGCCGTGACCCGGCACGGGATGCTTGGTGTTCCCGTCGCACTTGTACCGGACTATTCCATCCTAATCGACGCATTCTCCCAGCGAAGTATTGCGGGGCGTCTGGTCAATATCCGTGATCCGCGTTCGGTTTTGATCGCGCCCGAACCGCGCCGAGGCGCAAAAGACGGTGCATGTCTGGCGATTTATTCCAAAAATGAAAATAAAGTTCGCTTTGCCGCCGTTCGCTGCCACCTGATGACTGCGCGCGGTTTGGCTCTCCTACAGCGAGCGCTAGGCGAGCAGAAAAACGGGTATTCGTGGGCGCCTCCAACGTGC
Organism: Pseudomonadota bacterium; assembly: GCA_039190275.1. Lineage (GTDB taxonomy): Bacteria > Pseudomonadota > Alphaproteobacteria > Rhodobacterales > Rhodobacteraceae > Halovulum. The sequence goes on along the minus strand of JBCCYF010000222.1, from coordinate 1,674 downwards.
AGACGGCGCCGCCTTCTTCTTTTCCCTGCTATGCCTTAATGGAGATAAAAGGCAAACCCCGCGTATCGGCACGCTCTGACCACAGTCGAGAGTTCGTCACCTGTCCACATCTGCAAGCCGGTCGGAGTTTTGGTCAGGGTACCGCTAACAGGGTCGCAGCGGGCGCGTAAATCACCGGTATTCAGTGATCACGTAACCATTAAATCCACCCCATCTGAATTGGTAAATCCTTGATATCAAAAGCAAATTGATTCGCTCAGAACTGCTTTCCATCAGAAAATCTTGATCCTCATATGGAGTAAGAGAATAGAAAGATTTGTCCCATAAAAGCGCTCGATCTGGTGCCCTTTGGAGACTTACATGCCCGCCCCAGTTGTCTTGGGCATGCTTTTGCTTGCAATCCCCGATCCTGCGCAATCGGCAGAGAAATTTGCTCTTCAGTCAAACCTGGATCATGTGTGGACGATGACCGCTGCGGGTCTTGTTTTCTTCATGCAGGTAGGGTTCGTGCTGCTCGAAGCTGGCACGGTGCGCGCCAAGAACTTGGTGAAGGTTGCGCAGAAAAACCTGATCGATTTCCTATTATCGACGGTCTGTTTTGGTGCGGTTGGCTTTGCCCTGATGTTTGGCACCACTCAGGACGGCTGGTACGGGAACATCGCCTTCTTCAACACCAGCGAAGACTGGTCAATGACCTTCTTTGTCTTTCAGCTTGTGTTCTGCGGCACGGCGGCGACGATTGTATCCGGCGCCGTGGCCGAGCGTATGTCAATGCCGGGCTACATTCTGATCACCGTGCTAATTGCGACGCTCATTTACCCGATGTTGGGTCATTGGGCCTGAGGTGGGTTGCTGAACGGTCAGAACGGCCTCTGGCTGGCGGATATGGGGTTCATGGACATTGCGGGTGGCACGGTGGTGCACTCCGTCGGAGCTTGGGTGGGGCTTGCAGCGATCATTTTCGTCGGTGCGCGACGCGGGCGGTTTGATGAGGATGGTGCGCCGGTCAAGCTACATGGACACTCACCAATTCTAGCAACGGTGGGCGCGCTCATCATCTGGGTCGGTTGGATTGGGTTCTATGGTGGTTCAACCACCGCCGGCACCGCCGATTTTGCCAGAATCGTTCAGAACACGATGATCAGCGGCGGGCTGGCAGGTGTGACGGCAATGTTCCTCGGCTGGTTTTGGTCAGGTCATCTGACCCCGTTGGCGGCGATCAACGGGGCGTTGGCCGGATTGGTTGCGATCACCCCCGGCTGCGACGTCTTGGATGGTCAGGGCTGGATGTCGCTGGGGATCATGGCCGGTCTTCTCGTCACATTCTCGGAGTTCGTTTTTGAGAAACTGCGGCTCGACGATCCGCTTGGCGCCGTTTCGTACATGGCGTATGCGGCGCCGTTGGCACGGTGATGCTGGCTGTTCTCGCGCCGGAATCCGCTCTGCTAGCGGATAACCGAAGTGAACAGATCGGCGTGCAATTGATTGGTGTCGCGACGGTCTTTGTCTGGAGCTTTGGGGTCGCTTTCGCGGTGCTTTGGATCGCGTCAAACGCGTTCTCGCCCGGGGGTGGTCACAGTTGCTTCCGCGTGCCGGAGGATCATCAAGTTGTTGGTTTGAACATGGCGGAGCTGATCAACAAGATCATGGGCGGTTTGCCGTCGGCAATGACGG
>JBCCYF010000221.1:0-3173 GCA_039190275.1 Pseudomonadota bacterium | reverse complement strand
GAACACCGCGCCTTTGTCTTTCAGCGTATCGTACAGTGCCGAAGGCTTCACCGGTCGCCCAGCCAAGCGGTTGAAATGTGGATACGGGATTTCGTGACGCAGGCAGTAATCCTCTTTGGCCTTGGTTACCTGCCAGTCCCTCGTCGCGTAGGCTCCGAACCGTCGCGGGTCATAGTCGCGCATCGAGATGTCAGCGGCGCCATGTACCATCCAGCGCGCCAATTCGCGGGTGAGACCCGGTCCCCAGCCGATGCCGATTTGCGTGCCGCAGCAACACCAGTAATTCTGCACGCCCGGCGCGGGCCCGATCAACGGATTGCCATCCGGCGGGTGCGAGATCGCACCATGCACTTCGCGCTGGATACCCATATCAGCAAGGACTGGCATTCGGTTCAGACTTTCTTCAAGCCACGGCATCACCCGATCGTAATCCGCCGGAAAGAGCCAGTTTTCATAATCCCACGGACATTCATCAATCCAAACGGCGTTCGGTTCGGCCTTTTCGTAGATCCCGATCAGACCGCGCTTTTGCTCCATCCGGATGTAACCCGAGACTTTGCGATCATCCCGGATCACCGGCAGTTCCGTGTCGAGATCCTGAAAGGCGGGCACCGGTTCCGTCACGAAGTAGTGGTGCGTCATCGACGTCATCGGCAGCTGCAGCCCCGACCATTCGCCCATTTGCCGCGCATATGTGCCACCGGCATTGACCACATGTTCGCAGCGGATCGAACCATGCAGGGTCTCGACAATCCACTCGCTGTTATCAGATTGGGTTATGTTCGTGGCGCGGCACTGGCGGACTATGCGCACGCCCAAGGCGCGCGCCCCGGCGGCCATGGCCATCGTGACATTCGTCGGATCCACATGGCCATCGTCCGGCGTGTAGAGCGCGCCTAGAACGCCGTCGAGATTGTAAAATGGGTGCCGCGCCGCGACGAAGTCAGTATCAACCAGATCGATGTTGAACCCAAGGCTCCGACCGACCGACAGGGTATGGCGCAGCCAGTCCACCTCGTCCTCGGTATAGGCCAGCCGAAAAGATCCGCAGCCATGCCATGTCACGGGCTGGCCCGTCTCGCGTTCAAGCCCGCCGGAATAGAGCCCGATATTGTAATCGACGCATCGTCCCAACGAAAAGCTCGACGTCGACTGGGTGATCTGTCCGGCCGCGTGCCAGGTCGACCCGCTGGTCAGTTCGCCCTTTTCCAGCAGGACCACATCCGTCCAGCCTTCATGCGCCAGGTGATAGGCAAGGCCCACGCCCATGATACCGCCACCGACAATGACGACGCGGGCCTGGGCGGGCAGATGTGGATCGGACATCACATGGGATCCTGTTGTGAAGGGGCCGAGGATTCTGCTCGACACGCTAGACGTACATATGTACCTTAGTCAATCATGAATGGCACAAATGTATCATCCTCCGTTCTGACGCGGCTCTCTCAGGAATGGGAGGCACTGACGCCCGAGGCGCAGAAAGCCGCACGCTACGTTCTGGAAAATCCGCAGGACGTCGGGGTATCGACCGTTCGTGAAATCGCCCAGGCCGCGCGGGTCAAACCGAATACATTCGTGCGCATGGCCCGACAAGTCGGGTTCGAGGGCTACGAGGATTTTCGCGAGCCGTTTCGTGAAGCCATCAGACGTGGCACGCTTAGCTTTCCCGACCGTGCCCGTTGGCTGCAGGACATTCGAAAATCCGGTGAGTTGGGGGGGCTTTATGCCGAGATGGTCAGCGCTGCGATCCGCAATATCGAAGACACCTTTGCCGGGATTGACGCTGCCGAGCTCAAGGCCGCGGCCGAAGCGATCTGGGGCGCACGGCGAGTCTATGTACTCGGAGTCGGCGTGAACAACTCCAATGCGCGCAATTTCACCTATCTTGCCTCGACCGGCATGGTGGACTTTCACGCCATCCCCCAACCCGGATCAACGCCGATCGATGACCTCGCCTGGGCTGACGCGCGCGACACACTGATCGCGATGACATGCAAACCGTACCGCGCCGAGGTGGTCGAGGCGCAGGCCCTGGCCCGCGAACAGGGACTTACCGTCATCGCCCTGTCCGACAGCCCCGCCAGCCCGATCATCCTGCAGGCCGATCACCCGTTCGTCGTGTCCGCCGACACGCCGCAGTTCTTCCCGTCGTCGATATCGACCATCGCGCTGCTCGAAACGCTCCTATCCTTTGTGATCGCAGTGGCAAGCCACGAGATCGTCGAACGCGTCGAGAAATTCCACCAACGCCGGCATGAGCTTGGCATTTACCTGGAAGACCCCGAATGACGGCTGAACCGATCCGCTCGCTCGATGCCCGCTATTACACCGACCCAACCGTGTTCGAGGCCGAGTGCGCCGGCCTTTTGTCCAGCACGTGGCAATTTGCCTGTCACAGCAGCCAGTTGGAAAACCCAGGCGACTATGTCGCGTTCGAAATGGCGGGCGAAAGCCTCTTCTGCGTCAAAGGGCGTGACGGCCAGATCCGCACGTTCTACAATGTCTGCCAACACAGGGCACACCAGCTGGTCAGCGGTAGCGGATCGACGCGCGTTGTTGTCTGCCCCTACCACGCCTGGACCTATGAACTCACCGGTGCGCTGCGGTCCGGCCCGAACATCAAGAATGTGCCAGGGCTCGACAAATCCAAGATCTGCCTGACCGAGGTCCGCACCGAAATCTTCATCGGGTTCGTCTTTGTCAACCTCGACCCTGACGCCCGACCGATGGAAAACTGGTTTCCGGATGCACAAGCGGCGCTGCGCGAATGGGTGCCGGACTGGCCCCAGTTGAAGCCATTGGAATGGGTCGAGATCCCCGAACGCTGCAACTGGAAGGTCAGCGTCGAGAACTATTCCGAATGCTATCACTGCTCGCTAAACCACCCGACCTTTGCGACCGGTGTCGTGAAACCCGAAACTTATGATATCCAGCCGCATGGGCAGTGCCTGCGGCACACCACCGAATGCCAGAATCTGGAATCGATGACCTATGAAATCGACCGTTCACGCGCCCACGCACTGGAATACTCCAGCTGGTTCCTGTGGCCGATGTTCTCGTTCCAGGTTTACCCCGGAAATGTTCTAAACACGTACCACTGGCGCGCAACAGGCCCCGACACCGTTACGGTTTGGCGCGGCTGGTACACGGTCGACGGCTGGGATGACGAGGTT
>JBCCYF010000220.1:0-3359 GCA_039190275.1 Pseudomonadota bacterium | reverse complement strand
CCCCAGCCTTTCCTTAACCGCCTCCCGCGCGCCCAGATCACCATGGCGCCGCCAGCGCCAGATCTGTGGGGCAAGCCGCACCAGCGATGTCACAAATGGCAGCACCAGCGCGCGGCGCGCCCGCGCCACCCACCGCGGGTCGATGCCGTCAAACCGGTGGTGGCTGGCCTCTCCGTTCCACTCGGTCACAAGGTCAACCGGCCCCGGCTGAAAGGGCACGTCCAGCGTGAACGCGCCACTCTGGGCCGCCGCTGCAGGACGCACCCAATGACGATGACCGTCACGCTGCACCCCCACGCGATCAGCCCGGGCCTGCCCCGTGATGATCAAGCGCGGTCCTGATACGCGCACCGCATCAACCTGCCCGATGGTTATCCCGGCCGCGTCCACAAGCGCACCGCCTTGCGCCTCCAGCGTCAAGGCGCGCTCGGCATAGCGCAGGAACACGCGATACACGTGATGGTGCAGCAAAGGGGCCTCCGGTCTTGCTTGATGCCCGGCTTACGGGGGGCATCCGAGCGATACAAGCCCTCTCATTGCGCCCTGAAAATGTTTCGCACGCGAAACTTTAGTCCCCGGCCGACCGATCAGCCGTCTTGCGCCAGAAACGCCAAAAGCCGCTCATAAAGCCTGTCATCAACCGACGGTCCTGCCAGAATAACACGTGCGCCGCGGCGTGTGACGGTGACTCCGTCGCGCGGGGCGAACACTGCAGGCTCGGGTGCATCCAGTTTCGCATGCGCGTTCAAAACAGACTGGAGACAGGCTTTTTCGGCCTCTGCCGTATCTGCGGCGGCCGCCCGCAACGCCCGGCGCATGGACCCTACACCACGAGTCTCGATCGCCTGCGCCAACTGCAAGCCTAAACGTTCCGGGATCTCTTCGGGAAAGCGCAGATCGTCATCCAGTTCCTGCACGATGGATAGAAACGACCGGATTTTGGAGCGTTTTGACCGAGAGGCCGATCGAAACAGGCTGAGCAAGGCAGCCTTATGTGTATCAAACACACCCTGTTCTACTGCGCGGGCCGCGATGCGGGCCCGTTCATAATAGCTTAGCCCGACGCGAACCTCATTTTCCTCGACCATCGACACATAGGCCTCGGCACTGTCACCCGGCTGGCGCAAAAGCGCTTGAATAGAGTCGAATCCGCGCTCCGGAGTCTCGGCTGCCAGCTGCTTTAGCACGGTCAGACGTCGCCAGCCTGAAATCAACCCATAGCGTTCATCGCCAAGGGCAACCACCTCGATCGGAGTCTGCTGGCCCCGCGTGGCAATGGAGTTGCGCAGCGCAGCCAATTCTTCCCCGTCAATCCGGGTGCGGTCACGCACCAGATGACACTCATCAATCGCCGCAAGCGGCAATTCCAGAACCATGCGCCCGTCTTCCCGCGCCCGGGCCAGAGTATCTGTCACTTCCTGCAGCGCAGCCGTGGCCGCGCTGTCCTGCGCGACATCCGCAATAGGGGCAGGTTTCATGGCACGCGGGGGCACAGATGCAGGAACAGCGGAATGCGACTCTAATACAAGGGTTTTTGCGGCTATTTCAGCAGGGTCTACCGGGCTCAGCCGTTTGCGTTTTGCCATGTCACATCCTCATCCTTGACCGGCGCCGATGCAGCCTCACTCTGCCACTCTCTGTTCCGCCAGCTCATCACGGCGCCAGCTGCCCACAAGGAGCGTTTTCAGGGCCGCATAGGTGGCGTCAAAGGTTTCCCGGCCCCGCACGTATGTCTCGCGGTTGAAATCACGGTAGTCGGCCTCGTAGATCCCCTGGACCTGTTCGCCGGCCTGCCCGATCAGCGCGGTGAAATCCTGTCGGTGCGGCGACAGGGTCGGGCCCATATAGGCTTGCATCAGGGCGGCCAGTTCTGCCTGCTGGGTGCCGTCATAACGTGTGATCACGGTGCGCACCGCATCCCACTGAAACGCCAGCCCGTCCCGGCCCAGAGCCCGCGCCGCCATATTCTCGGCCTCTTCGATCGAGCCGAAAGTGGCATGTAACATGTCAAAGAAGCGGCCCGTACTGTCGAATTCCAGAAAGGACGCTCCCAGAGGCACCAGCAGAATGTCTGCGGCCGCCAGCCCGTTGATCGTCAGATATCCCAGTGCTGGCGGCGTATCGAGGAAGATCACGTCATAATCGTCCAGGATCCCGTCTTCGGCGAAACAATCGGTCAGGGCGTCCCACAGCTTCCAGCCCCGGGCGCTCATCCGCCAGACCGGGATCTGAAACTCGGCCCAGTAAAGGTTCAGTTGTGCTCCGATCAGATCAATATTGGGCCAGTGCGTCTTTTGCACCAGATCGGGCGCCCGCATGCTCAGCGCCGTGCTCAATGTGTCATCCAGCGGGGTCGGGGCCTCTCCGCGGTCAAGCTTGCGCTGATTGTCCTGCTGTTGCTGGCGGCTGTAATGACGGGCCAAGAGCGGAAACACCGTTTGCCATTCATCCGCCACATGCCCACCGAAGATCGACGTCATCGACCCCTGACTGTCGAGATCCACCACCAGCACCTTGTAGCCATCCAGCGCCGCTGACATCGCCAGATGCGCGGCTGTCGAGGTCTTGCCGACACCACCTTTGAAATTCGCCACAGCCACGATTTTGGCGGGTTGGCCCGCAGGGCGATACGGCAGGTAGTTTTTGGATTTTGATCCTTCGGCGGCGAAATAGGCCCGCAGACGCAGCACCTCATCAAAGGTGAACCATTTCGCACCACCTTCGGTTTCAGATTTGCCCTGTGGCAGGTCGGGGTTCTGTTTCAGCACCCGGCGGAAATGTCCCATCGCAACGGGGATCAGATACCGGGTAATCTCCCAGGTGGAAAACCGCCGCAACTGGCGTTCATCCGCATCACCCATCCCGCGCGCTTCCAAATCATTACGACCTGCGGCACAGGCTTGTGCGATACGATCGAAATCCTGCGTGCTGGTGGGCGCCCCAAGTTGAGCTTGGGCAGAATCAGGGTCTATGTTGAAATAGGGGGGCAGGGCGTTTGATATGTCCTGTCTCATGGGATGCGCGGTCCTTTTGGTTGCTCGATGTGCGCTTTTTTCCCCAATATACCGTGAAAAGGCGAACATGCCACAGAAATCGATATAAAAATAATTTTTCTTTGTAAAATCAAATACTTATGTACTTATCGCCATGGCTGATCTGAAAAGTGCTGTCCCCATTGCCCAAGTTATTTTAGGTTAATTTATTTGTTATAGTCTTTCCGCACTTTGACTACATTCTTGATAAAAAAACAAAAAAACAGTCTGAATTTCTGTGAACCGACTCTGATCCCCCGAAACTCTGACTCTGAACCCCCGAGGCGCCGACTCTGATCCGCCGTTCGAATCTGGACGCACCTTGTG
>JBCCYF010000219.1:0-3365 GCA_039190275.1 Pseudomonadota bacterium | reverse complement strand
CCTGTCGCGCAAGCACGGCATCCTGGTGGAGACCCGCTCGGTCGAAGAAATGAGCCAGTCCCTGCGCATATACGATGCGGAGACCGGGCTGGTGCGCCTGTCTCAGGCGCTGGATCACACGAACCGCACGTTCCAGTTGGCCCACGTCTTATGTCTGGTGGAATTCCGGGACCTGCTGGACGAGCTGACGGAGCGGAGCGCGATCCCCACCCAGGCCGGGCTGGCGCGCTGCCATGTGGAGCTGGCGAACTATTTCGCCGCCGCCTACCTGATGCCCTACGAGCCGTTTCTGGAGACCGCCAAGCGCACGCGCTATGACGTGGACCGGCTGGCGGCGGCGTTCGGCGTGTCGTTCGAGCAGGTCTGCCACCGCCTGACAAACATGCAGCGCGAAGGCGCCCGCGGCGTGCCGTTTTTCTTTTTGCGCGTCGACAAGGCCGGGAACGTGACCAAGCGGTTCAACGCAACCTCGTTCAACCTGGCGGAATATGGCGGCGCCTGTCCTGTCTGGAACATCCACACGGCGTTCCGAAACCCCGGCGTGATCCTGCCGCAATTCGTTGAACTGCCGGACGGCGAGCGGTTCTTCACGATCTGCCGCACCACCGACCGCCCGGTCTTCAGCCGCGACACCCAGGACCGGCGCCTTGCACTGGCACTGGGCTGCGAACTGCGCCACGCCGACCGCCTGGGCTATGCGGAGAGCTTCAACCGGGATGACGAGGGCCTGTTCAGCCCGATCGGGATCAACTGCCACCTCTGCCCCCGCCAGGCCTGCTCGCAACGCGCCCACCAGCCGCTGTTCATGGAGTTGCCCATCGACCCGACGCGGCGGGGCAACACGCGGTATGAGAGTTGAGGGATTGATGGGTTTTCGAGTGTCGCGAAACCCCCGCTGATTCGGGCGGGTGACTGGTCGCCCCACCCGACTTTACTGCGGCAACTGCCCGGCGAATTCGCGCAGCGCCTGCCATTGCGCCTTCAACCTTGTGCAACTCTCACCGATGTAGGGATCGAAGTCGTAGGCGAATTGCGGCGGGCGATCCCGCATCAGGTTCGATGGGACGTTTCCGCCTGTACTGAGGTTGAAGATATCACCGTCGATCATCTCGACGTCGTTGCCCAGGACTGACTTGATCGGGTTGCATTGTCGGCCAGTGCTGACCCGCTTCATCGCCGGGTCGAAAGTCGGCTGATCGAAGGACTGGCAGTAGCGCCCCTCGACCTCGTCGTTTCTGAGCTGGCTGAGTTCAAGTGAATACCTGCCACTCACCACAGTGGTGCTTTCGCCATACCACAGAAAAAATCGATCGTTCGTGTCGCGATAGGAGACTTGGTACCCATGGCAGGGATCGTACGACAGCACGGTCTTGTCCCGTATGACATCCTGCACAGACATACTGGTAAAGACGGATCCGGCATACTCGATCTGTCCGGCCGGTGTCGCCTGTCTACAACTGAAGAATGACAAAGGCGCAAACGCCACCAATGGCTTGCGAGAGCCAAAGTTCCGCCAGATGTAGGCTTCAACACAGCCTGGGGAGAGCGCACGGCACAGCCGATCTGCATCCGCTTCGGTCCTGCCGTGACCCATCCTGATCTCTCTGCAGGCGCCGTATGGATCGTTCGCGAGTTTCTCATCAACGCGGCGCCTGATCTCGCCCCTGGCCACGTCCGCATAGACCCGGCAGGCCAGGAACTCATCGCGCGTCTTTCCGTGCCTGGCGCAGCGGTTGCGGTTGGACAAGGGTCTGAGTTCGTCGATGGTTTTTTCCTGAACTGCCTTTTTCGCCTGTTCGGTGTAGGCCGCGCGATCGCGGTCCGACAGACCACAGGCGCTGAGGGCAAGACATGTTATGACAGCCCCCGCAAGGCGGCCACGCGTCAGGCACTTAAGGTCAATAACTTGGGTCATTTTCTTTCCCGCCAGGTTCGAGATCCAGCCGGGCGCCGCAGGGTATACGGGTGCCGTTTGGTAACGGTTACCGGCTGGTCGCATGCTGAGCGTGCGCAACGCTTTAGGGGGTGGGAGCTTACCGTACGATTAATGACGACGGAGGAGCTGCCGCGTCTCAGACCATTGCCATGTAAACCGCGTAGCCAACCACCGCTGAGACCGCCGACGAGGCTGTGCCCCAGCCGATGTCTATGGCCAGCATGCGGTTGGTCCAGCGCTTGAGGGTGGCGAGATTGGTGGTCTCGTACGTGCCGTAGGCGATCAGGCCCAGAAGGGCGCCGTGTGCGGCGGCGATCATCCAGGATCCGGCTTCGACCGCGGGCACAACGGCGAAGTAGACGATGCCCGCTTGGTAGGCCAGGAAGAAGGTGATGGCCGGCGTGACGCGCGGGTCCTCCAGCATCAGGTCACCGATGTCGCTCACGAAGATCGGACGCATGATCATCTTGATCCAGATCAGGTCCAAGATGACAAACACGACCAAGGCCGCAAGATAGCTGGCTAACACTTCCATACCGGGTTCCTAAAGGCTGCTCGCTCTGTGTATCGAAGCGACTACGCGCCCGGATGCCTTTTGGATTACCGAAATCGGTATTTCCCTGCCTCTTCTGCCGGTTATTCCACAGAGCGAAAGACCGGCGGTGCGGCTAACCTCTGCCGGGCCGGTCGAGGGTTTGGCGCGCGATCTCTGCTTCGACGAGGCGCTCGGCCGCCTTCAGGGCCGTGGATTGCAGTCTGCCCACGAAAAGGACGTTCTTGCCATCGGCGGCCAGATGCGCCGTGTAAAGGCCCTTGGTCCCCGAAGACACCAGCGCAGAGTGCCGGATGTTGACCGGCGCCGTGGATTGCCCCGCCCTCGCGCGGGCGATCAGGGTTTCTATCAGCGTCTGGTCCGCGCCGCAGGCCAAGTCGCCGACAGGCCGGCCCACCAGAGCGTCGGACGCCACGGCCAGGATCGTGCCTGGCCCGAGCCGGACATCACGGATATCTCCGTCCGGCCAGAGGGTCAGAACAAGGTCAGCATGGTCCAGCAAAAGGTGTGCCGATTGGTTCCGCACCGTGCGGTTCAGGGTCTGAAAGGTCGTCCGTTCCATGGTCAGGGTCCTTTCGTGGGGCTCTCTTAGACCAAGGCGCCTCTCAGTCCAAGGCCTGGTTTTGCCGGTTAAGGCCGCGTTTGGCCCCAGAAACACGGTATCGCCGCAATAAAATTGCGTTAACACTTCAGATAAACGTGACGCAGCGCGCAGCGCGCGCTATGGTCTGGATTGCAGGGCTTGAACCGTCAGCGGCTGGTCTGCGTTCCCGACCAGCCCTGCGAAACCCGCTCTGGTTGGGGGAATGTGATGAGTTTCTTGGTCCCATTGACGACATCGCTGACAACCGACGACTGCCCCTGGGCTGTGCCTAT
>JBCCYF010000218.1:0-3383 GCA_039190275.1 Pseudomonadota bacterium | reverse complement strand
GGAGTATCGGCGCGGGATACACCACGGCGTCCAGCAAGACTGGAGGAGGGACAGCCGAACGTGCCGCCATCCCGGAAAGCGTGACAGACACGGAGGGACGGATCGGGGAACGGCGCGCGGGCCGGGTTGCGGATACTGCGCCGGCAAAGAGTGGATCGGGGCGGGTGCCCGCCGGTACTGCCCGTCCGGCAGATGTGGCCGCCCCGCCGCAGCGCGACGATATGCAGATCGCTGCGGAACGCGTGGGCCATCGCACGACGCCTGGCACCAAAACCCCGGCGCATGCTGTCGCGGCGTCGGCCGCACCGATCGCTCAACCGCCGACCGGTGCGGCGCTGGTGCCCGGGCGAACCGTTGCCACGGCGCCGCCCGTACAGCAGCCGGCGGTGCCCGAAACAGCATCGCCGGCCCCGGCCGTTGCATCCAGCGCACCCCCGGCGACCGAACCCTATAAACCCGATCAGCCGTTTTCGCGCGGGGTCAAGCGACCCGGCATGTCGCGGTTCATCTCCGGCACACGGAGGCGGTGAAATGACGATCCACAAAGGCCGCGGGTTCGCGGCGATCAACTACCCCATCGGGATGAACCTTGGCGGTGATCCAAGCCAGGCGCTGGTCCATTCTACCCCGGACGGAAAATTCATGGTCTCGCTCAGTTCCATTGATTTGGGGCAAGGCATGAAGTCCGTCTCGCGTCAGATAGCATCCGAAACGCTGGGTGTTCCGGTAGAGGATGTCTATGTCGATACTGCCGACAGCGACACCGGCCCGCATTGCATGGGCAGCTTTGCCTCTCGCGGGACCCATCGTGTTGGCAATGCGGTAATCCGTGCCGCGACCGAGGCGCGCCAGCAAATGCTGGAAGCGGCGGCCGAGGAACTAGAGGTGAACGCCGCCGACCTGGACACCGACGGGCAAGGCAACATTCATGTCAAGGGCGCGCCGGGGAGGTCGATCAGCGTTGCTGAAACGGCGATTGCCGCCCAGTTCAAGCAGGGACGCACCCTGTCGGGGCGCGGTATCTTTCTGATCCCGCCCAATCAGGCCGACCCGGAGACGGGTGAAATGACACCGGTCACCTGCTTTGCCCATGCTGCTCTGGTGATCGACCTGACTGTTGACGATGAGACCGGCGAAGTGGAGGTGAGCGAGATCAACTCGGCCTATGAGGTCGGGCGCGCACTTAACCCAAAGCTGGTGGAACAGCAGTTGATCGGTGGCGCCTGGATGGGCGTCAGCCATGCGCTTTATGAAACGACCGAGCCATACTACCCCTCAAGGGACCATCGGCCGGTCGACTTCAATCACTACCTGATGCCGGGCCCGGGCGAGATTGTGAACCACAACATCTCGGTCCTGGAACGCCCGGCCGAGGACGCACCCTTTGGTGGTAAGGGCCCAGGCGAGATGTGTGCGAACCCTGTGCTGCCCGCGATTGCAAACGCGGTTTACAATGCTGTTGGTGTACGGGTCGATAAGCTTCCGATTACACCTGAGAAAGTGTTGCGGGGCATCCGCGCCAACGGGGGCGCCCGTCCCCAGGGCATGCGTTAAGTGCCGGTCACGCCGAATATCGCCGGGATCGACAGCCCGGTTGCGCTTCAGCAGGCACTTGTCGCCGCGCAGTACCTGGCCGATGACGCGCTCTCGACGGCAGCCTACCTGGCGCTTGCGTTGGGCAAACCACTGCTTCTGGAGGGCGCCCCGGGCGTCGGAAAAACCGAGGCGGCAAAGGCCGTAGGTGGTGTGCTTGGACGAACCGTCCTTCGGCTTCAATGCTATGAGGGGATCGACGCCAGCGGGGCGCTGTACGAATGGAACTACCCGCGGCAGTTGCTGGCGCTACGTCGTGCCGAGGACGCGTCGATCGATCTTTATGACGACAGGTTTTTGCTGGCCCGACCGATGTTGGAAGCGCTGCGCAACCCGTCCGGCACGCTTTTGCTGATCGACGAGATAGACCGGGCCGATCATGAGTTTGAGGCATTCCTGCTAGAGTTTTTGTCGGACTACACGATCTCGATACCCGAAATCGGCACCATGCGTGCCGAAACCCATCCGGTTGTTGTCCTCACGTCAAACCGTACCCGTGATCTGCACGAGGCCTTGCGCAGGCGTTGTGTATATCACTGGATCGACTACCCCGATGCCACGCTGGAAGCCCGGATCGTCATGGCGCGTGCGAGTTCAGTTGCCGAAACGACGGCGCAGGCGGTGGTTGCATCGGTCACGCAGCTTCGCGCCGAGCCATTGGCGAAACCGCCAGGCGTGGCCGAAACAGTCGAATGGGCCGAGGCGGCGACGCTGTTGAATGCGCAGGGCCTTCGCTGGCCGGAAGCGTTCCGTCAATCCATCGGGGTGGCATTGAAGGATCACGATGATCTGACATTTTTACAGGATCGACTTGAGGCACTTCTACCGGGTGAGGCGGCATGAGCATACTGCCGCGACCCATTGAGCCGATGGTGGCCTTTGCTCAGGCGCTTCGCGGGGCCGGGTTTGCTATAGCGCCCGACCAGACCATCGGATTTATCGCCGCAGTCGGATTGCTGGGGCCAGGTGATATTCTGGACATCCACAAGGCTGGACTGGCCCTGTTTGCCATCCCGCCCGAGCGTCGCGGTGAGTATGACGCGGTGTTTCGCTCTGTCTTTCTTGGCCAAACCGTTGCCGCCCCGGTCATCGGTGCGGAGGAAGATGAACTCCAGGTTCATGAACCGACCGGGGCCGAGACCGACACCGAAGTTGAGGATGACGACAGTGATATCGGTGATGAGGCCAGCGCGGCCGAGCGACTTGGCCACAGAACGCTGACCCCGGGCCAAGCAAACCGAGTGCTGGAAATGTTCTCTCGCGACTTGCCCGGGCGGTTGCCGCTTCGGACAAGCTATCGCCGCCGGGCCCGCAAATCCGGCGATAAGCTCGACATCCGGCGCACGCTCCGCGAGGCCGCGCGACATGACGGTGACATTGTCCGCCTGCGCGAAACCGCCCGCAAACGCCGACCCCGGAAGATCCTGTTTCTGATCGATGTTTCCGGCTCCATGGAGCAGGGCACCGAGAATGTCCTGCGACTTGCCCATGCACTGGTCCAGGGCGCCGAGCGGGCGGAGGTGTTTACACTTGCGACGCGGCTGACCCGGATCACACCTGCGTTGCGGCCGGGCGACCGGGCACAGGCGTTGGACCGTGCCTCGGCAGTGATCGCGGATGTAGACGGCGGAACGCGTCTGGGCGCGGCGATGGCCGCATTTCTGGCGGTCCCTCGATATGCAGCCTTCGCCCGTGGCGCTGCTGTCGTGGTGATCTCGGACGGGCTGGAACGGGACGACATCGGACCGCTTGTTGCCGCAGTTGACCGGTTGAGCCGGTTGGCTTGGCGG
>JBCCYF010000217.1:0-3566 GCA_039190275.1 Pseudomonadota bacterium | reverse complement strand
TCCCGCTCTGTTTCCCGGGATATCGCCTGGACCTCAAGGTCCCGCTTGCGCTCGGCATCATCCGTTCCTTCGGCTTGGTTTGCGAAGAACCGCGCGCCACGTTCCTGCAGCTCAGCGCTGTCGCGCAGGAACTCTGCCTGCTGGGCCAGCTGTGTCTTGACCCGGGCCAAAGCCCCGGCAAAGTCATTGGCTGACGTCAGCACCTGCACAACATCCTCTTCCGCCGTCGCAATGATCGACAGATTGCCGCTATGCTCCTGCGGCCGAAGCCGACCGAACTGGCCTTTGAGATACAGATCCGTGACATCGGAGGCGAGCAGGGGGATAGACACTGTCTCACCGATCTGATCCGGATCGTTGAGCACAGCCTCACGAAGCTCGAACTGCGCGCCCGAACTCACAAGATCATAAAGCTCCCGCCGCTCATCACGCCCGGTTGCGTTGGGAAACGCGTCCTTAAGGACATCTTTCACCAGACCGCCGTAGTTGAATTTCCCGATAACTGCCGGATCGCCGGTGTTGTCCGGGTCAATCTCGGCCGCGTCCAGCGGTATGTCGACAGTCACATAGCTTTCGGTTACTGCGCGGGAGGCCTTTTGGATCACCGTCGACATCAGCGTGATCAAAGCCAAACCGGCCAGCAGGATTGCGATGATCCCATAGGCCTGCAACCGGAACTGCGAGGCGCGGCGTTTGCGCAGCCGCGCCGCCGAGGCGTCGGAGCCATGATGGATGGCAAGATCAGAAAGCGCGACCATGGTTCCGTTCCTCAATCATATAGTTCGCGATACTTGCGGACGGTCCGCAGCGCATACACATTCAGGGCCAGCGTGATGCAGAACAGCGTGAAGCCCAGGGTGAATGCCGGACCGGCCGCCACGGCTGCCTCGGTGTCGCCAGTAATCAGCATAACGATCTGCACGGTCACTGTTGTGACAGCCTCAAGCGGGTTGAGCGTCAGGTTCGCGCCCTGACCCGCGGCCATAACCACGATCATCGTCTCGCCGACGGCGCGGCTGATCCCCAGCAACACTGCCGAGACGATCCCCGGAAGCGCGGCCGGCAGAACCACCTGGCGGATGGTTTCAGCCTTGGTCGCGCCCAGTCCGTACGATCCGTCCCGCAAGCTCTGAGGGACAGCGTTGATAACATCATCGCTCAGCGATGAGATGAACGGGATGATCATGATCCCCATTACGACACCTGCGGCCAGCGCACTTTCAGATGCCACATCCAGACCGATGGACTCACCCGTTCGACGAATGAACGGCGCCACGGTGATCGCTGCGAAGAAGCCATAGACCACTGTCGGAACACCGGCCAGAATTTCCAGCATTGGCTTCGCCCAGGCGCGAACACCTTTCGAGGCGAAATCCGAAAGATAGATTGCCGCCAGAAGCCCGACAGGCACCGCAACCAGCATCGCGATAATCGTAATCAGGAATGTCCCGGCAAACAGCGGCACTGCGCCCACGCGGTCCGGGTCCATCTCACCCGCCGAGACGCCCGAGAGAGGCGACCACCGGGTTCCGAAAAAGTACTTGTCGATCCTCCAGTTGATATCGCCGAAGAACACCAGCGTCTCAAATATCAGTGACAGGACAATACCGATCGTCGTGAGAATCGCGATCACCGCGCAGGCGGCCAGCAACCGGCGAATAATCGATTCAGAGCGGTTGCGCGCACGATAATCAAGTGCAGTCTGACCCAGCGTCCGCATCCCGATCAGAGCCGCCAGACCAAGGCTTATGATGACGCTTCCCCAGACCCGTATGGTCTCAAGTCCCGCAAAGCGGTCGGCAATCTGCTGGCGTAACTCATCGACCTGAGATGTTACGCCGCCCCCGGCCAGAGCCTTTGCATCGGACAGGATCAATTGATGTTCGATCCTCTGACTGTCCGGAAGGGCGGCGCGAATGTCCCCCATCAGTGTCCAGTTGATCGCCATCGATCCCAAAATTGACAACAGGAGGAGAACCGCAACGCCGACTATGGCCACCCACAAAAACGAGTGGAGCCCGTGGTAACCCGGCCGCGAATGCAGCCGCGACAACTCCCCATCCGCCAGCGCCAGCGCCCTGCCGCGCGTGAGCATAAGGAACAAGGCGCCCGTCGCGAACACGAGGACAAAGGTATAGGAAATCATCTTGCGCCCCTCAACCGGCCGAGCCGACGTCCCAAGATCTGCAAGGTTCCACAGATCCGGTTATCTTGGCGTGTCGGGGCGGTTGCCGCCCCGACACAGTGTCAATAGCAGTGGGTTAGTTCCACTCGTTGCCGGTCATCGGGGTCAGACCCGCAATGGCCGCAGCGTTTGCTTCGAAACGCTCGGCAGGCAGCGGGATCAGGCCCTTGTCGACCAGATAGCCCTCGTCCCCGGCAGCAGCCTCGGAAGCGAACTCATTCGCATATTCCTGGATGCCAGGGACCACACCGACATGCGCAACCTTGATGTAGTAGTACAGCGAACGCGACACCGGATAGTCACCGCTGGCGATGTTGTCGAAGGTGGGCTCAACAGCATCCACTGTCGCACCTTTCAGCTTGTCGCTGTTCTGGTCCAGGAACGAAAAGCCGAAAACGCCCAGGGCGTTCGGGTTGGCTTCCAGTTTGGAGACGATGAGGTTGTCGTTCTCGCCAGCATCGACATATGCGCCGTCTTCGCGGATGGAGATGCCTTCACACTCGATCCCTGCGCCTTCGCAGCCCTCTTCCATCACCAGCTCTTCAAAAGCGTCGCGGGTGCCCGATGAGGGCGGCGGGCCCAGAACCTCGATTTTGATCGCAGGAAGCGAGGGATCAACCTCGGACCACAGATCCGGCTTCGGGCCCTGCTCGGCCAGAGCGGTCACCAGCTGCTCGCGTGTCACCGCGAATGCCGGGCCGCCGGTCGCGTTTGCCACGACGATGCCATCGTAGCCGACGATCGATTCGACGATTTCAGTCACACCGTTCTCGGCGCACAGCTCGAACTCGGACTGCTTCATGCGGCGCGACGCGTTTGTGATATCAGGATGCTCTGTACCCACACCGGCACAGAACAGGCTGAGACCACCGCCCGAACCGGTCGATTCGACGACGGGCGTCGAGAAATCGGTGGTTTTGCCAAACTGCTCTGCCACTGCGGTCGAGAACGGAAACACCGTGGATGAACCCACGATGCGGATCTGGTCCCGCGCCGTTGCAGCACCGGCAGCCAATGCACCGGCGGCAGTAAGAAGAAGGAGGCTTGAAAGCTTCATGGTTAATCCCCTGAGCAACCAAAAATAGGATTTGGGGCGACCCCCCAAATCTCGCACCAAGGCTTTCATGCCCGCCTTGGTTGCGGGCACCGTATGCCTTTAGAACCGCCCTTTTATTACGAATAATTGACACTTAAGTGACATTTTAAATTGCTGTTTTTAAACGGTTTACTCCACTTTTTTGGATTCTTCCAACTCTGGCAGCCAAAATGTAAATGTGCTCCCGACATCGGTGCCCGAACGTATATCGAGCGCCCCACGATGCCTTGCCAGGATGTGTTTTGTGATCGCCAGACCCAGCCCCGTACCGCCCATATCTTTGCT
>JBCCYF010000216.1:0-3693 GCA_039190275.1 Pseudomonadota bacterium | reverse complement strand
GTGTTGTTGCCTTCGGATTGCGGCTTGACCATGTCGGCGGTGAAGGCGGTGTACCAGAAGATCTGCTGGGCCACGTTGCCCTGGCTCAGCGCCGGCAGCGATTGGTAGAAGTCATAGGACGCCGAGCCCGGAGGCGCGTAGTTCCGCAGCCATTCATCCCATTTCCGGATCGCATAAACCGCGGCCGGGCCGTTCGCGGCTCCACCGCGAGTGACGCTGGCACCAACCGGGTTACAGGTGCCGGCCTCCATCCGGATGCCCCATTCGTCCACCGGTACACCGTTCGGTTCACCAACCGAGCCTGCACCAGCCATCGAAAGCCATGCATCCGTCATCCGCCAACCAAGATCCGGCGCGCGTTTGCCGTAGTCCATGTGGCCATAGATCCGCGTCCCGTCGATCTCCTGCACAT
Organism: Pseudomonadota bacterium; assembly: GCA_039190275.1. Classification (GTDB taxonomy): domain Bacteria; phylum Pseudomonadota; class Alphaproteobacteria; order Rhodobacterales; family Rhodobacteraceae; genus Halovulum. The sequence continues at coordinate 3,281 of JBCCYF010000216.1, read as the reverse complement.
CATTCGTGAAGAATTCGGCGATGTCCTCGTAGGCCGACCAGTTGACCGGAACACCCAGATCGTAGCCGTATTTTTCCTTGAACGCGGCCTGCAGGTCTTCGCGGTCGAACCAGTCTTTGCGGAACCAGTAGAGGTTCGCGAATTGCTGGTCGGGCAGCTGATAGAGATTGCCGTCGGGACCGGTCGTGAACTGGATACCCATGAAGTCATCCAGATCCAGCGTCGGCGATGTGGTCGCCGCCCAGTCGCCGCCCATCATTTCGGTCAGGTTGTAGGCCAGCTGCAACCGCGAATGCGTGCCGATCAGGTCACTGTCGTTGACGTAGCCGTCATAGAGGTTCCGCCCCGTCTGCATCTGGGTCTGAACCGCCTGCACCACTTCGCCTTCACCGAGGATCTGGTGGTTGACCTTGATGCCGGTAATTTCCTCGAACGCCTTGGTCAGCACTTCGGATTCGTAGGAATGCGTCGGGATGCCCTCGCTCAGCACATTGATTTCCATGCCCGAGAACGGCGTCGCGGCTTCGATGAACCAGTTCATCTCGCCCATCTGTTCCTCCTTCGACAGTGTCGAAGGCTGGAATTCATCATCGACCCAGCGTTGCGCCGCGGCTTCGTCAGCCCACGCCGTGCTGTGTCCCGCAATGACAGCTGTAACCGCCACTGCGGAAAGCAGAGTTTTCCGCATTATTGTCCTCCCAAATCGGTCTGTTATCCGGCCAATGCCAGATGGCGAAAGCATCAGGACGATGCGTGCGTTTGTCAAACTAAAAAATTAGTAATGATGCGAAAGACGTTGAGCGGCCGCTCGTCTCACGTGGAGAAAGTCTGATTTTATTGTTTTTTATTAGATAATTACGCGCCGTCACGAGCTGGTCAGAGCGCGGTGCTCCCCGTGTCGTCGGTCGGTTGCAACACGTCGAGATGGGGCATCAATGCCAATAACGACTGAGTGTACGGGTCACGCGGATTGGCAAAAAGCGCCTCGGTCTCCTGCACCTCGACCAGCTTGCCGTTGCGCATCACGGCCACCCGGTCGCACATCTGGCGGACCACCGGCAGATCGTGGCTGATAAAAAGCATCGTCAGATTAAGATATTCCTGCAGGTCTTTGAGAATATTCAAAATCTGCGCCTGGATTGACACATCAAGCGCCGAGGTCGGCTCATCACAAATCAGAAACCGCGGCTGTGTCGCAAGGGCGCGCGCGATCGAGATCCGCTGTCGCTGCCCACCGGAAAACTCGTGCGGGAACTTCCGGCCCGCTGCGGCGCCGAGGCCCACGTGATCCAGCAACTCGTCGACGCGGTGCTTGAGCTCTTTGCCCGACAAGAGCCCGTGGTGACGGGCGGGTTCGGCAATGATCGCGTCGACCCGCATCCGAGGGTTCAGGCTGGAATACGGGTCCTGAAAGATCATCTGGATCTGCCGTCGATAGTTGCTCAGGTCCTGCGCGGCAGCCACATCGGTACCGTCGAACAGGATCCGGCCCGCATCGGTTCGATAAAGCCCCGCGATCATCCGCGCGATCGTCGATTTGCCAGAGCCGCTTTCGCCGACAATGCCAAAGACCTCGCCCTGCATGATGTCGAAGGACACGTTGTCGACCGCAGTCAGGTATGTCCGCCGCGACGGCAAAAGGGCCGGTTTCTTGAGGAATTGCTTGGTGAGTCCCGAGATTTCGAACAAGGGTTTGGACCGGTCAATCTTGGACGTTTTCCAGGTGCGCGACAGATCGTCGATGTGAAACTCGGTCAGCCGGCCACCAAACCCGATGAGCGGAAAGCGATCCAGCTTGACCGTGGGTCGAGGTACAGCGGCAATCAGCGACCGCGTATAGGGGTGTTCGGGCCGGCCAAGCACCTGTTCGGTCGGGCCGGTCTCAACCACCTGCCCGCGATACATCACCGTCACCCGGTCGGTGGTGTCCGCGATTACGCCCATGTCATGCGTGATGAGGATCACCCCGACCTGGCGTTCGCGGGCCAGTTCCTTGATCAGCTCCAGGATCTGCGCCTGGATCGACACATCGAGCGCCGTGGTCGGCTCGTCCGCGATGATCACGTCCGGGTCGCTACAGAGCGCCAGTGCAATCACCACCCGCTGGCGCATGCCGCCCGAAAACTGGTGCGGGTACTGGTTGATGCGGATCTTCGGCTCGGGGATGCCGACCCGTTCCAGCAGGGCCAGCGCCTTGTCGCCCGCCTCGGCATCGGTGCCGCCCAGATGCGTCTGGATGGTTTCGACCAGCTGTTCGCGCACGGTGAAAAGCGGGTTCAGCGAGGTCAGCGGGTCCTGAAAGATCATGCTGATCTGACTGCCGCGCAGACCCTGCATCGCCTGTTTGTCGAGGCCCGAGATCGCGTCGCCCTTGAGCCGGATGGTGCCGTCGGTAATGTGTCCGGGCGGCTCGAGCAGGCCCATCACCGCCGCCCCAATGGTGGACTTGCCCGCCCCGGATTCCCCCACCAGCCCGTGGATCTCGCCCGGTTCGACCGTCAGGCTCGCGCCGTCGACCGCCATGAAGGTCTCTCGCCGTGTCGGAAACGCAACCGTCAGATCGTTTATGTCGAGCAGTTTGGACATCCGTGTCTCTTTCAGTCAGCGGCTCATCGCAGTTTGGGGTTCAGGGCATCGCGCAGCCAGTCGCCCAGCAGATTGACCGACAAGGCCAGCGCCAGCAGCGTGCAGGCGGGAAAGAACAGGATCCACCATTCACCCGAGAACAGGAACCCCTGCCCGATCCGGATCAGCGTGCCGAGCGAGGGTTGCGTGGGCGGTGCACCAACACCGAGAAAGCTCAGCGTGGCCTCGGCGATGATCGCCAGGGCCAGCGAGATCGTGGCAATCACCAGCACCGGTGACAACACGTTGGGCAGGATATGGCGCACCATGATCGCAGGGCCCGACCGACCGATTAGCTGTGCGGCCTGCACATATTCCTTGCCCTTCTCGACGAGCGTCGCACCGCGCACACCGCGCGCGAACTGCACCCAATCCGACAGGCCAATCGCCAGGATCAGCACCCAGATCGCCATCTGGTCGCGGTATTCGACCGGTGTGAACCCTTTCGCGATGCCAAAGATGAGCATCGCCACCAGGATCGCCGGAAAGGTGAGCTGAATGTCGGCCACACGCATGATCACAGTTTCGGTCCAGCCACCCACATAGCCCGCGATCAATCCCAGCGTGATCCCGAGCACCATCGCAAAGGCCACCGCAGCAAAGCCGACAAATAACGATATGCGCATCCCGTAGAGGATGGTCGAAAACACGTCGCG
>JBCCYF010000215.1:0-3850 GCA_039190275.1 Pseudomonadota bacterium | reverse complement strand
GTTGGCGGCCATCATTCAAGTTATTCCAAAAGAAGCATTCGTCGAGGCTACGGATATGTACGAATGGGAAAGCCTTAGCGAATTCATCAAACACTCCAGCAAGAAGGATAGGATCTACTTTTTCATAGCTTGCATCTTATTGATGCTTCTGGCGACGTTTTTCGGCTCTTTCTCATAGGCAATCTCGGAGGGGTTTTCCTTGCCGCTCAAACGACACCGGCCGCGCGTTGGTGCGAAGATGCCGCCGGAGCTGAGGTCTATCTCCCATCAATGAAGGTAAAGGCCAACACTCTTCGCTTGATCTGTAATGGCAGCTTCGTCCGCATTGCCGCGCAACAATCGCTCGAGTACGGCCGTGCCCGCGAGAACCGGTCAAAAGATGGGTGGCCTGTTTGGGCCGGCCAGCGACCTTCAAAAGCAGGTCAACCATTTGAGCGAAGCGAATGGCGCCATTGGCGGGCGTAGGAGTCCCGGAACCGTGGCACCCATCCGTTTTACCAAAAACATCTGGCCGATCTGAAATTTTCACGGAGCGTCTTGCAGGGTCCCGTGCCGAACCGATCCCCCTCCCCCCAGGGGTCGGGGTCTTGGTGCCAAGGGTCGGACGATCGGTTTCACGCTTCCTTAGCGATAGAGCATATCTGGCGAGGCCACAGCGATCGTTTGATCTGCCTTCCAGACTGCGCGCCGACATGCCGCCCGGGAGTACCACCGTAGTACTATTCGGTGCTGGGGGTGATTCGGAAATCTGTTAAGTTATTGATTTCATGGTGCCGCAGGGGGGCGTTGAACATCAATATATAGTAGTCTCGCGTTGTCCAAGGTCGTCTTGCGGTTCTCCGGTTTTCAGTTACTTACCTGTCCAGACCCGTCCAGGACGCTTTCACGCCGTCCAGTTCTGTCCTATATGTTGGGGTGGACAGAAAAGGTGGTTAGATGGCGAGGGAATTGAACAGGCTCAGCCACGCGGCGTTCAAGAATGCCGGACCCGGCAAGCATGCTGATGGGGGTGGCCTGTGGCTTCACGTCAGAGAGGATGGCGGGGCGCAGTGGTTCCTTCGCGTTACGGTCTACGGTCGCCGCCGCGAAATGGGTCTCGGATCGGCAAAGCGCAAAGAGAACACCCTGGGCGTCACCCTCAAGGAAGCCCGCGAAGAAGCCGACAAGTGGCGCGCGGTGGTCCGCCAGGGCAAGGACCCAATCAAAGAGCGGGAACGTCAGCGCAAGGAAGCCGCCCGCGAACGCTTCACACTTGCGACAGTTGCCGAGGATGCGTTCGAAGCCCGGAAAGCCGAGTTGAAGGGTGACGGCAAGGCGGGCCGCTGGTTCAGCCCGCTGCAGATGCATGTGCTGCCCAAACTCGGGCGCACGCCCATCGAAGAAATCGACCAGAATGACATTCGAAACGTCCTGCTGCCCATCTGGCACGACAAGGCCGACACGGCGCGAAAAGCCATGAATAGATTGAGTATCGTCATGCGCTACGCCGCAGCGATGGGGCTCGATGTGGACCTGCAGGCCACCGAGAAGGCCAAGGCGCTTCTGGGCAAATCCCGGCATGTAGTCAAAAACGTCCCATCGATCCCATGGCAGGAAGTTCCAGAGTTCTACGCGAGCCTCAAGGACGGCACGATCACGCACCTTGCCCTGCGTCTTCTGATCCTGACCGCACAGCGATCCAAGCCGATCCGGTTTGCCCGGCTCGACCAGTTGGACGATGACATGTGGATCGTCCCTGCGGAAAACATGAAGGGGCTGCGCGATCAGGCATCGGACTTCCGGGTGCCGCTATCGCCCGAGGCACTGAGCGTCATCGAGCAGGCGAAACCCTTTGCCCGGGATGGCTACCTGTTTCCCAGCCAGCGCCGGGGCGTCATCTCGGACGCCACCATGAGCCGGTACATGGAACGCCTCGGGCTTGAGGCCCGGCCCCACGGGTTCCGGTCCAGCTTCCGAACCTGGTGTGCCGAGGCGACGGACACGCCCGAGGATGTCGCGGAAACCGCACTACAGCACGTCACCGGTACGGCTGTATCGCGAGCGTATCGCCGGACGGATTTCTTGGAACAACGCCGCGTCCTGATGAACCGCTGGGCGGATCATGTCACCGGCGGGTCGGGCAAGGTCGTGAGGATGGTGGGGTAGAGAAATTGCCGATTGCGGAGGGCGATGCCCTAATCGACGAGCTTAGGGGCCTCAGGGAGTGCGTCCTACGGGTCTTGCCCGATGCACCACTTCGCGACCATCAGTTGTTTTTGCTGACTAAACGCTGGCTGACCGACCCCGAAAACCAAGATGTAGCGAAAGGCTACCAAAGTCTGACTTTGGACGAATTTGTATCATCAATTCAGGCCGCGTCGGACGCTCTAGCTAGACTTCATCCGGCGGTATTGCGCCAGCTTGAGCAAAGCTTCACCAATAAACTTCAAGATGATCGTCACGTTCGTTTTTTCAGTGAGCAGGACGAGCCTTACGTTTCTTACGACCAAGTGCGCGACATGCTTGAGAGACTGCGCACCGGGCTGAAAACTGACGGACCGGAATCCCCAATAAAGCAAGCAAAGGCTGTTGCCGCTACCATGCCACGAAAATCTGCCAAGCAGGATTCAGCAGAGACGTGGACCAAGGTGCAGCTTATCCGCACAACTCGGTCACTTTGGCGGCAATTCACGGGTGAGAGTGCACCAGCGATTCCGAGTGGTGGACTGTTTCGAGAACTGGTTGGTGATCTTATCGACTTTCACAAATTTGATTGGGACATCGATTCCACCCTAAGGGCCGCAGACAAACATCTGCCGAGAGAACAAACGCAGTCGTTCAACGCTGATAGATAGTGTGCCTTTTGGGAACTGACCTGTCAGTGATTTTTAGCTTGGACTGAACGAGTTTGGGCGCATCCAGAAGGGTGCGCATTGGGCGCATCCAGAAATCAAGGATGCGCGAATGAATCGGAACTTCGCCAATAACGTTGGAACTGGCGGCGGCTCGACGCTGCCCTCCCCTGTCTGGCTTGACCCCTCGCATGATCCGCTGATGTCGGACCGAGAAGTTGCCAGCTTTTTGGGCGTCGGACGCAGCACCGTATGGCACTGGGTTTCCGTGGGAGTGATCCCCCGACCGCTGAAGCTCGGCGGCCTTAGTCGCTGGCGGCAATCAACCATTCAGAATGTGATTGAGCGGGCGGAAGTCAAATCCCTCGACGTCGCATGAAAAGGCCCCGGTGAACCATGTCCAACGGGGCCGCAAATCTTATCTCTCAGCACGAGAAAGATAGCGTCCCTGCTTGGCAAACACAAGAGAACGAGCAGGAATAATGACCGAAGAACATAAACTTACCCCTCCAGCGGACGCAAAGCGCGTCATGCGCGTTGCAGACCTTCCACAGGATCGTAGCCCGGCACGATACGAGATCCGAAACCTTGGTGAAAAACCCCGTCTCGTGACGCGCGATAAACGTCAAAGGCAGATCCTGGATTTGCTGATTGCAGGTCCGGTTTTCTGCGCCTCGCCCGTCCGGATTTCGGACACCGTGCACATCCACAAGCGCGAAATCGGTCTTCAGGTCGAGACGACAATGTACCCCGGCGATCCGGCGACTGGTGCCGGGGCATACGGCATCTACAGGCTGATCTCGCGAGTGCGTCGTCTTGATGAACAGGAGGCCGCGGCATGATCGAGCTTCGCAAGAGCGCCCGCGAAGTCATCCGCGTCGAGCGCCAGGATTTCCGTGGGTATGACATCCTGAACGTCAGGGTTTTCTACGACGACGGCAGCGGTGAATACCGCCCCGGCAAGCAGGGTCTCGCGATCCGCACGGAACTGGTGCCGGACCTTCTGGACGCCATTCACG
>JBCCYF010000214.1:0-3889 GCA_039190275.1 Pseudomonadota bacterium | reverse complement strand
TTCGATTATGACATCACGCCTGAGTTCAACATCGGGGCAAACGTTAACCATATCGGCGGCTATTTCAGTAACTTTGCAAATGACCCCGAGCTGTCGGTACCAAGCAGAACGATCACCAACGTCAATGCGAGCTACAGACCGCGCGAGAATATTGAGGTCTACGCGTACGTCACGAATCTCTTCGACGAACTCTCACCGACGTTCCTGTTTGGCTCCGGCGTTAACGCTGCCGGCGGCGTTACGACGCCACGCCAGATAGGCTTTGGTGTTCGGACGAGGTTCTAAGACGTGTTGCAAGCGCCAGCGATGGTCGCACTAGATACCCCGGTGCTGCAAGATGCATCCGTGATTGCGCGGACCGCTACCCGGGAAAAAAGTTCGTCATTCCGGCAGCGTACGAGAGCCGGTTTTCGTGACCGGCAATCGTCAGATCGGAGGGAGGCCCACAAGTGTCAGTTGCAAGTTTCGACCTACGTCATTTAACGCGGCAGGTGGTTGCGGCAATCGTCACGGTGCTGGTGTTTCTGTGCGTGCTTTCGCAAGCGGCCATCGGGTCAACAGTGAGCTTAGCACTGGTTGGTGATCCCAAATACGCGGCCGACTTCGAGCATTTTGATTACGTGGCACCGGATGCGCCCAAGGGTGGAACCCTAAGGCAGGGCACACGTGTGACCTTTGATACCACCAACGGCATGCGCTTTCCGGGGAAAATGCCAAACGAGTTGGATTTCATATACGATTCTTTGATGGTCAGGGCAGAGGACGAACCGGCTTCATTCTATGGTCTCATTGCGCGAGACATCAGCGTTACACCGGACTTTGCGCGGATCACCTTTTACCTGCGGGAGGAAGCTGAATGGCATGACGGAACGGATCTAACGGCCCGGGACGTCGCGTTTACATTTCAAAGCGTGGCAGAGCATGGCCTGCCCGGATACCGGGCGATCCTGCAGGGCGTGAAAGTCACAGCGCCGTCTCCACACATCGTGACGTTTGAGGCGGAAAGCACGGATTGGCGGCTCTTCGAATTCGTCGCTTTGTTCCCGATCTTCCAAGCAGATTTTTGGGCGCAACGCGATGTCGGCAAGATGACGCTCGACGTTCCGGCGGGAAGCGGCCCCTACAGGATCATCAGGCTCGATCACAACGTGCAAACGGTTCTGGAGCGGGTGCCGGAATACTGGGCCGCGGACTTCCCGGTCAATGTCGGGCGTTGGAATTTCGACAAGATCGTCACGAATTACTACTATGATGGTTCAATTCTCGTCGAGGCGATGCGTGCGGGTGAGATCGATGTAAACCGCGAATGGTCGCCCATCGCGTGGCTGAACGGTTACGACGGACCGACACTGAGGGCGGGTCGCATTGTCCAGAGCACGTTCCAGAACCCTAGAGGCGCCTCCTACAGTGCGCTGGTCTTCAATCTGCGCCGCCCGCCATTGGATGATTTGCGCGTGCGTACCGCGCTGACGGCGGTTTTTGACGACGCCTTCGTTAGGGACAGTTTCTCGGGGGGCCTTTCGGACCCGCCGCAAGGGCATTTTGCGGGCACGGTTTTCGCACCAGGGTACACGTCAAGTCACGCCGAACGGGAATTGCTAGCCCCGTTCAAGGACGTGCTTCCTGCAGGTATCTTCGATGGTTCTCGACCGCCAAGCTTCTCGGGTCTATCGACGCGTGCGCGGTTGCGACAGGCGGACAGGCTTTTGCAGCAGGCTGGCTTTGTGATGCGCGACGGAATACGCGTCAACGACCATACGGGCGAAAGGCTGAAACTGAGCTATGTTGGCGCAAACGCTTCGGACCGAAACGTGGTGCAATACTATGCGAGTGCTTTGGCACGCCTCGGCATCGTTCTTGATGTCTCGTTTTCCGAGTACGTAGTTGCTCGCCGGATGATCCTCGACCACGAGTGGGATATCACGAGCATGGGCGGGCGAACACGATTTCCACCTGGCGCCGACGAACGCATGTTCTGGCACTCAAAGCGCGCGCGCGTGCCCGGCTACGCACTGGCAGGGGCTGAAGATCCCGCATTGGATGCCGCAATCGAGCAAATGACAAACGCGAACCATGAAAGTGATATCCGAGCGGCTGCACAGGCATTCTCTCGCGTTCTTGCCTGGCAGCGCTACCTCCTGAGCTATGCGCAAAACGACGAAGTTTGGATCGCTCACAAACCAGATATCGGGTTTCCACCCAATTTCAAGCCGGGGGATTTTCATTTCGTATCAACTCTGTTCTGGGCGCACTGACACAACTTGTGTTCCATGGCGTTCCTTATGATTGCGCGCTGGCGGACGGACCACCGCTGTCGGCAGAGAGCCGTTGCGCTATTTTTTGCGAGCGGAGGCAGGTGCCTTCCACCCTTGGCGTTTTCCGGGTGTCGGATCGAGGCGGTCACAGGACTTGATAACCGCAATACCTCCCAACCAAATTCTGCCCGGCTTGCGGGTGTCGCACAGTCAAGATTGTGACTATCCAGAAGGGGTTTTGAATTGCCCCAAGAGAGCTTCGGCCGTGCCGGAAAAAGGGGTTCACGACGCGCGGTGATCGCAATTCAAGTTGGTATCTGCGATTGAGACCATCTTTGCACGAGATGTTATGTCAAACGGGGAATGGTCGGGTTCTGATGATCTTATCCCGGCCAGGCGACTCTAACGCGTCTTTGCGTCAGTCTGCTTAAAGCTCGAACGCGCGGCGAGCCGGTTCAGCCAAGCATCTGTCTTCATGTGTTTGGTCAGCAAAGCAGTTCCCTAATTGAAGGACTTCAGGGGCATAAATGTTGCTCCTGTCAGGATATCCTCAAGATGCGGGTTTTCGTCCTTGCCGAGTTCTTCGCTTGTTACTGCATACTCTAAGATATCAAGGTAATCCGCCGTTTTCGCCTTGCTGTCCTTGAGGAGTTCTTCATCAACCGGCGGATCGAAGGTGGGTGCCAATTTGTGCATGAAAGCGAAGTTGTTGAAGGCATGGAGTAAAAGATTGGAATTGGCCGCACTCAACCAATGATCGGAGATTGCGCGCGCTATTGGGTTGTCGGGCTGCAGACTGTCCGCCTCTGTGGCGATGCCGTCGATGTAGCCCATGATTGCAGCCGTCTCGTAGATACGACGGCCATCGCGAGAAGCGCCGGAAGCTTTCTGAATGGATGTTTTCTGGTGTAGTCTGGGTCTTGCAGACCAGCGGGTCCAATGGGATTGAGTGTGTAAGCCACGCCGGGCTCCAGCGCGGTGACTGCGGCTGCGCGCGTGTAGGGGCTGAAAGGTGAACCATAGAGCGTTATCGTCATGTGTATTCTTCTTTGATTTGGTGTGCGTTATTGTGCTCTCCCGGCAAGGAGCGTCTTGATGTCACGGGTATGGCGATGGGCGCAGGGACCCAGCTCAGGGCGGTTTCGTCATCCGCATGACAGCACCAGCGGCTGATGGAAGGCGATGCCGGCCGACATGCAATCGGCTGCTGCCCAGGTTGATCCGAAGACCGGTCGGGTGATGTCGCCGGCGGCGTCGACACCGGGCATGGTGATCAGCTGGTGTTCATTGACCGAAATGATCGGGCCTGAAGACCCGCCAGCGATGTCGCTGCGGAGGTCTCCGGCGAAAGATGTAGAAAGCGCAGCCTTGGCAACGACATAGACAATCGACAAGACCACTTGCTCGGGGTCCTGAACGTAAACTTCCAAACCCGCACGGCTGGACGGTTTCACGCCAAATACGTGGGCGTCGATGATCGAGACTCCCCGGTTTTCGAGGTCGGCTTTGTCCACCGCATAAAGCGCAACTTCATTGGAGGAAACCGCCAGATCGTTGGTCCAATCTCTCAGAAGCCAGGCCAAGTGTAGCGAGCCGGGAACGTTAAGGATCGCGCCCGTTGGCTGATCGGCGAC
>JBCCYF010000213.1:0-3889 GCA_039190275.1 Pseudomonadota bacterium | reverse complement strand
GTCTTTGGCTTTGGCGACCCGAACTCCACGTCCGGCTACCTGATCCCGTCCATCGAGATCCCGCAGTACAAAGACGGCGTGACCATGGAGAGCGGTGAGTATTTCGGTGAAGTGAAGTTCACCGGCGGCCACGAGCAGACCATCGTTGCGGTTAACAACGGCGACATCGACGGCGGTGTGACCTGGGCTGATGGCCAGGGCAACTGGGAAGACGGCTACAACTCCGGCGCGCTGCGCAAGGCGGTTGATGCTGGCCTCGTCGACATGAACGACATGGTCCAGATCTGGAAATCCAACGTGATCCCCGAAGGCCCGGTTGTTCTGCGTAAGGCGCTGCCTGCAGATGTACGCGAGACGATGACGGCTTTGGTCGATGGCCTGCACGAGCGTGACCCTGATTGCGCTTATGGTGTGGCCGCTGGTGACACGCTGGGCTTCCAGCCGGTCACCCATGATACCTACATCTCGATCGTCGAAGCGCGCAAAGCGAAAATCGGCGGCTAAGTCATTTTCATGACGTATCCGGCAGGCCTTGGGGCCTGTCGGTATTTTTGTATCCGGGGGCAGCATGGCTGACATTTCCTTAGTTGGCGCGGCGCAAAGCGTGGGCAGCATCCAGTCGAGCTATATGGCGCAAGTTCACAGGCGCAGGCTTTACGGTGGCCTGACGCTCTTGATTTTCGTTGTCCTCATGGTCTCCGGTTTCAACATCGCGGATGATCGCAATGCAGGGGGTTTCTGGGAAGGTTTGCACCAGATCGGTGATTATCCTGCCGACGTGCTGTCCGAAGCCTGGGAAAAGCGGGCCGATCTGCCCGGTTTGATCGTCAAATACTTCCCGGCCCTTGTTGAAACGATCAACATTGCCGCTGTTTCGACCCTCATCGGCGCCATTGGCGGGTTGTTCCTGTCATTGCTCGGGACGCGAGGTCTGGCGAAATGGCCGCGCCTGATCCCTCTGTTCCGCCGCATCTCCGACATTATGCGCGCTGTGCCAGAGATCGTGATCGCGCTTGTTTTGATCTTCGTGCTTGGCGGTGGACCGGTGCCTGCGATGATCGCCATTGCGATCCACACGGCCGGTGCATTGGGTAAGATGTTCTCCGAAGTAGCTGAAAATGCTGACCTCAAGCCGGTTGAAGGCCTCGCCTCCACCGGCGCAACCTGGTCTCAGCGCATGCTCTTGGGTGTGCTGCCGCAGGTCGCACCGAATTACCTCAGCTATTCCCTGCTGCGCTTCGAGATCAATATCCGCGCCTCTGCTATACTGGGTTTCGTCGGCGCGGGCGGCCTTGGCTACGAACTGCGCAACGCCATGGCGTGGGGGCCGGGGCGGTTCGATGAGGCCGCAGCCATCTTCATTCTGCTCTTCGGCACGATCGTCTTCTTTGATCAGGTGTCCAGCCGCTACCGCAACCGTCTGACAGAGGGCCAAGGCCAATGACCGTGACTGATTTGAGCTTGACCAAACACAACGCAGACAAGCTGTTTCAGCGCAAGCGCTTGATCGGCTTTGGCATCCCAACCGTGATTTTCGCCTACCTCTTCTATATCTTTTTCGCGTTCGATATCCCCGGCCTCGCCGGGCGTGCCAATCTCGACAACGCGGTCACGCTGGCCTCTGACAGTTGGTCGCACAAGATTCACGTCACACGCGACAACCGGTCCGGCGAGATCACCTATGCGATCGAAGGTGAACGCAAGGGCACATACCCGGAAGGCCTGCGGCCCGAATGGGTGAGCGGTGATGAGGTCATCACCATTGATCTGGGCGGCGATCACATCGTGCGCTACCTTCCGGGCAACCGGGCGGAGATCGAAATCCCCGGCTTCCCTTTGATCGAGGTGCAGGCCGAAGGACGCAGCCTGACCAGCAACCTGCCCGCAGACCTGCCGGATTGGATTTCTGCCTCCAACCGGCGCATCGGCATCACAACGCCCGAAGGGCGCATCACCCTGACCGGCGCGCGGACCGAGGTGTTCAATTACTTCCCCGGGTGGGAGCTGTTCTGGTTCACCCTCGACAGCCCGTACCACGGACAAGGTCTCGGCAAGATCCTGTTCGGCGAACAGATTGATCCAGCACGGTCCAATATCGCGGGTGCCATTTCCGACTGGTGGAACAATGCCATGTGGCGGCACAAGGACGTCGCCTGGGCGATTGGCGAGACGATCCTGATGGCCTTCCTTGGCACCATGGGGGCGGCGATCATTGCACTGCCGCTGGCCTTTATGGCGGCGAAACGCTTTTCGCCCGTTATGATGTTGCGCGCGGCGACGCGCCGGGTCTTTGACTTTGTACGCGGCGTGGATGCGTTGATCTGGACCGTAGTGTTGGCCCGCGCTTTTGGCCCCGGTCCCCTGACCGGCGCATTGGCGATCCTGATCACCGACACTGGCACCTTCGGTAAGATTTTCTCCGAAGCGCTGGAGAACGTCGATCAAAAACAAATTGAAGGCGTGGAATCAACGGGGGCCAAACCCTTGCAGCGCTACCGCTTCGGCGTGATCCCGCAGGTGGTGCCGGTGCTACTGGCGCAAATCCTGTACTTCCTGGAATCCAACACGCGTTCGGCCACGATCATTGGCGCAATCACGGGCGGCGGCATCGGTTTGATGCTGACCCAAGCAATTCAGACCCAGAAGGACTGGGAAGAGGTTGCGTATTACATCGTCCTGATCGTGGTCATGGTGATGTTCATGGATTGGTTCTCGGGCTGGCTGCGCGGCAAGTTGATCGGACGCAAGGACTGATGGCACGGCTTTCGGCAGACGCCCCGTTCATTCACCCGGACTGCGAAATCACCGACAGTTCCTTTGGAGCCTATGTCGAGATTGGCAAAGGCAGCCGGGTGAACAATTCTTATTTCGGGGACTACTCCTATTGCGACCGGTATGCCGACATCGCAAACGCCCTGATCGGAAAGTTCGCCAACATCGCGGCCTTTGCGCGGATCGGTGCGACGGATCACCCGCTTCACACGGCGGCCTGTCATCACTTTCTATATCGCTCGGATGATTATTGGGACGATGCCGGACGGGATGAGGACTTCTTTGCGCACCGCCAGTCCCGCACGGCTCATATCGGCCATGACACATGGATCGGTGCAGGCGCAATGATCAAACCGGAAGTGACCCTGGGCGATGGAGCGGTCGTTGCCGCGGGCGCGGTCGTGACCAAGGATGTGGACCCATATGCCATCGTCGCGGGCACCCCGGCCAAAGTCCTGCGCCTGCGACAACCACCCGAGATCACCGAGCGGCTGATCGCACTGGCGTGGTGGGATTGGTCGCACGAGGATATCCGGCAAGCGCTTCCAGATTTTCGGTCCCTCGCGGCTGAAGCCTTTCTCGAAAAATACGAGACCTAGCCTTCCAGTGTCAGCGTCACCCTGTCGCCAGCAAACCATGTGCGGCCAAACTCAACCACCATACCAGCATGATCCACGTTGACACCAGACGACTTCAAGAGTGGGTCGCCTTCCGAAACCTGAAGATGGAGCGCGTGTGTCGCCGTTGCCCGCACCGCAGTCAGACGCGTCGATGCGCGGGTATAGTCAGATATGCCAACGAGCCGAAGCGCTTCGGTCACGCTGCTGGTTTGGTTCAGGGCTTCTTCGATGCCGGTAAGACGCCCGAGGGGAAACAGACTTTCAAAAACGGCGATCGGCTGCCCGTCGGCGAGCGAAAGACCGTGATAGGCGCAAACCGGATCGCCCGGGGCAATCTGCAGTGCTTTGGCTTCGCCCGTCGTCGCGGAACGCTCCTCGATATGGAGAACGTGCTTGTCGGGTCGCCTGCCCGCAGCGATCAGGTTCTCGTGGAACCGCACACGTTGCCCAATCGGGTAGTCCGTCGGCGTGGCTGCGACGAAAGCACCAGAACCACG
>JBCCYF010000212.1:0-3905 GCA_039190275.1 Pseudomonadota bacterium | reverse complement strand
GGGGGGCAGCATTTTCAGGACCCGTCCGCGCCGCGATGCCCATAGCAGGGTACCGGGCCTGTCCAGCATAAGGGGATCACTGGCCCCCTCAAGCGCAAGGCAGGTTTCGGTTTCGGCCCTGCGCGGGACGCCCAACACCCGGGCCAGGGCCAATAGTGCGGCGGTGGAAGCGCCGGAACCGGCGCCCAAAGGCACATTGATGCGGAGCCGAACCTGACCAAAGGGGTGGTGATGCCCGGCACGGCGAAAAACACCGCGGATCTGCGCTGGCGAAAGTGCAGGCCGGTTCTGATAGACCGTGAACCCCGGAACGCTCGGGCGCCAGTGCGCCGTTACCGACATCAGCGGGCAGGGCAGGGTCAGAACCGCCACATCGCCGCGGAAGATGCCTTGCGCGATTTCCCCAAAATGCCCGGCCACCCGTGCCCTGCGCCAGCCCGACCCTCGCGGCGTCTTAGTGCGCACCGCTGACCTGAGCACTCTCAAAGCTTGCCATCTCACGCAGCATTGCCGCCGCGGCCTTCACCAGAGGCCAGGCCAGCAATGCACCCGTGCCTTCACCCAGACGCAGGCCCAGATCCAGCAGCGGTGAGACACCAAGATGGTCTATGATCTGCGCATGCCCGGTTTCTGCCGATGCATGCGCGAACACCAATGCTTCCGCGCATTGTGGATGTTCGGTCAAGACGACAAGCGCGGCAGATGTCGCGATATAGCCATCCACGAGGACCAATTGCCGCCGCCGTGCCGCCGCTTCCATCGCGCCCGCCATCATGGCAATCTCAAATCCACCATATTCCGCCAATGTCTCAGCCGCGGTAAGGGTTCCGGTCCGGGCGGCGGCCTTGGTGATAACTGCCGTCTTTCGCGCCAGCCCGACATCATCCACGCCGGTGCCGCGGCCGGTCAGCGCCTCGATCGGGCGGCCGGTGATCTTGTGGGCAATCAGGGTTGCGGCGGTCGTGTTGCCGATACCCATTTCGCCAAAGCACACGGCATCGGCCGTGCCCTGCGCCATAAGGTCCCGACCCGCGTCGCGCGCGGCAGCACAGGCAGGACCGGTCATGGCGGGGATCCTGATCGCGTTCGCGGTCCCTGGACCGATACGTCGCTGGATCAGGTCGGGGTGGTCAATCGGTTCTAAAACACCCGCATCCACCACCCGCAACTCTGCCCCAACGCTGCGCGCAAACACATTCGCCGCGGCACCGCCCGACAGAAAGTTCATCACCATTTGCCCTGTGACTGCGCTGGGAAAGGCGGAAACACCCTCGGCTGCAATCCCATGATCACCGGCAAATATTGTCAACTGAAGCCGCTCCATACGCGGTGTCAAACTGGTCTGGAGCCGGGCAATCGCCGCGGCAACCTCCTCAATTCGCCCCAATGCGCCCAGCGGTTTCGTCTTGGTATCGATCGCGTGGCGCAACTGCGTTTCAAAATCGGTTCGGATCATCCGGGCGCCTCGGGGTTGATTCGCGGTGTGTCCCTGCTTATCGGGGTCGGGGCGACGGTATCAAGCGCGCTTTTACCCTGTGGAAACATGTCAGACACAGCCAAGATTACGCTTATCCTGGGCGGCGCCAAATCGGGCAAGACCACCCGTGCCCTGGCTCTGGCGGAAGCTGCAGCACCCGAACGGATCTATATTGCGACCGCGCAAGCCTTCGACGACGAGATGGCCGCAAAGATCGCCGCGCATCAGCGGGAACGGGGCAGCGGCTGGCAGACCATTGAAGCGCCATTGGACCTGACCGCTGTCGTCGGCCAAGGTCACGCAGCCGTGCTCGTCGACTGCCTTACGCTGTGGTTGTCCAACCTGATGCATCACAAGCACGATCTGGATCTGGCGACCGAGGCGTTTCTTGGCGCGCTAAGCGACGCGCCCGGCCCCATGATCCTTGTTTCCAATGAAGTCGGCATGGGGCTTGTGCCTGAGACCTCTCTGGGGCGCAGGTTCCGGGATGCGCAGGGGCGGCTCAACCAGCGTGTCGCAGCCGCCGCCGACCGGGTGGAGTTTGTGGCCGCTGGCCTGCCCCTGGTGCTAAAGGGATAGGGAGAGGATCCCGCCAACGTCCATATGCGTCTCCAGGTGATCGGCCAGGGCGTCCAGGGTATCCTCAACGGCGTCCCCATAGTGCAGCGACCCGGTTGCCCCAAAGCCGGAAAGAAAGGCGCGCCGGAAGGCATCCTGTGAAAAAAGACCGTGCATATATGTCCCGGTCACCAAACCATCGACCGATGTCGCACCTTCATCGCGCTCTCCGATCCGGGCGAAGGGGCGGGCGCAATCCGGTCCATGGGTCCGCCCGATGTGGATTTCATATCCCTCGACCGTCAGCCCGCTGCCCAGATGATCCGCCCGCACCCGGCTGAGGCGTTTTTTGGGCACCATCTCCGTCTCGACCTTCAGCAGACCAAGGCCCGGGATTGTTCCAGCCGGACCCTCGATAGCCTGGGGATCGGCGATGCGTGTCCCAAGCATCTGGTATCCGCCACACAGCCCCAGAATACGCCCGCCGCGCCTGTGGTGCGCCATCAGGTCTATGTCCCAACCCTGCGCACGCAACATGGCAAGGTCGCCGCAGGTCGACTTGCTGCCTGGCAGTATGACCAGATCGGCATCACCGGGCAGGGGCCGGCCCGCCGGGATCATCTCAAGCGTCACATCCGGCTCCAGCCCGAGCGGATCAAGATCGTCAAAGTTGGCAATCCGCGAGAGGACCGGACACACCACCTTCACCGGGCCCGACCCGCGGGCACCGGCCAGATCCAGCGCGTCTTCGGCCGGAAGCATATGGGCGCGGCCGAACCAGGGGACCACGCCCAACCCGCGCCAGCCGGTCTGGTCCATGATGCGGCGGTAGCCATCTTCGAACAACGTCGGATCGCCGCGGAACTTGTTTATGGCAAAGCCCGCGATCATCTTGGCATCGCCTGGTTCAAGCACTGCCTGCGTCCCCACAATCTGCGCAATGACGCCACCACGGTCGATGTCGCCAACAAGCAGGACCGGTGTTCCGGTTGCACGAGCAAACCCCATGTTCGCGATGTCGCCCGGGCGCAGATTGACCTCGGCTGGGCTACCGGCGCCTTCGACGATCACCAGATCGCAGGTCGCTTTCAGGCGCGCAAAGCTCTCGGTGACAGGCGCCAGAAGCTTTGGTTTAAGCGCTGTATAGGCCTGTGCGCGCACCGTCGCGACACGCTTGCCCTGTACCACGACCTGGCTGCCGGTTTCCGTTTCGGGCTTCAGTAAAACCGGGTTCATATCGGTATGGGGTTCCACGCCACAGGCAAGGGCCTGAAGCGCCTGCGCCCGCCCGATCTCGCCACCGTCCACCGTAACGGCCGCGTTGTTCGACATGTTCTGCGGTTTGAAGGGGCGGACTGTCAGGCCGCGGCGCACCGCCGCCCGGCACAGTCCGGCCGCGAGCATCGACTTGCCCACATTCGAGCCCGAGCCCTGAAGCATCACAGCGGTCATGACGGGAACCTCCTCAGGGATCGTTTCGGCTGGGACCCGTTCCCTGTACCCGCGGCGGCCTTTGGTTTTGTTTCTGTACGGTTTCGGGTCACGAGACTTCCACCACAGTGATCTCGGGCGGCATTCCAATCCGCAGCGGTATTGTTGTGCATCCAAGCCCACCGGAAACCACCAGATCGCGGTCCCGCTCTCTTATGTGACCATAGGCATACCGGCTGCCGTAACGCGACGGGACGACCGGCGCATGCCCCAGAACCCGGATCTGACCGCCGTGGGTGTGACCCGACAGGGTCAGGTCCACCCCCTCCGGCAGGTCGGCGAATACATCCGGTTCATGCGCCAACAGGATCGTGCACGCCGCCGGATCGGCGCCAGCAAGGGCCTTGGCCAGGTCATCGACGCCGCGCCGACCGTCCGG
>JBCCYF010000211.1:0-3915 GCA_039190275.1 Pseudomonadota bacterium | reverse complement strand
GGCTCATTTGTATCCAACGACTGCGAAACGCTAGAGGCGCTGCAAATTCATGGTGTTGGTGATAATGGCGAATGGCCGTTCTCGTTCATCCCGCCGCACTGGCACTGCTGCGGGAGCATTAGGCCGCAGAGAGCCCAAACTACCTAATGCTGCACTTTGCGCCAACGTCCGGTAATTGAACCAAGTAGCTCTCGATCTGCTGAATCAACGATTGAAGTTCGCGGTATTAATCGCGCCGAGGCATTCAGTAAACCAGCCGTCATTAGGGCTTTGGAGCGAACAAGAGCTTCAAGTATGTTCTAAACAGCATGATTTGCTCGGACGCATTGTTGTGCTCCCGGAGCGCACGTTGGAGGACCAAACCGCCCTCGACAACCCCGGAGACCATGTCTCCCAAGGCGTCCATATTGACGGATTCCCTAGGTTCATACTTGGCGGCGATCTCATCGAACATTCCCCTGAATCGTTTTCGCCACCCGAGTATGGCTTGCCGGTTCAACTCCCGCACGCCTTCGTCGAAGAGCCTATCCTGATAGGCCGTAGACGCAATCACGCAGCCTGGGTGACCTTGGGGCATTTCCTCCAACATCTCAGCCAGTAACTTAAGACCGATCAGCATGCAGTGCAGCGGATCATCGTTCAACTCGCGGGCGCGCGCGAAGAGGTCATCGTAGAGCGCGTCTTCGGTCTCAATGTAGCGTTCCAGCAGCGCGCGGGCCAAAGCGTTCTTATCTTTGAAGTGGTAAAAGAAGCCGCCACGCGAAATCTCTGCTCCGGCAACAATCTCTTCGATCGAGGTGGCCTCAAACCCTTTGTCCAGAACGGCGGCCTCGGCAATGTCGAGGATTCGGCTACGCGTGTCGACTTTCTGCTCCAATTCCGGCCTCCCACTGTACCACGAGTCCAGTTGACCTCGATTTCCAAAAATAGGCGGCCAGCGTGTTTCGGGTTACCCTCTGAAATTACAACAAAAAGACGAGCGAAACAACCTGACCACGCGGCAACTATCTGGCGCGCTGCAGTTCGAAGTATCCCCTTGGCATCAACGAACAAGGACAGCTTCAATGCGTATTCAGAAACTCAAAGAGACCCGCCGGTTCTTCCTCTCTGACGGGGGGCTGGAAACATTCCTGATCTTCGACAAAGGCTATGACCTGCCCTGCTTTTCGGCGGCGGTTCTGCTGGATACTGAACAGGGTCGCGCTGATCTGCGGGCCTATTACGAGCGATTCATCGACATCGCGAAAGCATCGGGTCGCGGATTCATTCTTGATGCACCTACTTGGCGCGCTGGCACGGCTTGGGCTGGACCGCTTGGTCTCACTCTCAAAGATACGATGGAGACCAATGAAAGAGCTGTCTCCTTCGTGTCCCAATTGCGAGCCGAGCATGAAACGGACACCTGCCCAATCCTGATCAACGGGCTTGTTGGACCGGCGGGCGACGCTTACGCGCCGGACACCGAGATTTCGCAGCAGGAAGCGCTGCTTGTTCATGCGCCGCAGATCCATGCGCTCGGCAAAGCCGGGGTCGACATGATCAGCGCCATGACGCTCACCCATGCAGGTGAAGCCATCGGCATCGTACAGGCGGCGAAAGAGATCGATGTGCCGGTTGTGATCGCCTTTACGCTGGAAACCGACGGGCGACTCCCGTCAGGCCAGTCCCTTGGCGACGCGATTGCAGAGGTTGACGCCGCGACAAATGGCGGCCCGCTCTACTACATGATCAACTGCGCCCATCCCGACCACTTTCGCAATGTCCTCGATACCACCGCGGCATGGACTTTGCGCATCGGCGGGATCCGGTCCAATGCCTCGCGGCAAAGCCATGCTGAACTGGACGAAGCCGAGGTTCTCGACGACGGCGATCCGGTCGAGCTTGGCAAGCTGAGCGCGGACTTCTGTCGCGCCTTCCGAACATCCGGGTCCTGGGCGGTTGCTGCGGCACCGACCACCGGCATGTGGGCTGCATAGCGGGTCACGACCATCCGCTGACCGCAGCCTGAACTCCACCCAACCAACTCTCCCTGAAAGGACTTCTCATGGTCAAAACACTCATCAACTCCACCGCCATCGCGCTGTCGTTGGCCACCTTCGCGCACGCCGAGGCGCCCATGGCTTTTGACGTGGCCGAAGATCATTCGCGCATCTTCATGTCCGCGCAGCCGATCCATGAAAACGGAATGCCCGCACACGGCAACGCTTTTGTTAGCCAGGGCTACATCTATCCTGAAGGCACGCTTGCCGATGGGACCGTTGGCGTTCTGGAAGACGGCAGCCCCGCCTTCCCGGATCTCGTGCTGGGCACCTGGACTTGCGACGGGTACTTCGTTGGCGAAGGTGGCAATGCGACCACCGGTGTCTGGATCATCAGCCGTCAGACCTTTGCGTTCAATGACGGGGCGACCGTCGTGACGCAAGGCACCGAGATCGCCGATATCGGTCAGCCAAACCTGCGCCCGGTGACCGGTGCCACCGGCGACTTTGCCGACATCGAGGGTGGCCTCATCCAGACAACCCTCGGGTTCAACGACTTCTGGGGCCTGAGCGCGACATACGCGTTTGAAGCGTCGGCGATAGGTGCGGCAAACGCGCGGGACGCGGCTTTCCGGGCCGATGGTTATCAACAGGTCCCGCTCGATGAAGACGACCACATGGAATGGGATTCCGGTGTTCCGCTCGGACCGATTTTTGAAGAGCGAATGATCCCGTCCACGTGACGCCAGATGTAAATGGTTGGGCGGCGGCATCTTCGTCCAACCCCCATCCCACATGTCAATGAGAACTGAAGAATGAATACACAGATCACAGACTTCATCCGGCACGCCGAGTTATCGGATGCCGAAAGCCTCGCCAAACTGATCAATCTCGCAGGTGAAGGTATCCCGAATTGGCTTTGGACCCGCGCCTGCGTCGAAGGGCAAACTCCGCTGGAAATCGGAATCGAACGCGCCAAACGCACGACCGGCGGGTTTTCCTACACAAATGCGCTGGTAGCAGAGCCACACGGGTATCCCGCTGGAATGGTGCTGAGCTACGCGATCACCGAAGCAGCAACCGACAACCCGGATGATTTGCCAGCACCGATTGCTCCCTTCATTGCGCTGGAAAAGCTGTCGGTGAACACATGGTTCATCAATGCGCTGGCAGTTTTTGCTGAAGGTCAAAACAAGGGGATCGGATCACAGCTTTTGGCTGCCGCAGAGCACCTCGCGCGCATGAATGGTTTCAACAAGATGAGCATTCAGGTCTACGCTCAAAATACGGGTGCTGTGCGCCTCTATTCACGCCACGGCTACAAGCAGGTCGCCAGCGATCCTGTACGTCTGCACCCAAGCCCGCCTTATTACACCGGCGATGTTGTTCTGCTGATGAAATCACTCTCAGACGAAGCCGCCTGAGACACTCTACACTCCGAAAGACGCCTTGATGAGTTCCTATTGGTTTATGCTTTCTGCGGCCGGTGCCAGCTTCACGCTGGGTAGCGTGCTACTCAAAAAGTTCGCTGACTCGGGTGTCGGCTACGTCCTTATGTTGGCCGTCCTCACACTTGGGCTGGGCAATCTGGCCTATGTCCGCCTGCTGGCCTTCGGCCTCGGGCAAGGGGCCGCGTTGTCCAGCATGAGCCAGGTCATCGCGCTGTCCGTCCTCGGAGCGGTGATCTTCGGGGAACGCCTTGCGGCACCACAACTGGCTGGCTTGGGCCTCGCAATCGCCAGCATATGGCTCTTCTCGCAGACACGCTGACTTTGGAACGGTGACCGAAATGACCCTTCGAATCCTACCTTTGATTATGTTTACCGCGGTCTCCAGCCTGGCTCTGTCCACGGTTCTGCCCCCAGCTTGGGGCGACGGAAGCACGACCGCGCTCCCCCTGCCAGCTCCGCTCACGGATCAGGATTATCTGTACGAT
>JBCCYF010000210.1:0-3953 GCA_039190275.1 Pseudomonadota bacterium | reverse complement strand
GCGCAGGCGGCGATTGTCATCATGACCCATGACGGCGCGGTCAAGGCCATGGTTGGCGGGCGCGAGAAGGGTGCCGCGCAGTTTAACCGCGCGACCCAGGCGCTTCGCCAGACCGGCAGTGCGTTTAAGGCGGTCGTGTATGCGGCTGGTCTCGAGGCTGGGATGCGTCCGAACGATCAGATGCAGGATGCACCCATCACAATCCGGGGCTGGTCGCCTAAGAACTACGGCGATCGGTATCGGGGGCCGATCACGCTGGAAGAAGCCTTGGCAGCGTCCGTCAACACCGTGGCCGTTCGTGTGTCTGAACGGGCAGGCCGCTCCGACGTTCGCGCGTTGGCGCAAAAGATGGGCCTGACCACGCCTCTGGCGCCTGGACCTGCGGTTGCGCTTGGCACCTCCGAAGCACGGTTGATCGAAATGACCGGCCTCTTTGCGACGATCGCCAACGGTGGGCGGGCTGTGACCCCCTATGGGGTTGGCGAGATCCGTCTTCGGGGTGATCAGGTGCCAATCGACCGCGGCCCAAGCGGCACGGGTGATCAGGTCATCAGCACCGAAACGGCTGGCCTTCTGACCTACATGCTGAAATCGGTGATTGACGAAGGCACGGGAAAGCGCGCCACGCTCGCTGACCGTCAAGCCGCTGGGAAGACCGGGACGACGCAGAAGGCGCGGGATGCCTGGTTCATCGGCTATACTGCGGATTATGTGGCCGGTGTTTGGATGGGCTACGACGATAACCGGCCGTTGACCGGTGTGACCGGCGGCGGTTTGCCCGCTGACATCTGGCGCGAGGTGATGACCCGCATTCACCAGGGCAAAGAGGCAAAGCCGCTCAATCTGATCCGGCCCGCGAAGCCCGAGATCGTTTTGGCGCCGACCGTGCCATCAGATGATCGCGCACCGGCGGCACCCGCACCGCAGCCCTCCGGCGGCACTTTGGTTGAACAGATCTTTCGAGACGTCGTCGATGGATTGAGCGATTCCGGCGACAGCAATCGGTTTGAGAACGAAGCTGGAAACGACCGGTGACGGCGAAAAGCGCGCTGAGTGCACAGTCCTAGAGGGTGTCCAATCTGGCTGGATCAGATCGTTCTTTTCGCCGCCGAGCCTTCCGCGCAAACGATTCAATCCTCGGTCCATGCGAACCCGTTTGCGCCCTAATCCAGCAAGTCTGCGTCCAGCGGATACGTTGAAAGCGGTTCATAGCCGGTTTCCGTCACCAGAACCTGTTGTTCGAGTTTGACGCCGTCCCGCTCCCCCACTGCGCCCATGTAGCTCTCGATGCAGAGCACCATCCCTGCCTCGATCACACCGTCATAGGGGTTCGGTCCCCGGAAGATCGGGTTAATGCGGGGATATTCGTCGCACATCCCGACGGCGTGAACAACACAGGTGTAGGCCTGTTTCTGAAACTCCTCCGGCACGGGAAACGCGCGGGCCTGGAAGTCGTTGAGCGTGATACCCGGCGCGACCAGACCGAGATTGTGTTCGATCTCCGCCACGGCGAGCCGGTAAAGCTCTTTCTGCCGCCGGCTCGGGCGCCCCGGCCCGCAAAAGATCGTCCTCGAGATATCGGCGCAATAACCCATTGGCCCGATCATGTCGGTGTCGAATCCAACCAGATCGCCCGCCTCGACGCGCCGGGGAGAGGCTTCCTGAAGCCAAGGATTGATCCGCGGCCCCGATGCCAGCATCCGCCCGTCGTGCCAATCCCCATCGTTGGCTAGGTTGGTGTAGTTCAACAGCCCCCAAAGCTGTAGTTCACTGACCCCGGGGCGGAGCGCCTCCTGCACCTTTGCGATGCCCAGCTCCGCCACCGCGCAGGCCCAGCGGATGCAGGCAACTTCGTCCTCGTTCTTGATGACCCGGGCCATTTCCGAGATTTGAACTCCGTCGATCACTTCGATGCCCCGCTGCAATAGGGCCATTGTGATGGTCGGGTTCACGTACTCGATGGCGACGCGGCGGTTGGTTGCGCCGCACTCCGCCAGATGGTTGCTGACATCCTCGGCGAAAAGCCGCGCCGCATCGCCCAAGTCGGGGCCGCCGTCGAAGACATTGATGGGACGCGCAGGCCGCGTGCTGTCGCAGTTCTCCACATCCCCATAGGCACCGTGCATGACGATCGGTCCATCCAGCGGCACAAAAAGGTACGACGTTGGGATGTGTGCTTGGAACAGGCCATAAGTCCGATAGCCAACTGCGTAGCGCAGGCTGATGGGGCTGACGAAAACGGCCATGGCCACATCTTTTTCGCGCATCTCAGCGTGCAGCCGACCCATCCGCCAAGCGTGTAAGCGCCCGTGGTCGATCCGGGGCAAGGCGCGATATTGGCCGAGATCAGCCCAATCGCCGTGCATAACCAGATCATCGGGGCTCATAGGTTTCCCTCATCGCTCTTCGTGAAAGGTCAACAGTCCCTGGCGTTGAAGTCTAAGCGCCGGGCGACAAGAGAGGTCGCAAACAGGTCGGACAAGCGCAGCGTTGCAGGGTGAGTTGGCAAAAACACCGAGGAGGCCCAATGACCGACATCCCCTTAACCATGAGCGCCGCGGTGCTGACCGGTCATGGCGGGCTTGAGATGCTCGACTATCGCTCCGACGTTCCCGTGCCGCAGATCACGGACACCGAGGTTCTGATCAAGGTCGGGGCCTGCGGCCTGAACAACACTGATGTGAATACGCGGACAGGGTGGTACTCCAAAACCGTCAGCGAGGCGACGACCGGCAGCGGCTACGAAGAGGTCTCCGACGAAGACCCGACTTGGGGCGGGCGCCCCATTACGTTTCCAAGGATCCAGGGCGCCGATCCGGTGGGCCACGTGGTTGCGGCAGGCGCGGCTGCGCCACAGGAGTTGGTGGGCAAGCGCGTCTTGATCGACGGTTGGCAGCGCGATTGGTCGGATCCGCTGAACAAGGACAAGACGCTTTACTTTGGGTCGGAGATGGACGGCGGCTACGCCGAGTATACAAAGTGCGATCACCGCGGCCTCGTTCCGATCGACAGCGCGCTGAGCGACGCAGAACTCGCAACGTTCCAGTGCAGCTACACGACTGCCGAGGGAATGCTGACCCGCGCCGAGGTGTCGGAGCGCGATACGGTTCTGGTGCCCGGTGCGTCGGGCGGTGTCGGCGGTGCGCTGGTGCAGTTGGCCAAATCGCGCGGGGCACGCGTGATCGCCTTGGCGTCGGAGGCAAAGCACGAAGCTGTCGCCGCGTTCGGCCCTGACAGGATGCTACCCCGGGCGCCTGGCGATTTGCGCGCGGCACTGGGCGACGAGAAAATCACAGTAGTCGCCGATGTGGTTGGCGGTGCGGCGTTTCCATCGTTGATCGATGTGCTGGAACGCGGTGGCCGCTATACCTGCTCCGGCGCCATTGCGGGCCCGATGGTCGATTTGGATCTGCGCACGTTCTACTTGCGTGACCTGACGTTCACCGGCTCGACGGTCGTTCCCCCCGGAACCTTGGAAACCGTTGTTCGTCACATCGAATCCGGGGCAATCCGTCCTTGGCTGGCAGCGACCTACCCCCTCGCCCAGATCCGTGAAGCCCAGGCGGCATTCGTGGCGAAGGCGCACGCCGGCAACATCGTCGTTGTTCCCTGACCCGAGGCGGGAAGATGCGGATAGCCGAGATTGCGGTTTTCCAGGTTGATCTGGCCTTCTCCGGCGGTGAATACCGCCTGTCCGGGGGCCGCACCTACCGGAGTTTTGACGCAACGTTCGTGCGCATTACCACTGACACCGGGTTGCAGGGATGGGGCGAGAGCACCCCGTTCGGTGCGACTTACATCGCAGCCCACGGGCGGGGCGTCCGTGCTGGACTGGCCGAGATGGCCGATGCGGTTCTGGGTCAGGACCCGCTGGCCTTGGATCGCATGAACGATGCGATGGACGAAGCGCTGGTCGGTCATCTGCATGCCAAGACGCCGATTGATGTGGCCTG
>JBCCYF010000209.1:0-3980 GCA_039190275.1 Pseudomonadota bacterium | reverse complement strand
CCGTCTGACGCTTGCCGGATTGGAGGCGCAAATCGTTCAGACCGAGGCGACCATCGCCGGGATCGAGATCGCACTGGACAAAACCATGATCCGCGCGCCGTTCGACGGGCGCATCGGTGCAAGGCTGATCGATGAGGGGACAACGGTTGGCGGGGGCACCCCGATTGTCACTCTGTTCGAAGCCGGTCCGGCCCGGATGCGCGTCGGGCTTCCACCGGACCTGGCAGCGACCCTGACCCCAGGCGCGGAGATCGCCGTTCGTCTGGCAGGTCAGACCCTGACCGCACGCCTGGACAGTCTGCGTCCCGATCTTGACCCGCGAACCCGGACCCGCGCCGTCATCCTGACCCTTGAACCCACAGACTGGATTTACGGTCAGACCGCCAGTGTGGAGTTGGTCGAGCAGGTTGTCGCCCGCGGGGCATGGGTGCCCCTTCCCGCGCTGAAGGAGGGGACACGCGGGCTTTGGACCGTGCTGACCATGCGCCCGGATGGGCGTGCCGGACAGGAGGCTGTGGAAGTCCTTTATGCCGACGAAAACCGCGCCTTTGTGCGGGGCACATTCCAGGATGGCACACATATCATCGACAGTGGGCCGCACCGCGTCATCCAAGGCCAGCAAATCGCCAAGATCGGGGAGTGAACCGATGGAAACGCTCACCTATCGCAAGCCCCGCGTTGTTGCGCTCACCCTGCTTGTGCTGATCGCGGCTGGTCTGTCGTCGCTGCTGTCCATCGGTCGGCAGGAAGACCCGACGATCACGAATATTTTCGCGACGATAACAACGGTGTATCCCGGCGCCGATCCGGCCCGTGTAGAGGCGCTTGTCACCGCAGAAATTGAAAAGGAACTGCGCGAGAGCGCCGAGGTCGCCGAAGTCACATCCACGTCGGGAACCGGGATCTCGGTGGTCCAGGTTGAGCTGCTGGAAACCCTTGCCGACGATCGTATCGAGCAGGTCTGGTCAGAATTGCGAGATGCCGTCGGCGATGCGCGCCGCGCTTTTCCAGCCGGCGTGCTGGAACCCGAGTTCTCGACCGACGGTGCAGGCACCTATACCGCAATAATATCGGTGGGCGCACAGCACCCGGATGTGCCGATGACGATCACGGCACGCTATGCCGAGGATCTGGCAGACGATCTGCGCAACGTGGGCGGCACCAAACTGGTCGAAGTCTTCGGGATCCCCGAGGAAGAGGTGCTGGTTTCCGTCGATCCACAACGCGCCGCCAGTCTGGGGTTGACCGCCGACCAAATCTCGGGCGCGATCTCGGCAGCCGACGCCAAAGTGCGCGCGGGCCGGTTGCGCGGGGCACAAACCGATATACTGCTGTCTGTTGATGGCGAGATCTCGGCGCTTGAGCGCCTGGCCGAGGTGGTGTTGCGCGACGACGCCACCGGCAGCGCGATCCGCCTGGGCGACATCGCGGACATCAGCCGCGGACCGCGACTGCCCGAAGCCGAGTTGGCCATCGACAGCGGCCAGTCCGCCGTGTTGGTGGCAGCGCGGATTAGCGACGGGCTGCAGGTGGACCTGTGGATGCAGGACATCCGCGCGAAACTCGCGACCTACCAGACCGGCCTGCCCGATTCACTAAAAGCGACCCTGGTGTTTGACCAGAGCGGTTACACCGCCAGCCGACTGGCGGAGGTCGGCGTGAACATGGCAATCGGCGTCACGCTTGTGGTCGCGGTGCTGTTCGTCACGCTGGGCCTGCGCGCAGCGATGATCGTGGCCCTGGTACTGCCCCTGGTCAGCTTGGCCACGCTGGCCTCGATGAACATAATTGGACTGCCGATCCATCAGATGTCGGTCACCGGACTCATCGTCGCGCTGGGCCTTTTGGTAGATGCGGCAATTGTCATGGCCGATGAGGTCGGACGCCGGTTGCGCGACGGGGTCGCGCGGATCGAGGCCGTCGGACAGGCGGTGCGCCGGCTGACCGCACCGTTGTTGGCCTCAACCTTGACCACCGCGCTGTCGTTTATGCCGATGATCCTGTTGCCCGGTCCGGCGGGTGACTTTGTGGGGTCGATTGCGATCGCGGTGGTGTTGATGCTGATCTGGTCATTCCTGATCGCAGTCACAATCACGCCCGCGATTGCGGGGTGGATATTGCCAGACAGTGCCAGGGGCGGATGGTGGCAGAGCGGCCTGCGAGGCGGCTGGCTGGGACGCCGGTTCCGTGGCACGCTGTCCTGGTCCCTGAACAACCCGGTGAAATCGGTGCTTCTGGCGCTGGTGCTTCCGGTCCTCGGGTTTGCCAGTTTTCCGACCCTGACTGCGCAGTTTTTCCCCGGGGTTGACCGCGATCAACTCTATATCGAAGTCGAGATGGCATCGGGCACCGCACTGTCAGAGACCGCCCGTGTGGCCCGCAGTATGGACACACACCTGCGCGAAAACGAGGAGGTGGCGCAGGTCAGTTGGGTCATGGGCAAATCCGCCCCGGCGTTTTATTACAACATCGTCGGTGGACGCGACCAAGCCCCGGACTTCGCCCAGGCCCTTGTGACGACAAGCTCGCCCCAGGCGACCGCGCGACTGGTCCCGCAGTTGCAGGATGCGCTGTCCGCCGAATACCCCGAGGCACGGGTCCTGGTCCGTGGTCTGGTCCAGGGGCCGCCGGTGAATGCGCCGGTTGAACTGCGCCTCGTGGGCCCAAACCTGGATACATTGCGTAGCCTGGGCGATGAAGCCCGGCGCATTGTCAGCGGTCTCGGGATGGTTACGGTTGTCCGAACCGAAGTACAGGGCGGCGCCCCCGAGGTTGCGTTCGACGTGGATGAGGCACAGGCACGGCAGCTTGGCCTGGATCTGGGTCAGGTCGCGCGCCAGCTTGAAGCCAGCCTCGAGGGCGTCACTGGCGGCACATTGCTGGAAGGGACCGAGTCGCTGCCCGTCCGGGTGCGCTTTGGCGACAGTCTGCGCGGTGATCTTACCGCCATTCGCGACATGCCGGTGATCCCGGCCGGTGCCGGCGGTCTGTCCGCCGAAGGAACATTGCCGATTGTGCCGTTATCTGCGATTGCCGATGTTCGGATCGAACCAAGTGCCAGCGTGATCTCGCGGCGCAATTCAGAACGGGTTAATACGGTCCAGGCGTTTCTGACACCGGATGTCCTGCCCGAGGAGGCGCTGGTCGCCGTGCGGCAGGCGTTGACCGAAGCGGAATTTGGCCTGCCCGACGGATACCGCCTTGAATTCGGTGGCGACTCGGATGCGCGAAACTCCACACTGAACAACCTCCTGGCTTCGCTGGGGATCATCGTCGCGCTGTCCATTGCGACCATTGTTCTGACGTTCAACTCCTTCCGGCTGTCCGCCGTTGCGTTTGTGGTGGCCGGTCTGTCGGCGGGTCTGAGCATCCTGGCTCTGGCGGTGTTCCAATATCCCTTCGGGATCAACGCTGTGATTGGCGTGATCGGATCCATCGGTGTTTCGATCAACGCGGCCATCATCATCCTGACCGGTCTGCAATCCAATCCACTGGCCGCATCAGGCGACCGTCAGGCGATGGTCGATGTGGTGATGGGGTCAAGCCGGCACATCGTGTCGACCACCGTAACCACCTTTGGGGGCTTTCTGCCACTGATCCTGGCGGGGGGCGGGTTCTGGCCACCCTTTGCGATGTCCATCGCCGGTGGTGTGCTGTTGTCGACCGTGGTGTCGTTCTACTTCACCCCCCCGATGTTTGCGCTGGTCGCCCGGCGCACACCGCAATCGGCGGCGGCTGCGCGGCCCGCGCCCATCCGCCTTACGCTGGGCGGGGCCGTGGCGGCACAGTGACTACTTGCCCAGGATGGTTGTGACGTAGTTCTGGGTTTCGCGGAATGGCGGCACTCCATTGTACCGCTCCACCGCTTTTGGACCGGCGTTATAGGCAGCAAGCGCCAGACGCCAGCTGCGGAATTTTGCGTATTGCTGCGCCAGATACCGCGCCCCGCCATCCAGGTTCTGCCGTGGGTCGCGGGGGTT
>JBCCYF010000208.1:0-3980 GCA_039190275.1 Pseudomonadota bacterium | reverse complement strand
GCGAGATCGAAATAAATGAACGCTAGTTCAATTTATTGACTCGACGCGCGAAGGATAATTGCTAAGCTGGCGAAGGGATTGGCTAATCCTTGCGCCACAGCCGGGTACACGGCGGGCGGCGGGCAACGACCCGAACCAGGGGAGATGACAGATGACGGCGCAGGCCCTGCCTGATGATGCCAATAATTTTCCGCGCCTTCTGGCGCGTAATATTGCGCGCTATGGCAGCCGCACGGCCTATCGCGAAAAAGAGTTCGGAATCTGGCAAAGCTGGACCTGGGAAGAGACGGGTGCCGAGGTTGAGGCACTCGCCAAAGGACTGATCGGTCTTGGTGTTGTCGTTGGCGATCATGTGGCGATTATCGGTCGAAACCGCCCGCAACTCTACATGGCAATGGTGTCGATCCAGAGTTGTGGCGCCGTACCTGTGCCGATGTATCAGGACGCTGTGGCCGAGGAGATGGCGTATGTCCTTGACCATTGCGGCGCACGCTTTGTCATTGCCGAGGATCAGGAACAGGTCGACAAGATACTCGAGATCAATGACCGACTGCCCGGGTTGGAGCAGATCCTTTACTTGGATCCGCGCGGTTTGCGCAAATACGATCACAGCCGTCTGCACAAGTTGGAGGAGGTCGCGGCGGCGGGCCGTGCGTCGGACAATGACCCGGATCTAAAGCGTCGGTCTGCCGCGCTCAATGGCGCCAGCACATGCGTGATGCTTTATACGTCCGGAACAACCGGTCGCCCCAAGGGTGTCGTGTTGAGCAATGCAAACATCATCGAGACGGCCAGGAACTCGGCCGAGTTCGACGGGCTTAAGGCGTCAGATTCGGTGTTGGCGTATCTGCCCATGGCCTGGGTCGGAGACTTCATATTTTCCATTGGGCAAGCCTATTGGGTTGGGTTTTGCGTCGCCTGTCCCGAAAGTGGGCATACCATGCAGCAGGACCTGCGCGAGATCGGGCCGACATATTTCTTCGCCCCTCCCCGCTTTTTTGAGGGGCTGTTGACCAATGTTATGATCCGGATGGAGAATGCCAGCCGCCTGAAGCAGTGGGTGTTTCATCGATGCCTGGCGGTGGCCAGGCGGGTGGGGCCGGCCGCCCTAGACGGCCGTCCGGTGGGGTTCCTGGATCGGCTGTACTACGGTCTTGGCAGTGTGCTGGTGTTCGGGCCGCTCAAGAACACCCTCGGATTGAGCCGCGTCCGTGTCGGCTATACCGCGGGAGAGGCCATCGGCCCTGAGATTTTTGATTTTTACCGTGCCCTTGGGATAAATCTCAAACAGCTGTATGGGCAGACCGAAGCCTCGGTCTTTATCACGCAGCAACCCGATCAGCAGGTGCGTCCCGATACTGTGGGAACGCCCACGCCGGGGGTCGAGATCCGAATTGCCGATAATGGCGAGGTGTTCTACCGCTCGCCCGGCGTGTTCCAGTCCTACTACAAGAACCCAGAGAGCACGGCCGACACCAAGGATCCCGAAGGCTGGGTTGCCACAGGGGATGCCGGGTTTATCGAAGAAACCACGGGTCATCTGAAAATCATCGACCGGGCCAAGGATGTCGGAAAGACTGCCGATGGGCGGATGTTCGCGCCGAAATACGTCGAGAACAAGCTGAAGTTCTACCCGAACATCCTTGAGGCGGTTGTGTTTGGCGCAGATCGCGAGATTTGTACCGCGTTTCTCAATTTGGACCTGACAGCGGTCGGAAACTGGGCGGAGAGGAACAACATCGCCTATGCTTCCTACCAGGAACTGGCAGCGCATCCGGAGGTGCATGCGATGTTCCGGAGGCATGTCGAAGACGTCAACGCGTCGGTGGCGCAGGATGAAATGCTTTCGGGTTGCCAGATTCACCGCTTTGTTATCCTGCACAAGCAGCTGGATGCCGATGACGGAGAATTGACTCGCACTCAGAAGGTGCGCCGGAGGATCATTGAAGAAAAATACGGTGATATCATTGCCGCGATGTATGACGGAGCCTCGGAAGTGTCGACTGAGACGGAAGTAACATATGAAGATGGGCGCCGAGGCTCGATAAAGGCGACACTGGAGATACTGGACGCAGACGTAGTCGCAGCGGCGAGAAGGAAATCGGCAGCGTGACGGTACGGCACCTGATCTGTTTCGTCGTGCTTTCGTTGGTTCCCATGGCAGCCGCAGCGCGCAGCGCAACGGCTGATCTGTTCCAGGACCTTGCCTTCGTTAGATGTGTTGATGCGATGATCACGGCTGGTACCCCGGATGCGGATGGGCTGGTTGAGCGGCCGCTGACGGACGGTGACCTTGAGGCGGCGCAACAGATCTGGAGCGTTGATGACGCGGGTCTCGAGCTGATGCGGCTTGAAAGCGGCGACGGCTCTGGCGGGTGTCTTGTCGGGATCCGGAACGGCACACTTGCGGCAGATCCGGAGTTAACCGGAAACCTTATCAAGGCATTTGTCGCATGGGGCGAAACCCCGGAGATCAAGCAGCGTTTCGGTCTGACAAACACCTGCGCACCGGACGGGTTTGCGCTGTTTCGCGCCTATGCCTCCGGACGGCCAATACATGAAGACCGTTACCTTGGCGTTTTGTTTGTTATTGGCGCCGAGCAAAACTTTGCGTTTCTTTCGGTGAATGAAAGTGCGGCGCCAATCGCTGTCCAGGATGTGTCATGCTGAGCATGAGGTGCCGACATGAACCGGGCAAACCCAGACCCCACGCTGTCCGGGCGTTCATGCTCTGCCGGGCCAACATTGACGTGAAGGGGAGCGGTTTGCATGACTGATCCGCACAGAACACCAAAGGGCGCAGGCGGAGAATCCCGGCTGGAAAACAAGGTGGTATCGCTGACGCTGGTCGGATTTTCGATCTGGTTCCTGCTGTTTACCGACTACCGCCCGCTAACGCTGGCCGCTCTGGTCGTGTTCTATTTCTTGGGATATGTCGCGTTGCGCCTTATGAATTTTCTCGACAACAACAGGTTTACACCGCGGCGCTATCAGGTCGGTCTCAGCTGGGCGCTAACCGGTTTCAATGAGGATACCGACGAATTCGATATTCGTCCCGTGCGGGTGTACTTCCTGCTGCTGTCGGTCCTGTCGGCCGGTTTGCTGTTGCGCCCGATTGTGCGGTGGGTGGCGTCGTGAGCCTGGATCAGGTGGAGAGCTATCAGACGCCGGACGGCCGAACCATTGGCCAGGTGATTATGGAGATGCGTGGCATCACCCTCAGGTTCGGCGGTGTTACCGCGATCAAGGATATCAGCTTTGACATTCGCGAGGGCGAGATAAGGGCCATCATTGGTCCGAATGGTGCCGGTAAATCCAGCATGCTGAATGTGATCAACGGATTTTACCACCCTCAGGAGGGCGAGGTCTGGTTCCGGGGTCGGAAACGCCGCCCGATGAAACCCCATGCGATCGCCCATCAAGGCATCGCCCGAACTTTTCAGAACATTGCACTGTTTACCGGCATGACAACTCTGGACAACATCATGACCGGCCGGTTCACAAAGATGCGGGCGCCATGGTGGCAGCAAGCCATCTGGACCGGTCCGGCCGAGCGTGAAGAGATCGAAAACCGGGCCGTGGTTGAGCGGATCATCGATTTCCTTGAGATCCAGTCAATTCGAAAAACTCCGGTCGGACGGCTTCCCTACGGATTGCAGAAGAGGGTGGAACTGGGTCGTGCGCTGGCCGCCGAGCCGAAGCTGCTTTTGCTGGATGAGCCCATGGCCGGGATGAACGTCGAGGAAAAAGAGGACATGAGCCGATTTATTCTGGATGTGAACGATGAGTTTGGGACGACCATCGCTTTGATCGAGCACGATATGGGCGTTGTGATGGACATATCGGATCGGGTCGTGGTCATGGACTATGGCGCGAAGATCGGGGACGGAACCCCGGACGAGATCCGAAGTAACCCGCAAGTCATTGATGCGTACCTGGGCGTTGCACATGACTGATCCGCTGCTTTGCCGGGGTGGGGG
>JBCCYF010000207.1:0-3981 GCA_039190275.1 Pseudomonadota bacterium | reverse complement strand
CTGCTGCCCGGCGCTGGCGCGTCGGATCGGTGTCATCCCGTGCGACTTCAACCTCATCATCTCGTTCCAGCCGCTTGCCAAAGAACGTCCTGGTCTCTTCATCCATAAGCGGCTCATAGTCCCGCAGAACACGGGAAATCGCGGCCTCTGTCTGGCTGCGCTTATCTTCGTCCTCCATCGCTTCGGCCTTGGCGTCCATGCCTGTGATAAATTCACGTACATCGGTTCCAATAGCTTTCATCTCCCTGTCGATAGCCGGGGCTCGGGCCGGATCCATCTGGTTGGCGACTTGCTGGTTCATGTCGATTTCCTCTGATCTGAGAACCCCGCCCGGCAACAGGATTGCAGCTGCGCCGAGTACAGCTTTACTAAAGGCCCCAAGGGTCTCGGCACGCCCTGGGTATTGCGTTGTGAAAAAGCCCTGTTCGACACCGGCCTGATGCGACCGGAGTGTTTCGCCAAGGGCGGTGTATTCGGAATTGCGCTGATCTTTGAGGGCCTGAAGCTGGTCCGGCGCGACCGACCGCTGCTGGCCATCGCCATAGAAAGGGAAACCGCTGCGTCGCACGCTGACTGGCCGCTCGCGCAGATCCCGGCCGTCGCGCCGCGCATGAACCCGCGCGCTGCTTTCGGTTCGGGACCCAAGTTGCGGCTGAACCGACTGGTGGCAGTCAGGGCAATACCAACGTCCTGTGCGGTCTCGACCTGCAGCTCTCGCAGATTCTGGGGGGTGATCCCGTACCGGCTCAGCTGAAGCGTCTTACCCAAGGCCCCTGCCCTGCTGATCACCAGATGCGTGTGCGGGTGGCCGGTGTCGTCATGATGGGCCATGACATATTTATAGCGGTCGCCATATTCGCCGTTGGTCAACCGCTCGCCGAAACGACGCGCGGCCTGCTTTGCCGCCTCGCGGTCTGTGTGTTTCGGATAAGACAGGATCACATGATAGGTGTAGCTGGTGACACGCGCATCCATTCGGGCCCAATCCTCCGCCCACTCGTCCTGCACATCGCGCAATGCGTCCACCCCATGCGTCAGCTCACCAGTGTCACCGCGCTCCATCTCAACAGTTCCCTTGCGGGTGATGTAGGACAACTGGCCCCCAAGACGGCCGGATGCGGTGACGCTGCCACCGCGAACAACCTTGACCATCGCTTGATTTGTCAAAAGCGCGTTGGCAATCATGCCGGCCGGCACACCTGAGCCGCTGGAGTGTTGCACTGGCCGGCGCTGCGACCGCGCAGGGTTTTGACCAGGGCGCGGCTTTAGGTTTGGGATAAGCCGAAACTCACCAAACAGAGCATCCCAAGCCGGGTCATATGCGGTCGTCAGGCTGGTCATTTCTCAGCCTTCTCTTTTGGAGATACACGGTGCGCGCGTTGGATTTCCGTAATACGCTCAATCTCCAGAGCGCGCGTGAAAGACCGTTCACGTGCGGCATCGGCATAATCCTGGAACAGCTGGCGTAGCTCACGGACCTCGACCTTCATGGCCTCAATCTGATCCTCAGTACGTTTGTTGAGTCGGAACTTTCCAGCGTTCGCAGCCCTGGTCATTTGGTTCAGATTGTTGGCCATACCCGCCAGCTGGGCCTCATGCGCGTTGAAACGCAGCCGCTCAAACTCCTCAATTGTCGGAATCCCAAAGGCGATGCGAATGCAAACGCGGACCAGGCCGGTCACGCTGCGCAACTGCATGGCCTTCCTGCGCTGCTTGAGGAACGCCAATTCGTCCTCATCGAAGCGCATGGTTGTCGTGACAGATTTAGATACGCCAGGCGGCATAGGGGCGGTACTCCACGATCAGAAATCGTGCAAGGCCCCGGCAGACCGCGCGTTGTAGCTTCAATTATAGGTTGATATCCTATCCGACTGCAAGTCCTGTGTATTGTCGATAGCACAATACCTAATATCCCGCAAAGTATGCGTAGGATGCAGCCGATCCGTAGCGAGAGGCACCACCGCTTACCGCTTGCCGTCCATCACCAGCCGCTTGGCATCCGGCTCACATCAAACGCCTTTTCTCGGCCGCCAGTTGGCTCGTTAACATACACATTTGCCATCTCGCACCGACCCGCTGCCATAAGCCATTTGCCCGAATATCGTTGACCAGTTGGCGTGTTGCAAATGTCTGAACCAAAAACCTTTTGGCTTTCATGAGGATCGACGGTTGATGATTGCTTAGAAAAGCAATAGCATTATTTTCAGCGCGGGTGCCGGATCGCGCGATAACTAGAAATCGCAAGCCCGGTTGTGGCACGCCGCTGAGCGGCGTGGCTTTCGGGCGCAGACCCGGAGACCAAATTGAAAATCTATGCAGCCGTAAACTCCAAGGGCGGGGCGGGAAAATCTTCCATGCTCGTCGCCTTCGCTTCCGCTTTGAACCATCAGGGCAAACGTGTCCGTATCCTCGATCTGGATTCACAGGGTACACTCTCGGAATGGTTGAACCCCAGGAACGGGCTAGAGCCGATCCCAGCCGATGAACTTCTGATCGAGGCGGGGCAGTTTGCCAAAGAAGATGCAGAGAATGCGAAACTGGCTTATGCCCACATTCTTGAGGCGGAAAAGGCGGGGGGCTTTGACTATCTGCTGATCGACACCAAAGGCGAACCCAGCATGACCGCCGCGATGGCGATGGCTGTGGCCGACATGGTGCTGTGCCCGTCTGACGGCTCATCGGCAGAGTATAATCCGATCATGGTCACATACAGATCGTGCGAAGTTGCATTGAAGCAGATTGGCAGCGCGGCAGACCCTAAGGACAAATTCCGCATTGTGTTCACCCGGCAATCCATCGCGCAGTCAGCCGGCATACAGAAAGGTAAGCAGGCGCTGGAAAAGCAGTTTACCTGCATTGGTGGCATTGCCGACTCTGCCGCAATGGACGACGCGTTGCGGACGGGAACCACAATCGGGCGTTTGATGCGCTTTGCCGAAGAGGCTGCGGAACAGGCGGAAACGCAAACGGCCAGGTCGAATGCGCGGCGCATGGCGGATCGCTGCAACAAGGCGCTGAGCAATGCCGGCTATGTGCTCAACGCCCTCAAGGAAAGCGAGGTGCATCATGTCGCGGCCTAAGAGCATAGATAGCCTGCTGGCAGGCTCCGCGTCGGAGATCGCGCCGACGGTGACGGATGTGAGCAAGCGGGAACAAACCGAACCTGCAGCCGAGCCAAAGCCCGAGCCCGCCGGACCGGCAAGGACTGAGCCGGTAGCAGAAAAGCAACCAACCGCAAAACCTAGAAGGTCTAAATCGGTCATCACGGCACCAAAGCACGAGGCACCCGTCCAGTCTGAAAAGTTGGGCGCGGCAGGGCAACCGATCAGGGTTCAGATATCCACTTCAGATGGCAGCGAGACTGCCGCCGCGCTGGAAGAGGTTCGCAGCAACATACCTGCCGCCTTCCAGAAGAACTTTAACCTTGGAGCATTTTTCAAAGAGGTCCTGCGGGGCAACGACGCCGAAATCGCAGCCTTGATCCGAAACCACCTGAATGGGGGAGCACAATGAGCAAGCGCAAAAAAACTACGAATGAAGTCAGGAACATCGTTCGTACTCCGATCCGATTTCAGATTTCGGCCCTTGAAGGCGGTGAGGTCGAAAAGGAAATACTCGACCTGCTGGAAGATGTTCCACCTGCATTGCGAGCAAGTGTGAACGTCGGAAGGTTGTTCCGGCAAGTGATGTTGGAGAACGACAAAGAAATCGCCAAAATGATCCGCACGACGATAAAGGATCCAACACTGCATTAATCCCGATTTGCTACGTCCCTGCAAAACTGCAATGTCGCGCGAGCGGTCAGGACAATGCTAGCCGAGGGGTATGCATAGGCCAGAAGCCGGAGCACGGGAAAGGGCGACTTGCGCCGCCCTGCCCTTCGGTTATTCGGTTACGCCGTTCTCGTCATTCCGCTTCGGGAAGGCCACCATTTCAACGCCTGGGAACATGCTGTGCTTGACGGTGATCGACTTGATTTCG
>JBCCYF010000206.1:0-4001 GCA_039190275.1 Pseudomonadota bacterium | reverse complement strand
CGCAACTGGCCCTGTGAGCGCGACTGATGCGTTTGGTAACGTCGCACAAACGCGCATGGCGCGCGCGTTCAGACCAGTTGTGCAATTGCTGGATCAGTTGTCTCCTTTGAGGGCCTCCGCCCACAGTGTTTTGCGGGGTCGTTCCCTAAGTCTCAGAACAGGAGTTCAACATGAACGGTTCGTCGCTACTTTTTACCGCAGGCACTCTTGCCCTTACTGCTGGGCTCGTTTCAGCAGATGGACGTTTGTCGGCCAGCCTGCTTGAATTCGGACCGGACAACACGCTCTTCGTTGCGGACCAGCTGAGCGGCGCGATCCATGCCTATATGCTGTCTCAAAGCGGTGAACCCCCCAAGCAGGATGCAGCATTCAATTTGCTGGATCTGGATCCCTTGGTAAGCGACGTTTTGGGCGCGACGGGTCGTTTGGTTTATGGGGACTTGGCGGTACTTCCTGTGACGCGCGACGCATATGTCTCTGTGACGGGTATGATCGATGGGGTTGAGACGGTGGCGGTTTTATCCATTGCCCGCGACGGCACCATCGAACGGATCGACCTCGAAGCCCTATCTTCCACAAGCTTTGAACTTGAGGACACTGCGGATGACGACGTGACCTTTTGGCGAGATATTCCCGCCGCGACTTTGACCGTCACCGACTTGGACTACGCCAATGGCGAGCTGTTCGTTTCTGGGGTATCCACGGGCGAATTTGCCTCGACATTGCGCCGCGTGCCATTTCCTTTTGAGGCGACCGCGTCGTCGAGCAGCATCGAAATCTACCATGCGGCACACAACCAGAATGAAACCCGCGCACCGATCCGTGCGATGACCGTGGTCGATCTGGACGGCGTCTCCACTGCAGTCGCCGCGTATACCTGCACGCCTTTGGTGACAATCCCGGTGGAAGCGCTGGCGGACGGAGCGCATGTAACAGGCAAAACCATCGCTGAGCTGGGATATGGGAATACGCCGCTGGACGTCATTTCATTTGACGCTGCAGACCCTCAGGGAAACGTGTCAAAGTATGTGTTGGTTGTGAACCGTGAAATGGACGCCGACCTTGTAGCACTTAGTGATATGAGTGCTGCGGCTGCGGGCCCGGGACTTTCCGAACCTGTGCCGTACCTCGGCGCCAAGTCCGGTGTTCAAACGACGCCTCTGCCTTTGTCGGGCGTTCTGCACGTTGCTGATCAGGACGCTCAGTTCTTGCTGGCGTTGCGCCGCGATCTCGAAACAGGGGCGATGGAACTGGTGTCCTTTCGGAAAGGATCATTCTTCCGGCTGAGTGACTTCATAAGTGAATATAACTTCCCCGACTACGCTTATGCTGATGATCCGATGTCGACGGGAGTGCGCATGTTCCAGAACATGCTCAAGGCGGACGAGGGCTTTCCTGGACAAACTCGTCAATGAAGTTGCAACTGTACATGGGCTTTGCTGCGTTCCTTGCCTCAGGATCTCTTGCGCAGGCGGCATGCCCGGCTGCGCAGGGTGTCGAAATCTATCCCACCGCAAAAGTGCTGCCTGAAAACCTCTTGCGGGTCTACGTCTATTACCCACGCTCCATGAGTGCGGACGCGGGCCTGCAGCATGTGCGGCTTCTGAAAAGTGATGGCGTGACGTTGCCGGGCGTTTTCCTCACCAATCGCACGGACCTGTGGTCGCCCGACCGCCGACGGCTGACGCTCTTTCTTGATCCGAGCCGGGTCAAAACGGGTCTGATTGCGAACGAGAGTTTGGGCCGGGCGCTGGTCGACGGCGAATCCTACATACTGGATGTGTCTGGCTCCGCACTCGATACAACTGGCTGCCCTTTGGGAAAAGACACCCGGCATAGCTTTGCTGTCGAAAACGCAGACACAGACCCACCTGATCCTGCGCGTTGGACCATCGTCGCACCTAGGGCGCACAGCGCCGACACCTTGCGCGTAGATCTCGGTAGCGCACATGATCACTTGTCATTGGCGTTCCGCCTTCGGGTTCGGGATAAAGACGGCAACACTGTGCCGGGCGCAATGGCGCTAGGACCGGAAGAGGAGCTTTGGGAATTTACCCCGCGTGCAGCATGGACAGCTGCCCGATATACGCTTGCCATCGACGAACGGCTCGAGGATTTATCGGGCAATCGGCCCGGCCGCCTTTTTGACAGGCCTTCAGACCAAGCGCCGTCACCCTGGATGCAAAGCTTGGATTTTACTCCGAAGGAACAGGTGAAACAGTGATACTGCCCAATGCTTGATCGGTTCTTTCAAAACTGGGTCTATGCCGCCCCACCATTCGCGCTGCTCGTTCTAGGGCTATATCCATTTATCGGGCCGACCGTAGAACTGTCCGTTTTTCTGTCATTACCGATCTACATGGTCCACCAATTTGAAGAACACGACAACAACCGGTTTGCCGTTTACCTGAACGAGATGATGGGCAAAGACAGGCGCGGTCTGGTGCCACGTGACATCTGGATCATCAACGTCGTATTCGTCTGGTTCTTTATCTTGGCTGCGTTTTACCTGTCTGCCTCGAACCCGTCTTGGGGTGTCTTGGCTGCC
Source organism: Pseudomonadota bacterium (assembly GCA_039190275.1). Lineage (GTDB taxonomy): Bacteria > Pseudomonadota > Alphaproteobacteria > Rhodobacterales > Rhodobacteraceae > Halovulum. Next base: position 1,453 of record JBCCYF010000206.1, on the reverse strand, counting down.
TATTTGCTAGCCATCAACGGGTTTGTACACATTGTTTGGGCGATCAAGTTTCGCACCTACAATCCGGGACTCTGGACGGCTGTTTTTCTTTTCGTTCCCTGTGCGATCTGGATTTTTCGAGTGGTGCCCGCACATGTTGCGATCCACGCCATTGCGGCCTTGGTTGTGATTGTGTTGCACGCCGCAATCATGGTCTTGGCCAGACGCGCTGCCTAGAGACAAGGCCGGAGGGGTGTCACGTCGCGAACACAAGCGCCTTGAGGCAATTCAACATGGATTGAACCTTGTCGGTGCGGTGGATGTCGACGTGGGTTACGAGCCAGCTTTCAACTTGCCAGTCCGGTAAGGCAGGCACAATTTGTTCGAGGTCAGGAAGGGTTCTTGCGTAAGACACTGGCATAAAGCCAATCCCTTCTCCACTGCGCAACGCGTCTTCGAGAACTTTTGGATTTGCGGACACAAGCACCAACTGTTCAGGGTCTATATTCCTTGCAAGCCAGACCTCGAAAGGGGCTGCGCTGTACGCGTCCGGATTGCCCACCAAGGCGTGACCAGTCAGGTCTTGCCCTTGTGGCCTGCCATGGCGGTCAATGTAAGTACGATGAGCAAACAATGCGAAATCAAGCGTGCAGAAGGGCTGCACGATGTAGTCCGCGTTGGTGGCCTTGGATCCGACGCGCAAGGAGACATGCGCTTCGGCCCATTCCAGACGCGCCAACTCATCTCCGGTTGTCACACGCACCCGCGTCTTTGGATGACGGCGACGGAACTCCAGTATGGCAGGCAAAATCAAGTCCGTCATAGGAAAGAGCGTGGCAACGATAACCTCTCCCTCAACATCTGCGCTTTGCACCCTTACCCTACCAAAGAAATCTTCGAGCATGTCATAAGAGCGCTCGGCAATCTCCATGAACTCACGCCCCGCATCGGTCAGTTCGTAGCCGCGCCGGTGACGCAAAAACAGGCGTGTCCCGATTTCCGCCTCGAGCGCATCAATGTGTCGATTCACAGTTGCGCGGTGCACACCAAGCTCTTGTGCGGCCTTGCTAACAGTGCCTGAGCGCGCCACGCCATAAGCAGTGCGAATTTCGGTCCAGTGGTCCATCTTGGTCTCCTGAGGCGCATTCATGTGACATAGCGCAAATTTGGTGCCCCTCCTTGCCGCATCAGCGCGCATACAATGCGCTTCTAGTGATGTTGAGGCAATCATGGCAGACGGCTACATCCACAGTAGTCGACAGGGGAGCCGAGATATGAAAACCCTCGCGTTTGCAGCGTCAAACCATAGCCAGTCTATAAATGCGGCATTGGTGGGATATGCCGCTGCACGGTTAAAGACGTTCTCGCCCCGTGTTCAAATCGAGTTCATCGACATCAACGATTACGAAATGCCCGTTTACTCGATTGATCGGGAAAAGTCTGATGGTGTGCATCCTCTTGCCCAAATGCTCTT
>JBCCYF010000205.1:0-4106 GCA_039190275.1 Pseudomonadota bacterium | reverse complement strand
GGCGGTGATCTGGAAAATCACGCTGCCGCTCAGCCTGCCCGCACTTGCCTCGGTCAGCCTCTATGTCTTCATGATCGCCTGGAACGAGTTTCTGCTTGCGTTCATGCTGCTCGATGACCCCTCGAAGTTCACGCTGACGCGCGGCGTCGCCATGCTGAACTCCTCGGAGATACCGCGCGAACATCTGATGGCGGGTTCGGTGATCGCCACCGTGCCGATCATGGCGCTTTTTCTGGGACTTGAGCGCTTTATGACCAAGGGGCTTACAGCGGGCAGTGTGAAGGGATGAGCGGTATGGACCACATCAGTCTGGACCAGCAGGCACGGGCAATCCTGGCCGCAAACGATCGCGGCGGATACACCGTGCCGACGGCCGGGCTTTATCCCTACCAGTGGAACTGGGACAGCGCATTTGCGGCTTGGGGATTTGCGCAGTTCGATCTGGACCGCGCCTGGACCGAGGTCGAGACCCTGCTCTCCGGTCAGTGGGACAATGGCATGGTGCCGCATATTCTGTTTCACAAACCCGATCCCGACTACTTTCCCGGCCCCGATGTCTGGGGCTGCGACGGTCCCATTCCGTCCAGCGGCATAAGCCAACCACCGGTGGCGGCAACCTTTGTACGTGCGCTGTGGGAACAGGATCGGGGGGCGCATGACGCACGTCTGCGCGCCCTTTTGCCGAAGCTTACCGCCTGGCATCGGTGGTTCATGGACTGGCGGACCGAGGATGGCGCGGTTTGCGTAACACACCCGTGGGAGTCTGGTCGCGACAATGCATCGGACTGGGATACGACGATGACACGTATCAATCCCGAGGGTGTCGGTGCATATGAACGGCGCGACACCCGCCATGTGGACCCGGCGATGCGGCCCACGGCGCATGACTATGATCGATATGTCTGGCTGGTACAACGGGGCCGGCGGCTGGGCTGGGACGAAGCACAACTGCGAAAAGACAGCCCCTTCCGCGTGGCGGATCCGACCATGACCTTCATCCTGATGCGGGCCAACCGCGATCTTGCCGCCATGAGCGCCGCCCTGGGTCAAGACACATCTGAAATTGACGGTTGGACCCGGCAGCTAGAGGCAGGTGCCGCGACGCTGTGGAACGACGGTATCGGGTCCTACGACTCCTATGACGTTTCCACCCGGGAGTTTTCGGGAGAAGTCTCAAGCGCCGCTTTCTTGTGTTGGTTCGGCGGTCTCAATGACGATCGGATGCGGGGGCAGATCGACCGGGTCTGGGGCGCGGCACGCTATCCCGTCCCGAGCCTTGATCCAAGGTCCGCCAAATTCGATGCGATGCGGTACTGGCGCGGCCCCACCTGGGCCATCATGAACACGCTGATCGGCGTTGGGATGCAGGACCAGGGCCTGACAGCCGAGGCGGAACGCTTGCGCCAGAGTACGGCGGCGCTGATCGCGAACTACGGATTTGCCGAGTATTTTGATCCCGTGACCGGTACGGCCGCAGGGGGTGGAACATTCACGTGGACCGCAGCGGTTTGGCTTGCTTGGGCCTCACCCTCGGCTGGCAGCGGAGGCATGTAATGGGCGCGATCGAACTGAAAGCGGTCGAAAAGTGGTTCGGCGAGGTGCAGGTGATAAAGGGTGTCGACCTTGAGATCACCGATGGTGAGTTCGTCATCTTTGTCGGGCCATCGGGTTGCGGGAAATCGACGCTGCTGCGGATGATCGGCGGACTTGAAGAGACTTCGCGCGGTCAGGTCATCATCGATGGCAGCGATGCCACCGATCAACCGCCCGCGAAGCGCGGCCTGACCATGGTGTTTCAATCCTACGCGCTCTATCCGCATATGTCCGTACGCGACAACATGGGATTTTCGCTCAAGACCGCGGGTGCCCCGGCGGCAGAGATCCGCGAGAAAGTGGACGCCGCCGCGCAGGTCCTCAAGCTTGGTGAATATATGGACCGTCGGCCCAAGGCACTTTCGGGCGGGCAGCGTCAGCGGGTGGCAATCGGCCGCTCTATCGTCCGCAACCCCACGGCATTCCTGTTTGATGAGCCGCTGTCCAACCTGGATGCCGCACTCAGGGTCGAGATGCGCTACGAGATCGCAAAGCTGCACCAGTCGCTCAGCACGACAATGATTTACGTGACCCATGATCAGGTGGAGGCAATGACCTTGGCAGACCGCATCGTCGTGCTCGACGCGGGCCGGATCGCCCAGGTCGGCAGCCCGCGCACGCTTTATGAGCAGCCCGCCAACCTGTTTGTGGCGCAGTTCATAGGCTCGCCAAAAATGAACGTGATGGAATGCAGCACAACGGACGGTGCGTTTCAGTTGCCCAGCGGTGGCGGAGGCGCATTCGGTGGCGCGCGCCCGGCGACCCACGTGGGGATCAGGCCCGAGCATATCAGTGTGACCGATGCGGGCCAGGGAACCTGCGATGCAACGGTGGATGTTCTTGAGTATCTGGGTTCTGATACTTTTCTTATCGTCGATGGCGGTGCGGTCGGACAGCTTACCGTGCGCCTGATTGGCAGCAGTGATATCACGCCGGGAACACGGGTGGGCCTGGCCTTCGATCCTGATCGCACCTGCTTTTTCGACGCCGAGGGGCTTGTGATCTAAGGCAGGCCGCGCATGCAAAGTACCGTCCTGCGCTGCCGGAAACCCCAGGTTTTAACGCGTCAGGTCAGACTTCATGGCGCTGGTCAAAAGGCGAACCGCTATGCGGGGTTTCGGCGCACCGGTATCCCGCAATACCGGCCAGCTGAAACCGGTGTCGGCGGCGCAGCGCGGCACATCAGTAAGTGCCCTCGAACATCGACCCAAGATCGACAGTCGTCCGCTTGCCCAGATCGTTGAAATGCGCGTCCATCCAGTCCGAGGCCGCCTCGCGCCCCACATCGCGCAGGTACTCAAGGAACTTCCATTCGGTGTTCATCTTTGAACTTGCGGTCAGCGGGTTCAACTCATCCTGCGCCTCGATGATGTGCACGTTGACGCGGCGGAACTCCTCTTTCGGAAGTTTGCCTTCATCCAGCAGACGGTCGACCAGATGGATCATCCGCAGCTCTTTCATGAGCGACGCGTTGAAGGTGATTTCGTTCACACGGTTCTGGATCTCGCGCGCGCTGCGTGGCGTGCCATCGCGGCGAATGGGATTGATCTGGACAATCACGATATCGGCGCAGGGGCTTTCGTCGATAAACGGCAGCAGCACCGGATTGCCCATGTACCCGCCATCCCAATAGGGCACACCGTCGATCTCGACCGCGTGCGAAACCGTTGGCAGGCAGGCCGAAGCCAGGACCACATCCAGGGTTATTTCCTCGCGCCGAAACACCCGGACGCGGCCAGTTTCGACATTTGTGGCCGACACGAATATATGCATGTCCTTGCAGTCGCGAACCTTGTCGAAATCCACAAATCCGTCCACCAGGTCCCGCAGCGGGTTCACCTTCAACGGGTTCAGGTCATAGGGCGAGGCAAATCGCGACAGCATGTCCAGCCAGATGTAGCCGGGGGAGTTGTCCAGCGACCAATTCCCCGTTGCCAGGTCCACGGGGCCGCGTTTTACCGGGCTACCTTGGCCGGATTTCGATACCTGCCACCAGAACTCCTGCAACGCTTCTCGCGCGCCTTCGGCGCCGCCGTCGTACATGCCCTGAGCCGCCACCACAGAATTCATCGCCCCCGCGCTTGTGCCGGAAAGCGCTTCAATCCACATACGATCGTCTTCGAACAGGCGGTCAAGCACACCCCAGGTAAACGCGCCATGCGCCCCGCCACCCTGTAAAGCCAGGTTCACCGATTTCACATGTCGCGCCGACCGTGACTGATCCTTTGACATCGTTGCCCCCTTTGCGCCGATGTCCTTTGTCTAACCGGTTTATTGCAATGCAGCAAAGGCAATTCCATAAGGGATTATTCGGGCATCAGGTTTCGCGCGACACGTTCCTGAAACTGCCGTGCCGTATTGCCGGACGGGAAAGGTTGATCGGGGATCGGTCGGCCGACAAAGTCACACAACGGGCCCCACCCCGAGCCGACCGGATAGACCAGAAGCCGGTCCGTGGGGATGGCGGCGGTAACAGCCTCATTATGCGCGATGAACACCGACTTGGCATGATC
>JBCCYF010000204.1:0-4208 GCA_039190275.1 Pseudomonadota bacterium | reverse complement strand
TACAGCACCCAAGGGCGACCGCGTCATGGCGCGCCGATCCGTCACCCGCGCGGGGGAGGGGCTGGCACATCCTACAGCGACCTATGAGCATGAGATTTTCGCATCCGATTTGCGCGGCAAACAGATGCTGCCTTATCGCGCCATTGTCCGCGCCCGCAGTTTCGAGGACTTCGAAGGCTGGGTGCGCCACGATGGCGAGGAATTCCTCTACGTGCTGTCGGGTGTGATCGAGCTGCTGACCGAATTCTACGCCCCTGTGCGCCTGCGCCGCGGCGATAGCGCCTACTATGACGCGGCGATGGGGCACAACGTGATATCTGTATCCGAAGACGACGCAAACATACTTTGGGTCACACGAACCAACGCCGCCTGAAACGCCTGCGCCTTGGATCACCGGCCGATGTTCGCCTGAGTGTCGGGACGTGCCCCTGCGCTATAGCGCCGTCCACCCCCCATCGACCGAGATCGTTGTGCCGGTAATCTGCTCGGCGGCTGGTGAGCAGAGGAACGCCACTGTTCCGCCCATCTGTTCGACCGTTGCAAAGCTCTTGGAGGGCTGCCGTTCAAGCAGGACGTTGCGCACGACCTCGTCGCGGGTCATGTTGTATTCCTTCATCGTATCGGGGATCTGCTCTTCCACCAGGGGGGTCAGAACATAGCCCGGGCATACGGCGTTGGCGGTGATCGGTTCCTCCGCAGTTTCCAGCGCGGTGACCTTGGTCAGTCCGACAACGCCATGCTTGGCAGCCACATAGGCCGATTTGAACGGCGAGGCTGTCAATCCGTGCGCCGAGGCGATGTTCACCACGCGGCCCCAGCCCGCCTTGCGCATAAGTGGCAGGGCGGCGGCGGTGGTGTGAAACGCGGAGGACATGTTGATCGCTATGATCGCGTCCCATGTTCCGGCGGGGAACTCGGGTATCGGGGCAACATGCTGAATTCCTGCGTTATTGACCAGTATGTCGACACCGCCAAACGCCTCGGCCGCCTTGTCGACCCAGGCCCGGCAGTCATCGCCCTTGGACATATCGCCCTGGATGTATTTGACCTGGGCGCCGGTGGATTCAGAGAGTTTTTGCGCAAGCGCGTGATCCTCGGCCGTATCGGTGTAGGAGTTCAACGCCACGTTCGCACCCGCCCTGGCCAGCGACTCGGCCACGCCCAGCCCAATGCCCGAGTTGGACCCAGTTACGATTGCCGTTTTTCCCGAAAGTGTCATGGTGCCAGCCCCTTGCAGCAAAGTGTTACAGCGTTTCGACTAATTTGAGTCATCACGGAACGCAAAGCGCGTGCGACCCCTAACCAGCGGCAGCGCTTTAGCGGTCCATACCAGTTTATGTTGCAAGTGCGAAATCAAAATTCGCCGGACTGCGGGCTGACGGGAAGCCAAAAAAAACGCCCTCACGAAGAGGGCGCTAAGTTATTGAGGCAGGTTTCATACAGGCAAGAAACCTATCGAGCAGTACATCTGTTATAGGGAAAACCGCCTGAACCGCCAAGACAAAAATTGAAAGATACCGTGATGACGGTATGGTTTCGCCAAAATACAGGCACCGAACAACGAAAGTGAGGACGGAATGGGGATCAGAACGGCTGTTTTGGGCGGTTTAATCAGCGTTGTCGTCGGACTGACACCAGGTATCGCGCAGCAGAAACACGGGATAGCTATGTATGGGGAGCCCGCCCTACCACAGGATTTTGTGTCTCTGCCCTATGCGAACCCCAACGCGCCCCAGGGTGGCCGCATCATTTTCGGAGAGGCCGGCGGGTTCGATGCGTTTAATCCCTATATTCTCAAAGGCAGGTCACCTTACGGCCTAAGAGTGCATGTTTTCGAGACACTTATGGGTCGCTCTTGGGACGAATCGTTCACGCTTTACGGGCTTTTGGCCGAATCAGTTGAAACCGGTCCAGACCGGGAATGGGTCGAGTTCCATCTGAGGCCCGAGGCGGCCTTTTCGGATGGCACGCCGTTGACGGTGGACGATGTCATCTGGTCCTTCGAAACCCTGGCGGAGAAAGGGCTGCCGCGCTATCGGACCGCCTGGGACAAGGTCGAGAGTTATAAGAAGGTGGGCGCCCGCGGTATCCGCTTCACCTTTAACACTCCGGACAATGAATTGCCGCTGATCCTGGGTCTGCGACCGATCCTTAAACGCGGCGACTGGGACGGGCGGGACTTTGCCGAGAGCACGCTGGATGTGCCGACCGCAACCGGGCCCTATGTGGTCGGCGACTTCGAAGCTGGACGGTTTATAGAGTTTGTCAAAAACCCGGACTACTGGGGAAAGGACCTGCCGTTTAACCGCGGCCGTCATAATCTGGATGTCATCCGATACGAGTACTTTGCCGACGGGAGCGTGATCTTTGAGGCTTTCCGCGCTGGCGAGACGTCGACCTTCCGCGAGTTGAACCCGGCGAAATGGGCACGTGACTATGATTTCCCGGCGGTCCGGGATGGGCGGATCAGCAAATCCGAAATCCCGCACCAGCGGGCCTCGGGGATGGAAGGCTTTGTATTCAATACCCGCAGGCCGCAGTTTCAGGACTGGCGGGTTCGGGACGCGCTGATCCACGCCTTTAACTTTGAGTTTGTCAACCAGACCTTGAACGGCGGTGTCTATCCGCGCCGGACAAGCTACTTTGCCAACTCGGTGCTGGCGATGCGCGACGGGCCTGCCACGGGCCAGGTGGCGGAGCTTCTGACACCATTTGAGGCCGAGCTGCTGCCCGGCGCGATAGAGGGATATAGCCTGCCTGTTGCCGCCGATCAGCGGAATCGCGGCAACTTGCGGACCGCCGCCGCACAACTGGAGGCCGCGGGCTGGTCGGTTGAGGACGGCGTCTTGCGTAATGCGGAGGGCGTGGCACTCTCCTTTACGATCACGGTGACATCGGCAGAGCATGAAAGCATCGCAAACCTCTACCTCGATGCACTTAAACGGCTGGGGATCCAGGCGCAGGTCGAGCTGTTGGACAGCGCTCAGTATCGCGAGCGGCGAAATGCCTTTGATTTCGATGTGATCATCAATCTATGGGGTCTTTCGCTGAGCCCCGGCAACGAGCAATCCCTGTACTGGGGCTCGGCGAGCGCCGGTGAGCAGGGGTCGCGCAACTATATCGGGGTCGAGTCCGCCGCAGTAGATACGCTGATCGAAACCATGCTCGCAGCGGATGACCAGGAGATGTTTGTGGCCGCAGTCCGCGCATTGGATCGGGTTTTGATGTCCGGCCGTTATGTGGTGCCGTTTTGGTACCCCGACGTGAGCTATGTCGCGCATGATGCGACGCTGCGGTTCCCGGAGGCGCTGCCGATCTATGGCGACTGGATCGGGTTTCTACCCGACGTCTGGTGGCAGGAGGAGTAGCGCATCTTTTGTGGATCACTCCTATATTGAGCGCCTTTGCGACGCTGGAAGTGAGGGGTTACAATGCGTTAGCCGAAAATTGAGGGTTCCTGGTCAAGGCGACGTAACGTGGTATCTGGCGGAGGCCCCGTGTCCGGGGCCAAGTCTATTCTCCCCGACCCTGCAGTCGCAGGACCGGGGCCCGCCGCAGGGTGTCACCGCTGGATCCTATCCTTAGAGTGACAGCACCAGTCCGAGGGCCAGGGCGCACATCAGAATTCCTATCCCGGCATCCAGCCAGACCCAGGCCCGTGGCGTGGCCATTATCGGCGCCAGATATCGCGCACCGTAGCCCAGGCCAAAGAAGAAGGAAAAGGAGGCTGCGACCGCGCCCGCGGCGAAGGCGACGCGGGCCGCCCCTTCAAACCCGGTGGACACAGCGCCGATCAGACCGAGCGTATCAAGATAGACATGCGGATTGAGCCAGGTAAAGGCCAGGCAGGTGAACACCGCCGTACGCAGGCTCTGCGTGCCCGATGTGGCCACAAGTGCCCCAGTGCCGCGATAGGCCGCACGCAGCCGCAAGAGCCCGTAGACCAGCAAAAAAGCGGCACCGCCCCAGGTGAGGATAACCGGCAGCTGCGGCCAACGGCTGGTCGCCGCATTGAAGCCGGACACACCGGCCAGGATCAGCAGCGCGTCGCTGCAGGCGCAGATCAGGCAGACCGTGAACACATGCCGGTTCATCAGGCCCTGGCGCAGGACAAAGGCGTTCTGCGCTCCGATAGCCAGGATCAGGCCCAGGGCTGTGGCATAGCCATAGGCGGCCGCGAAGACGGTCTGAGGCATCGGAATGGGTTA
>JBCCYF010000203.1:0-4212 GCA_039190275.1 Pseudomonadota bacterium | reverse complement strand
GAACACCGCGCCTTTGTCTTTCAGCGTATCGTACAGTGCCGAAGGCTTCACCGGTCGCCCAGCCAAGCGGTTGAAATGTGGATACGGGATTTCGTGACGCAGGCAGTAATCCTCTTTGGCCTTGGTTACCTGCCAGTCCCTGGTCGCGTAGGCTCCGAACCGTCGCGGGTCATAATCGCGCATCAAGATGTCAGCGGCGCCATGTACCATCCAGCGCGCCAATTCGCGGGTGAGACCCGGTCCCCAGCCGATGCCAATTTGTGTGCCGCAGCAGCACCAGTAATTCTGCACGCCCGGCGCGGGGCCGATCAATGGGTTGCCATCAGGCGGATGCGAGATGGCACCATGCACCTCGCGCTGAATGCCCAGATTGGCGAGGATCGGCATCCGGTTCATACTCTCTTCCAACCACGGCATCACTCGGTCGTAATCCGCCGGGAACAACCAGTTCTCGTAATCCCAAGGGCATTCATCAATCCAGACGGCGTTGGGATCGGATTTTTCGTAAATTCCGATCAACCCGCGCTGTTGCTCCATCCGGATGTAACCAGACACTTTGCGGTCATCGCGGATCACCGGCAGTTCGGTCTCGAGGTCGCGGAACGCTGGCACCGGCTCGGTCACAAAATAATGGTGGGTCATCGATGTCATCGGCAGTTGCAGGCCTGACCATTCGCCCATTTGCCGTGCATAGGTTCCACCCGCATTGACCACATGTTCGCACCGGATGTGCCCTTGCGCGGTCTCGACAACCCATTCACCATTCTCGGCCTGCGTGATGTTCGTGGCCTGGCATCGGCGGACGATGCGCACGCCCAAGGCTCGCGCGCCTGCCGCCATTGCCATTGTCACATTGGTGGGATCCACATGGCCGTCATCGGGCGTGTGCAACGCCCCCAACACGCCTTCAAGATTGTAGAACGGATGCCGTGCCGCAACGAATGCGGGATCGACCAGATCGATGTTGAACCCAAGGCTCCGCGCGACCGACAGCGTGTGGCGCAGCCAGTCCATCTCGTCTTGGGTGTAAGCCAGCCGAAACGATCCGCAGCCATGCCAAGTGACAGGCTGCCCCGTCTCTCGCTCCAGCCCGCCGGAGTAGAGACCGATGTTGTAGTCCACGCATTTGCCCAGCGAAAAGCTGGACGTCGACTGGGTGATCTGACCGGCGGCGTGCCAGGTCGATCCGCTGGTCAGTTCCGCCTTTTCCAGCAACACCACATCGGTCCAGCCCTCATGCGCTAGATGATAGGCAAGACCGACGCCCATGATGCCGCCACCGACAATGACGACGCGGGCCTGGGCGGGCAGATGTGGATCGGACATCACGTGGGATCCTGTTGTGAAGGGGTCGAGGATTCTGCTCGACAGGCTAGACGTACATATGTACCCTCGTCAATCATGAATGACACAAATGTATCATCGACGGTTTTGACTCGGCTCACCCGGGAATGGGAGGCCCTGACGCCCGAGGCGCAGAAGGCGGCGCGATACGTGCTCGAAAACCCGCAGGATGTGGGGGTCTCGACCGTGCGTGAAATTGCGCGCGCTGCGCGCGTCAAACCCAACACCTTCGTGCGCATGGCGCGCCAGGTCGGGTTCGAGGGTTATGAAGATTTCCGCGAACCCTTCCGCGAAGCGATCCGCCGCGGCACGCTAAGCTTTCCCGACCGCGCCCGTTGGCTCCAAGATATCCGCAAGTCGGGCGAGCTTGGCGGGCTTTACGCCGAGATGGTGAGCGCCGCGATCCGCAATATCGAAGACACGTTTGCCGGTATCGAGGCCGCGCAGCTAAAGGCGGCGGCCGAGGCCATCTGGGCCGCCCGGCGCGTTTATACGCTGGGCGTCGGCGTCAACAATTCGAACGCGCGGAATTTCACCTATCTCGCCTCAACCGGCATGGTGGATTTCCATGCCATCCCGCGCCCAGGATCGACACCGATCGACGATCTGGCCTGGGCCGATGAGCGCGACACGCTGATCGCAATGACCTGCAAACCCTATCGCGCCGAGGTGGTGAAAGCGCAGGCCCTTGCACGCGAACAGGGCATGACCGTCATCGGCCTGTCTGACAGCCCGGCAAGCCCCATCATCCGACATGCTCACCACCCGTTCGTCGTGTCCGCCGACACGCCGCAATTCTTTCCGTCTTCGCTGTCGACAATCGCGCTGCTCGAGACGCTCCTATCCTTCGTGATCGCGGTGGCGAGCCCCGAGATCGTCGAACGTGTCGAGAAGTTCCACCAACGCAGGCGCGAGCTTGGCATTTATCTGGAAGACCCCGAATGACATCCGAACCGATCCGCTCGCTGGATGCGCGCTATTACAAGGATCCAACCGTGTTCGAAGCCGAGCGTTCAGGCCTTCTGTCGCGCACCTGGCAATTTGCCTGCCACAGCAGTCAGTTGGAAAACCCCGGCGACTATGTGGCGTTCGAAATGGCGGGTGAAAGCCTCTTTTCGGTCAAAGGACACGATGGGCGCATTCGCACCTTTTACAACGTGTGCCAGCACCGCGCCCACCAGCTGGTCAACGGCCAGGGCTCCACACGCGTCGTGGTCTGCCCCTACCACGCCTGGACTTACGAATTGACCGGCGCGCTTCGGTCAGGGCCAAATATCAAGAAGGTGCCCGGCCTCGACAAATCCCAGATCTGTCTGACCGAGGTGCGAACCGAGGTTTTCATCGGTTTCGTTTTCGTGAATTTGGATCCGAACGCCCGGCCAATGGACGCCTGGTTTCCCGATGCACAGGCCGCGCTGCAAGCTTGGGTGCCGGATTGGCCACATCTCAAGCCGCTGGAATGGGTCGAAATCCCCGAACGCTGCAATTGGAAGGTCAGTGTCGAAAACTACTCTGAATGCTACCACTGCACGTTGAACCACCCGACCTTCGCAACCGGTGTCGTCAAACCCGAAACCTATGACATCCAGCCGCAGGGCTATTGCCTGCGGCACACGACCGAATGCCAGAACCTGGGTTCGATGACCTATGACATCGACCGCACCCGCGCGCACGCGCTGGAATACTCCAGCTGGTTCCTGTGGCCGATGTTTTCGTTTCAGGTTTATCCGGGCAACGTGCTGAACACCTATCACTGGCGCGCCACAGGGCCCGACACGGTAACGGTGTGGCGCGGCTGGTACACGGTCGGCGGCTGGGATGACGAGGTTATTCGCAAACTTGCCGCACAGGATCGCGCCACCACTGTGGAAGAGGACATCCATCTCGTCGAATCCGTTCAGCGCGGGTTGCACTCGCGCGGCTATGTGCCCGGCCCACTGGTCGTCGACCCGTCTTGCGGCGTGAACTCAGAGCATTCGATCCAGGTGCTGCAACAATGGATGCGCGAGGCGGTTGACGGCCCCCAAGCCAGTGAACTCCATTAGACTGCATTCCGCATCTCACAAGAAGGAAAGCGAAGATGGACGAAGATCTCTTCCGTCGCGGGTTGGAACAGCGCCGGGCGACGCTTGGCAAGGACTATGTCGACAAGAACCTGGCCGCCGCAGATGACTTCACCCGCCCGTTTCAGGAAGCGATGACGGCCTGGTGCTGGGGGTTCGGCTGGGGCGACGACGCCATCGACGCCAAGACACGGTCGATGATGAACCTCGCCATGCTGGGCGCCTTGGGCCGGATGCAGGAATGGGAAACCCATTGCCGAGGCGCATTGACGAACGGCGTCACAAGGGACGAGATCCGCGCGATCATCCACGTCGTCGGTATTTATTGCGGCGTGCCCATGGCGCTTGAATGCTTCCGCATCGCGCGCAGAGTTCTTGAGGACTCCGAAACCCCCTGACCCTAAACCGATGCCACCTTCGCCCTTAGTCTGATGAGAGCGAGGATTGTGTTGATTGTGGGGGTCTGGATCTGTGTGATCTGGCCGAGCTCCTGGACGGATCCCAGCAGGGCATCGATCTCCATCGGCCGTCCGGCGTCGAGATCCTGCAGCATCGAGGTGCGGTGCGCGCCCACCGCCGCGCCGCCATCGATCCGCCGGTCCACATCGATGGGGAACGTCACACCCAGGGCCTCGGCGATCGCCTGCGCCTCGACCATCATCGCCCGCGCCACAGCCCGCGTGCCGGGATCGGTGCAGAGCACGTCCAGCGTCGCATGGGTCAGCGCCGAGATCGGATTGAACGACAGGTTCCCCCACAGCTTCACCCAGATCTCGTCGCGCAACCGTGGCCGCACCGGCGCCTT
>JBCCYF010000202.1:0-4314 GCA_039190275.1 Pseudomonadota bacterium | reverse complement strand
CTTGGGCTGCTGATGTCGTGTTACCGGGCTGTCGGCGCATTTGTCGAACCCTTCGTCGATTTTATCCGCTACCTGCCGGTACCGGCGATGGTCCCGTTGCTGATCATCTGGTTCGGAGTGGGCGAGGCGTCGAAGATCGCCGTGCTTTGGATGGGAACGTTTTTTCAGCTCGTGTTACTGGTCTCGGACGACACCAAACGTGTACCGGCGGAATACATTGAGTCGGGCTTCACCCTTGGTGCAAGTCAGTGGCAGATCATCCGCGACATCGTGTTTCCTGCCGCCCTCCCAAACATTGTCGATAATCTGCGGATCACGTTGGGATGGTGCTGGACCTATCTGATTATCGCCGAGATCGTCGCTGCCTCATCGGGTATCGGGCATATGATCTGGTCGCTGCGTCGCTTTGTCAAAACGCCCGAGGTCATGGCCGGTATCGTCGCAATCGGGATCATTGGCCTGCTTACGGATCAGGCCTTCCGGCTGGCCCATCGTCGCGGCTTTCGGTACCTGAGGGCGTAGGCGTGGCACATCTGCAGTTAGACAGCGTTTCGAAGATATTCGATGACGGTGGACGGCGTGTCGAAGCGGTTTGTCCGCTTACTCTTGGGGTCGAGCGCGGGCAAATCGTGACGTTCCTTGGACCCTCGGGCTGTGGAAAGACGACGCTGATGCGCATGGTCGGTGGATTGGAGACGCCCACGTCTGGTCGGATCACCCTTAACGGGTCCGAACTGGCGGGACCGGATCGTCGACGGGGCATGGTGTTTCAGTCCTACGCGGCCTTTCCGTGGTTGACGGTCGCAGGCAATATTCGGCTGGGGGTGAAATATCGCCGAGATCTGAGTTCAGACGCACGCGAGGCGACAGTACAGCGGCTTCTGACCTTGGTCGGGTTGGAAGGGTTTGACCACAGCTATATCAACCGCATCTCGGGTGGTATGCGGCAGCGGGTTGCGATTGCCCGGACCCTTGCTGCCGATCCCGAGGTGCTGCTTATGGACGAGCCATTCGGTGCGCTGGATGCGCTAACCCGCGAGCACCTGCAGATCAAGCTGCTTGACATCAATCGGGCCGCTGCCAAGACCACGATTTTCGTGACACATGATGTGGAAGAGGCAATCCTGCTGGCGCATCGCGTTCTGGTATTCTCGGCCCGACCCGCCAGAGTTCTGGAGGACCTCGACGTGACTGCCCGCCTCGGGCCCGGGGATCGGACCCGCGCATTGCGCGACACACCGGCCTTCCTGGAATTGAAGCGCCATGTGCAGAGTATCATCCGCGATGAGTACATGCGCGCCGAGCCCGGAGTCGTTGCAGATGCCGGATGAATTCAGCGGGCAGCATGTTCTGGTTACGGGCGGTAACATGGGCCTTGGTGCAGGTGTTGCGCGTGGATTTTTGGCCGCCGGGGCCACCCTGACCATCGTCGGCATTGAACCGGACGTGCCCGATGTTGCAGCACAGTGGTCCGATGAGTTCGGCAGACCTGTCGCTGGGGTAACCTGCGACATCACCCAGCCCCAAGAGGTTCTGAGCCTCGCCGAAAACTGCGGACCGCTGGATGTGCTGGTGAACAATGCCGGGCTGGAACTGGAAACGCCGATTCTGGATGCAGCACCCGTGGTTGATGACACATTCCGCCGGATCATCGAGATCAACGTTATTGGCACTTTCACCGTGACCCGCCAGCTCTTGCCAAAGCTCAGGGATGGTGCGCGAATAGTGAACACCGCCTCGATGTGGGGCAAAACGGCGGTTGCGCAGTACTCGGCCTATTGTGCCTCCAAACATGCGGTGATCGGGCTCACCCGAAGCCTTGCGCAGGAACTGGCGCCGCGTTTCATTTCGGTCAATGCGGTTTGCCCTGGCTGGGTACGCACCCGGGCGTCCCTGCGGACACTCGCGTCGATGGCGGCGACCAGCGGGCGTAGTGAGGCAGATCTGCTGGAGGAAATTGTCGGCGCACAGGCCTTGCCGGGGCTCATGGAGCCCTCTGACCTGACGGCGATTTACCTGTTTCTGGCCTCGTCCGCCGCAAGGAACATAACCGGGCAGTCCTATACGGTTGACCGGGGGGAGTTGATGCAATGACGCTGGCAGGCCAACGGGCTCTGGTCACCGGGGCGGCCAGCGGGATCGGCGCGGCAGTGGCGTTGACCCTTGCCCAGAATGGTGCCGAAGTGATCTGCGCCGACCAGGCGGATGCTCAGGCGACGGTGGCAGCGACTGGCCGAGGCACATGCGCGACCGTCGACGTGAGCGATGGCGCCTCCGTCGCAGCCCTCTTCGAAGGTATCGGGACGCTGGATTGCGTTGTGCACGCCGCTGGCATTCTGGTCGAGGGCCCGACACTCACCATGTCGGCCGAGGCGTTTGACAGGCAGATCGCCGTGAACCTGCGGGGCACGTTCCTTGTGGCGCAGGCCGCGCTGGCGATTATGTCACGGCAACGGAGCGGGCGCTTGATCCTGATTGCATCGGAACTGGCGCATCAGGGCCGGGCAGGGGCGGCGGCGTACTGCGCTTCGAAAGCCGGGGTGATTGGTTTGACCCGCGCGCTGGCGCGCGAGTTCGCGCCCGATATTCTGGTCAATGCGGTGGCGCCGGGACCCACTGACACGCCGATGCTGTCGGTCGAAACCCTATCGCCCGCCGCACTGGCGCTGGAAACGCAGAACCCGCTTGGCCGCATTGGTACCCCGGAGGAGATTGCCGCCGCTGTCCACTTCCTGGCATCCCCCGGCGCGAGTTTCATGACCGGCCAAACACTCTGTCCGTCCGGCGGGGCGGTGATGCTGTGAGGGACCCATGATACAGAACCCGATTTCTTGGCCGGGCGGCGCGAAAGTTGCAGTCGCGATTACCTTCGACATGGATGCGGACAGTCTTATCCATATCGAAAAGGGCCGCAAAGGTGTGAACTACCTGTCGACGATCTCAATGCTCCGCTATGGACCCGAGGTGGCCATTCCACGGATCCTTGACGGCTACAGGCGCTACGGGCTGACGCAGACCTTTTTTGTTCCCGCATGGTGCATTGAGCAGCACCCGAAGGCAGTCGAGGCGATTGTCGAAGGGGGGCACGAGGTTGGTTTTCACGGCTACATACATGAAGCGCCCAATGCGCTGCCCCCGGAAGAGGAACTGTACTGGATGCAGCGTTCGATTGAGGTGATCGAGCGCTTCACCGGAATGCGCCCGCGCGGCAACCGCTCGCCTTTGTACAACATGTCCGCGGCGACACCGGGGTTTCTTGCCGCCGAAGGGTTTCTCTACGACAGCTCGCTGATGGGCGACGATGTGCCGTACATCCTGGCCCCACCCGAGGGGGAGCTTGTTGAGCTTCCCGTGAGCTGGGCGACCGATGACTGGCCGCCCTATGTGCATTCGATTGACCTGGACTACATGTTTCAGGTGCTTCCTCCGGATCGTGCGATGGAGGTTTTTATGTCCGAATTCAACGCGATGCGCGCTGCGGGCGGCGGGCTGTGGATCGGCGTTTGGCATCCCTTTGTGTCCGGTCGCCTGTCACGTTGGCAGCGGGTTGAGCAAATGATCGAAGATATGCAGGCCACCGGAGAGGTCTGGTTTGCCACGCTTGAGCAAATTGCATCGCATTGTTTGGCCGAACAGACGCGCGGTGCCCTGGAACTGCGCCGACAGGTGCTGCCCCTGTACGGCGGGGCTTCGCCGTTGCCGCCGCGCCCGCCCACCTCGATGCCCGATGTCTGAGCCGGCGCGTCGACACTGCCGCGGGTGGTTTTGCTGTATGGGCTCCGTGCCCGAACGGCTGGATCAGCCATAGCCTGAGAACTATCGCGGACACCGTGTCTGCTGCGGAACATCGAGAGTGATCTGCAGTTCGCCGGACAGCTGACCCGCGTGTGGACGGATCTAGAGCGTTGTGCGAAAAACCTGCATCACCTAACGCTGCCTGAAATCTAAGATTTCAACGCGTTAGGTGATGCAGGGTGCTTCAGGTGTTTCGTCAAACGCTTCAAACAGGCGATCAGTCCCGCGGCCCTGGCGGAATGGCACTTCAGCCGGTCTCGGATGGCGCTGAAACGGAAGTGTCGCCGGATGCTGCGGCTTCAATGACTTCGTTGGCCGGGGTGCGTGTGCGCGCTCGCTTCTTGGTTTTAGGCGCTTCGGCGACCGCCTCTTCCGACAGTTCTGCAGGCTCGGCGGTTGCCGGTGCCACGTCAGGCGTTTCAGCAACAGGTTCGGCCGCCTGATCCGATGTCGCTTTTGCTGTTTTGCGCTTGCGCGGTTTGCGCTTGGGTTTGGCCGGTTTTTCCTCGGCTGTCTCTT
>JBCCYF010000201.1:0-4357 GCA_039190275.1 Pseudomonadota bacterium | reverse complement strand
TCGTCGATCAGGAAGGTGTGCTTAAGAGGCGCACCGGCGCATTTCATTTCCGTCGCGGGCCGGGTGAAGAGGCCCGTGCCGCCTTCCTCGGTGAACCGGCGGGCAGCCGCCCATGTGCGCGCGGCGTAGTCCGGGCCAGCATAAAGCGCGCCGATCCCGTTCTCTCCGACCATGTCGAGGCTGAAACCTTCGATCGCATCGTGATCGAGCTTCAGACCCGGCGCGACAACCAGCCAGTCATAGCTGAGGGTCTCACCGCCTTCCGTCGAAACGGTCTTGGCCTCCGGATCGACTGCGGCAACCCTATCGGCCATAAAATCCACGCCGCGGGGTAGCCAATCGGAGTTTTCAGACACGACGTAACTGGCGGGCTTGAGCCCCGCAGCGACCAGCGTCAGACCCGGCTGATAGAGGTGGTTCGGCCGCGGATCGATCAACGTGATCTGCGCCCCATCCAGACGGCGCACCAGCCGGTTGGCCAAGGCCATCCCAGCTGCACCGGCGCCGATGATGACGATCTTGGCAGAGGTTTGGATTGTCTGGGCGCTGGCTTGCTCGCCACGCGTGACCAATCCAGCAGTTGCACCGCCAGCAATGGCAGCAGTAAGAAATGTTCTTCTATCCATAGTTCCTCCTCGAGTCGGAACGCGACGCACACAAGCGACGCGCCCCTCGCCTTTATTCCCCGATCACGACCGGTGTCGGTTCATCGTCTTCTTCCGCGAGCTTCCGGTCACGCTGTAGCTCAAGCCACATGGCGTTCATGACAGCAAAGATTGCGGCGAGCGGAAGGCCAAGCAGCCACGCGAAATACCACATCAGTAGGGTTTCCTTTCTCAGTAGACACTGTCGGAATTTGCGGTGACGTCGGCCTCGGTGACCTTGCCCCAGAGCACTTTGTAGACCCATGCGGTGTAGGCGAGGATGATCGGCATGAAGATCACCGTGCAGACCAACATGATGAACAGCGTCTTGTGTGAACTCGACGCGTCCCACACAGTCAGCGAGCTGTTTGGGTCAACGGTCGATGGCAGGATGAACGGAAACATCGTCAGACCCACCGAAGAGATCACGCCAGTGATCCCGAGCTTCGACCACAGCAGCGTAGACACCTCGCGGCCAGCGATCAGGCCACGCAGCGCGAGCCCCATGCCAACAAAGCCCATGATGGGGGCCGCAGTGATCCATGGCCGCTCTGCATAAGCCGAGAGCCAGGACCCGCCCCGCATCACTTCGGAGTGGAGCGGATTGGAAGGCCCATATGTGACCACCTCGCCGACAAAGGCAAAGCCGTCGATCCCAACGGCCAGCCAGAGCCCGGCAAGCGCGTAGCCTGCCATCGCCACGATCCCGGCATAGGTCCCAATCCGGCGCGCGCGATTGGCAACCAGTCCTTCGGATTTTAGGCTCAGCCACGCCGCGCCATGCATGAGCAGCATCGAGAAGGATACAATACCGGCAAGCAGAGCGAAGGGACGCAGAAGGCCTAGGAACTTGCCGTAATAGCTGCCCTCATAAAGCGGCATCAGCATGTCGTTGAGATGAAACGGTACGCCTAGCAGCACGTTGCCAACGGCGACGCCGAACAGCAAGGCAGGTACGGCTCCGCCCGCGAATAGCGCCCAGTCCCAGCTGTTCCGCCAGGTCGCGCTGTTCCGCTTTGAGCGATACTTGAACGCCACGGGGCGCACAATGAACGCAGCAAGAACGACGAACATCGCAAGGTAAAAGCCCGAAAAGCTGACCGCATAAAGTGGTGGCCAGGCCGCGAAGATCGCACCGCCACCGAGGATGAACCAAACCTGGTTACCCTCCCAGACCGGTCCGACCGTGTTGATCACGACCCGGCGCTCGACATCCGTCTTCGCGACGAACGGCAACAGCGCACCAACGCCCATGTCGAAACCGTCAGTCAGCGCGAATCCGATCAGCAGCACGCCCAGAAGAGCCCACCAGATCACCCGCAAAGTTTCATAGTCGATGAGTTCATAGAGGATCATGTGTCTTACTCCGCGGGGGTTACGCCTGAGCTGGACAGGCCATCGTCAACGGCGGAGGCCGCGCGGGCCCCCGCCGGGGCAAAAGGCCCTTGACCGTCATGGGTCCGCAGGCGGTGTTCGTGCCGTGCTTCCCATGCTTCGGTTTCGGACACGTCCTGGAACGGACCTTTGCGGATGTATTTCAACATCAGTCCGATCTCGACGACGAAGAGGATCGAGTAGAAGAGTATGAAGCCCGCAAGCGTGATGAGCAGATCTGCAACGCTGAGATGGCTCGCTGACAGTGCAGTTGGCAGAACGCCGTCCACAGTCCAGGGTTGACGGCCGAACTCAGCCACAAACCACCCCATTTCTGCAGCGATCCAGGGTGTCGGGATCGCGACCACAGCCGCCCAAAGCGCCCAACGGGGATAGGTCTGCCCTTTGAAAGACGACCGATAGAAGAAATAGGCCATGACACCGATAAACGCGAAGCCGAGACCCACCATGATCCGGAACGCCCAGAACAGCGGCCAGACAGTCGGGACGGTATCTTCCGCTGCTTGTGCGATTTGCTCAGGTGTCGCTTCGCGCGGATCATCCACGTAGCGCAGCAGCAGATAGGCAAACCCGAGGTCGCCGGAATGCTCTTCGAACGTCGCGCGCACGTCTGCTGGGGTTGCGTCCCGCTGTTCACGGATGGTTTGCAGCGCGTCATAGGCGATAATGCCGCGCTCGACCCGCTCATGTGCTGCGTCAACGAGATCTTCGATGCCAGGAATTTCCTGGGTCAGCGAACGCGTTCCGATGATGCCCATGGCCCATGGAATATGCACTGCGTAGTGCGTTTCACGCGCTTCCTGATCTGGGAAGCCAATGGCTGTAAACGACGCAGGTGCTGGTTCTGTTTCCCACATAGCCTCGATCGCGGCGAGCTTCATGCGTTGCGTATGGCTTGCCGAATATCCGGACTCGTCGCCCAGAACGACAACAGACAGTGCAGACGCCAGACCGAAGGACGCGGCAATGGTGATGGAGCGCCGTGCCAGTTCGACATGGCGGTTCTTCAGGAGATACCAGGCCGAAACACCGAGCACGAAGACCGCAGCGGTCACGTAGCCTGCCGAGACCGTATGCACAAACTTCGCTTGCGCCACTTCATTGAAGAGCACCTCCCAGAACGAAGTCATCTCCATCCGCATCGTGTCGGGATTGAACTCGGCCCCAACTGGATTTTGCATCCAGCCATTGGCGATCAGGATCCAAAGCGCCGAGAAGTTGGAGCCGATCGCCACCAGCCACGCCACGACAAGGTGCTGAACCTTGCTCAGCTTGTCCCACCCAAAGAAGAAGAGCCCGACAAACGTCGCCTCGAGGAAGAAAGCCATCAGCCCTTCAATCGCGAGCGGAGCACCAAAGATGTCGCCCACGTAGTGGCTGTAGTAGCTCCAGTTCATGCCGAACTGGAATTCCATGGTGATACCGGTGGCGACGCCGAGTACGAAGTTGATGCCGAACAGCGTGCCCCAGAATTTTGTTATCTGGCGCCAGATTGGCCGGCCCGTCATGACATAGACGGTCTCCATGATCGCGACGATGATCGACAGACCAAGCGTCAGCGGCACGAAGAGGAAGTGATACATGGCTGTCATCGCAAATTGCAGGCGCGACAGCTCGACGACATCTAGCTCCATAGGCGCTCACTCCTTTCGAAGTCACTGTGTCAGCAAAGCCCTGCGCAGAATTGAGAAAAATCAAGAAGCGCGCTGGCCGAATTGGTCCAACATCTACCGTCAGGAGCAGCACGTTTTTGGTGACAACATCACCAAGTCAGGCAGAAAGTCTAATCGTCTTCTTGAAGACAGGGTGATCAGCCCTGTCGTGCATCGCGGCTATGATGAGCGCATCAGGCAATGCGTCACGAACACCTTGCATGACAGCATCCGCTGTCTCTGCATCAAGGCCTTCGGTTGGTTCATCGAGAAGAAGTATCTCACTTCTTTTCAGTAAGTTACGCGCCAACGCCAAGCGCCTCGACTGCCCACCGGACAGGCCTGCACCCCCTTCTCCAAGCTTCGTGTCAAGACCGTCCCGCGCGATGAGCAGGTCTTCCAGAACGACAGTCTGAAGCGCATTCCACATCTCGGCATCGGTGAAATCGCCACTAAGTGACAAGTTGTCACGCACCGTTCCAGCAATCAAGGAACTGCGTTGCGGAAGCATGGACACGTTCCTTCGCAACGCATCGTCGGCGTACGCGTCTGGGCTGAGGCCTTTCAAAAGAACGCTGGAACTTGGTGATAGCCCGGCGATCTGCATCAACAGCATGGATTTGCCCACACCGGATGCCCCGGTCAAAGCCACGGTCTCTCCGGCTC
>JBCCYF010000200.1:0-4383 GCA_039190275.1 Pseudomonadota bacterium | reverse complement strand
GTTGCCGAGAGTGCGATCTCTGCAAGGACCACTTTGGGGCATTGGTTATGGCCGGTTTCACGATGCTTCCGATCCGTGAACCGACCGGACAAGATTGCGATGCAGTTTCGTCGTTTGTGACGGCGATTGTCGTATTTCGCAGACGCCTTGCGTTGATTGCGACCAGGATTGCAGGCGCGTATCCCTTTGTCTTTCAATGCTTCTTGAAATTGCTCGTCGGCAAATACCCCGTCGCCAAGACACCGATCGACCTGTGGCAAGCTGCGTGCAAGCGCTCTTGCGCAAACGTCATTACGGACCTGACCCGCGGTTAAAAAAGCGTTGGCCGTTGAGCCTTGTCTGACGTCAGCAGCTGCCGGACGGATCTAAAGGTTTGAACAACGAGGTTTTCTTTTTCATCGCAGCCATTATGGAGCGAAGATAAACAGGAGATCCCGAACATCGAAGGATGCCGCTGACAAGTGGGTGGGGGGCATCAAGCGGAAGACCGGCAAACACCGTTATGCTCAAGAGAAGATCAGGGCCATCCTCGCAGGTCTGCGGGGCGAGGGGAATGAGCCGTGGTCGCGCCATTGGTCCGAGCGGCAATGGCGAATGCTGCGCTATGCCGCTGTGAAGTCATTGCCGAAAGCCTGTATTATTCCCGGTCGAAGACATTCCTCGAAGCTGGGAAGAACCCGTTGGCTGAGGACACATCCGGGGAGAGGGCGTCCAAAAGCGCAAGCAACCCGGTTCATCGACGACCTGTACCAACATGCCGTTTGAGCAACAGGAGGATCTGGGTGGTCTTTAAAGCCGGACGGAACGCATAATGGAACGCTTCTCTCTAGGCAGCAAGGCGTCGGGAGGTTTCCTGTATTTCGAACTCCAGCAGCTTACGAACCGTGCTATTTGCATCACGCGCGAGCTCGGTGGCTTCGTCGGTGTTCTGCACGATGATCTCGTTGGTTTGATCCGACGCTGCCCGGAGCCTTTCGATGGGCTGGGTTATTGACTTCAGCCTGGTTTCCCGCGCCGCGCCCGCATTAGCGACCTCCTCTGATAACGCGCTCGTCGCCTTCAGCGTATCGAGGACCGTTGATAGACTGTGTTGTAGTCTCTCCACCATGGCGCGTGCCCTTTGCGTCGTTTCCGACACGATTGCCGATTTTTCGCGTACGTGATCCACGGTCACGCGCGTATGATCAGCCAGGCTGCGAACTTCTTGCGCCAATACTTTTGACCCATGGGCAGAGGCGTCCGACCCCACGCGCGTGGCCTCCACGCCGGCGTTAACGGCCAGGAGGTTACTCTGTTTCGTAGTCTTTTCGATATGGCTGATTACGTTGTCGATCTCTCCTGCGGCCTGGTCCACGGCACCCATCTCAGCCCTGTTTTCCACGCCATGTCTAGGCCGTCCTGCGCACGGGCGAGCGCCTGGGCGCAGTTCTCCGCGGCCTCTCGGGCGTGCTCACTATCTGCGTTTGAGGTGGCGCGCACTTCTTCCAGCACTGGCATTGCGTCGGATTGGCTCTCTTGCTGACGCCGCCCGAAACGCGAAAGCTGGGTGCTGGCCGCGGCGATCCGTTGCCCGCTGTCGTTGGCTCGCTCGGCAGAGTTTACGATGCCGCCCAGCGTTGCATTCAGCCGCCCTGTCGCCGCCATCAGCGTACCTCGCGGCGTGCCGAACTGTCCTGCATCTCACCAGAGATTTCCGTTGCCAAATCGCCGTCCGCCATTTGATCCAGACGCGCCTGGATCGTCCGCAACCCGGTTTCGCAGATCTCGTTGATCTGGTTGATGCCCAAGCAAAGACGTTTTGGCGCACCCGAGAACTGGCTGAGGTCGATCCTGTACGCAAAATTGCCAACGGCAGCCGCCGCCACCGAGTTTTCCATTTCCGTCATTGCCGACGGCAAACCGCCCATGATCTTGTTGATCAGCTCCGCCATGTTCAAACCAACAACTTGATGATCCTCCGGCACGCGGAAGCAACTGTGACCTCCCCCGGGCGAGAACGCTTTTGACGCGATCCAAAGCACCGCGAAAGCGACCCCAAAGCTCCAGACAAAGACCGTCGCGACACCAATCAATTGCACGCCGATCTGTTCACTTCGGTTATCCGCAAGCATAACGGGTTCCGGCGCGAGAACAGCCCGCATCACCGTGCCAACGGCGCCGCATACGCCATATACCGAAACGGCGCCAAGCGGATCGTCGAGCCGCAGTTTCTCAAAAACGAACTCCGAGAATGTGACGAGAAGACCGACCATGATCCCCAGCGACATCGAGCCCTGACCATCCAAAACGTCGCAGCCGGGGGTGATCGCAACCAATCCGGCCAACGCCCCGTTGATCGCCGCCAATGGGGTCAGATGACCTGACAAAAACCAGCCGAGGAACATTGCCGTCACACCTGCCTGCCCGCCGCTGATCATCGTGTTCTGAACGATCTTGGCAAAATCGGCGGTGCCGGCGGTGGTTGAACCACCATAGAACCCAACCCAACCGACCCAGATGATGAGCGCGCCCACCGTTGCTAGAATTGGTGAGTGTCCATTTAGTTTGACCGGCGCACCATCCTCGTCAAACCGCCCGCGTCGCGCACCGACGATAGTGATCGCCGCAAGCCCCACCCAAGCTCCGCCGGAGTGCACCACCGTGCCACCCGCAAAGTCCATGAACCCCATATCCGCCAGCCAGAGGCCGTTCTGACCGTTCAGCAACCCTCCTCAGGCCCAATGACCCAACATCGGGTAAATGAGCGTCGCAATTAGCACGGTGATCAGAATGTAGCCCGGCATTGACATACGCTCGGCCACGGCGCCGGATACAATCGTCGCCGCCGTGCCGCGGAACACAAGCTGAAAGATAAAGAAGGTCATTGACCAGTCTTCGCTGGTGTTGAAGAAGGCGATGTTCCCGTACCAGCCGTCCTGAGTGGTGCCAAAGATCAGGGCAAAGCCAACCGCACCAAAACAGACCGTCGATAATGGGAAATCGATCAGGTTTTTCTGCGCGACATTCACCAAGTTCTTGGCGCGCACCGTGCCAGTTTCGAGCAGCATGAACCCTGCCTTCATGAAGAAAACAAGACCCGCGGCGGTCATCGTCCACACATGATCCAGGTTTGACTGAAGAGCAGATTTCTCTGCCGATTGCGCAGGATCGGGGATTTACGCGCCCACCGCGACCCTGTTAGCGGTACCCTGACCACAACTGCAACCGGCTTGCAGATGCGGACAAGTGACGAACTCGCGACTGTGGTCAGAGCGTGCCGATACGCGGGGTTTGCCTTTTATCTCCATTAAGGCATAGCAGGGAAACGAAGAAGGCGGCGTTATCTGCACGTTGGAGGCGCCCACGAGTACCCGTTTTTCTGCTCGCTTAGCGCTCGCTGTAGGAGAGACAAACCGCGCGCAGTCATCAGGTGGCAGCGAACGGCGGCAAAGCGAACTTTATTTTCATTTTGGAATAAATCGCCAGACATGCACCGTCTTTTGCGCCTGGGCGCGGTTCGGGCGCGATCAAAACCGAACGCGGATCACGGATATTGACCAAACGCCCCGCAGTACTTCGCTGGGAGAATGCGTCGATTAGGATGGAATAGTCCGGTACAAGTGCGACGGGAACACCAAGCATCCCGTGCCGGGTGACGGCGAGCTGGTACACATGCGCGATTGTCGCGGGGTCAGGCCGCCAAGAAAGGTGATGTTGTGGCGTTCCAAGGTCCTATTCGGGATCGTCACTCCGAATTTGCCCTGCTTCAAGCCCATCCCAAGAGCGCGCGAGCCTTTTGCGATTTTCGAAATCGTGCTTCACGACAACGTCGAGATCGTTGGGCTCAATTCCGACGCCGTAAAGTGTCAGAATATCTGTGACCCGGCCAGAAGCGACGTCACCTGATGTTGCGACAACGCAGTAGAAAAGCCGTGATGTCTGTACTGCGTGCTCTTGTCCTCTGTCCGTGAAGCCCCAGGCATTAAGTCGGTGACAATCCAGTTGCATCCCTAAGCGGTAAATCGCGGGTCAGACTGCCGTAGATCCCTATGAAGCTTAACATCACGACAGATGTGCTATGACCCCGGATGGTAAGTCTTCACGTGCGTCATCCCGCCAATCGCCCGGTCGTGGCGGGTGACGTCGTTTCCCACTGAACACGCGCCGATCAAGAAACGAACGACGTCGAGACTAATCAATAGTGCCTCGACTGAATGTGATCAGGCATTCGGCCGCGACATTCGACAAAGCGCGGTTCAAGACCGCAGTCGTCACTGATGCGGAGGTTGCGTCAATGGATCAAGTCAAGAAACTCAATGCCACGCAAGAAGCAGCGCATCACTTCTTGAGCCTTAAGCGCGGCACGCCGCAACACATGCTTTGGGCGGCCGCACAGAAAGGTGG
>JBCCYF010000199.1:0-4509 GCA_039190275.1 Pseudomonadota bacterium | reverse complement strand
TCGAGACTGGGCTTGCAGATCAGATTTTCCAGGATCCGCAGCATCCTTATACGCAACAATTGGTGCACGCGAAGCTATGACACAGGTTTTGGAAATAGACGGGCTCAAGAAAGGCTTCTCGCTACATCATCTCGAAAAGGACATTCCCGCGTTCGAGGATGTCTCCTTCAGCGTCGCCGCGGGTGAGTTTGTGCTTCTCAAAGGGGCAAACGGCGCAGGTAAATCGACGCTGCTGCGCACGCTCTATCGGTCTTACCTACCGCTGGCTGGAGAAATTCGCTTTCATTCCAGTCACGGTTTGATTGATCTTGCGCGGGCGGCGGATGTAGACGTTGCGCATTTGCGGCGCACGGAAATTGGATTTGTCACGCAATTCCTGACAGCGCGCCCGCGTGTGAGCGCCGAGGCCATCGTGGCCGAACCCTTGCGCCTTGCCGGTTGGGAGCCGGACGCCGCATTGAACGCCGCCCGCAAAGCGCTTGAAACCTTTGGTGTAAAGCCAGACCTCTGGGCGGCCTATCCGACAACCTTCTCTGGCGGCGAGCAGCAAAAGGTCAATCTGGCCCGCGCGCTGATCCTTCCGCAAAAGCTGTTGATGCTGGACGAGCCGACAGCCTCGCTAGACTCGAATGCGCGCGGGGCATTGGTGGCACGCTTGCAGGAACTTAAAGATCAAGGCACGGCGATGATCGGCGTGTTCCATCATCCCGATGATGTGATGCATCTTATTGATCGCGTGGTTGACTTGACACCAGACGCGGCACCTCAAGAGGAACGGGACGATGTGGCTCTCTGACGTCAAACTCATCCTTTTAGACAGGATCATTGAGAACGGCGCGCTGCGGATCGAAAACGGTGTGATCGCCGAGATCACCGAGAGCGCGGGCCAGTCCACAGGCTTTACCGTGTTTCCGGGCTTCATCGACATGCATGGCGACATGATCGAGCTTGAACTGGAGCCCCGCCCGAAAGTGGACTTCCCGATGGAGGTCGCAGTCAGCCATCTGGATGCACGTCTCGCAGCTGCAGGGGTGACGACTGCTTATGCAGGTGTGTCGTTCTCGCGGACAGCGGTCGATGGTGAGCGGCGCTCCTTTGAGCATACCTCAGCAATCATTCGCGCGCTGAAAGAAAACATCCAAGGATTGCGCGTTGATCACCGTATCCATGCGCGGTTTGACATGACCTACACAGCAGCAATTGAAGCGCTTGACGGTCTGCTTAGCGCCGGTGCTGTCGATCTGGTGTCGGTCATGGATCACACGCCCGGTCAAGGCCAGTATCGCAACGTCGAAACATTGGTGGCCAACCGGATGAAAAGCGGGCTCAGCGAAGAAGACGCGCGTGCCCATGTCGAGCGTCGGATAAAAGACGCCGTGCCCGCAGAACAGATTCTCGAAAACCTTGAACGTATCTCAGGGCTCTGCAAGTCTCACTGTGTTGCCATGGCAAGCCATGATGACGACACGGTCGAGAAGTCGCATCTTATGGCCGATATCGGCACGGTGATCAGCGAATTCCCGGTGACCTATGAGGCCGCTGAAATCGCCAGAGACCGCGGAC
Source organism: Pseudomonadota bacterium (assembly GCA_039190275.1). Classification (GTDB taxonomy): domain Bacteria; phylum Pseudomonadota; class Alphaproteobacteria; order Rhodobacterales; family Rhodobacteraceae; genus Halovulum. Next base: position 2,946 of record JBCCYF010000199.1, on the reverse strand, counting down.
TGATGATTGCCATGGGTGCACCCAATGCGATGCGCGGCAAGAGCTACTCCGGCAACCTTTCGGCCCGCGAAGCCCATGCGGCTGGATTGCTGCATATTCTGGCTGCAGACTATCACCCCGCCGCGATTTTGCCCGCAATACGAGCGCTCACCTCGCAAGACCCCGATGGTCTTGTCGGTGCGGTGCGTCTGGCATCAAAGAACCCGGCAAAAGCATTGGGCTTGGCCGATCGGGGTGAAATCGCGACAGGCAAACGCGCCGATTTGGTGATTGTCGATGCGGCAGACCGCGTGGTCCAGACGTTTGGCGCCGGAAAAATCATCTTTTCCAATGGAGCTGGGCCAAAAACTGCCGAACAGTCAACTGTCGCAGCCGTCGCGTAACCAAATTTTTACAAAACGGACTCTTGGACGTCACAGAAGCCAATCACAGTCGGGGCGAAATTCATTCGGATGAATCGCCATGTCTGCCCAAGCTGCCCTGACCCTCACCGGTGTCTCCAAACTCTTCGACGAGACACGCGCTGTCGATGACGTCACACTCAAGATTGAACCAGGACAGTTTGTCGGTGTCATCGGACGCTCAGGCGCTGGCAAGTCCACAATGCTCCGATTGATCAACCGCCTTATCGACCCCACTATGGGGTCGATTTCGTTTGGGGGCTCAGAGATCACCAGCTTGCGCGGTCGCGATCTGCGCAATTGGCGTCGCGACTGCGCGATGATCTTTCAGCAGTTCAACCTTGTGGACCGTCTGGATGTGTTGACTAATGTACTGATCGGGCGCCTAGCCGAGCACGGCTTTCTCAGTTCCATGGCCATGCAGTTCACCGATACCGAACGCACGATGGCTCTGCAGGCGCTGGACCGGCTCGATCTGGTTCCGCAGGCGCTGCAACGCGCAGGCACGCTGTCCGGTGGCCAACAACAACGCGTCGCAATTGCAAAAGCCCTTGTACAACAGCCAAAGATTATGCTGGCCGATGAACCGATCGCCTCGCTCGATCCGGCCAACGCGACCCTTGTGATGGATGGCCTGCGCCAGATCAATAAGGAGGACGGGCTGACCGTTCTTGTGAACCTCCACACGCTCGACACCGCTCGCGCTTATTGCGACCGGATCATCGCGATGCGCAATGGGCGAGTCTTCTTTGACGGTGTCGCCGCGCAGCTGACCGATGATGTTGTGCGCGACATCTACGGCCTCGAAGGCCTGAGAGAATTCAACGAGGCAGTGACATCGACCCAATCGGTCGCCCTGCCCGCCTGACAAAATATCCAATCGCCAAACCAAACCAGGGGGACCTGACCATGAAATACCTTATCACAACTGCAGTAGCCGCCGTGCTTGCCACGTCTGCCGTCGCACAAGACTGGAAAGAAGACTACCAAGTCATCAAGTTCGGCATCCTATCGGGTGAGAACGAAAAAGACCGGATCGCACGCTATACCCCGTTCGAAAAGTATCTCGAGCGCGAACTGGGCGTTGAAGTCGAAATCTTCACCGCAGGTGCCTATGATGGCGTGATCCAAGCGCTCGGCGCCGATCAGATCGAATTCGCCTTCCTCGGCTCCTCCTCCTACGCTGCTGCCTACACAGCCACCGACGGCAAGGTCGAGCCGCTGGTGACGCGTATCCGTCAGGATGGCTCCTCGGGCTATTTCTCGGTTGTCGTGACGCGCTGCGAAGATGGCTATACCTCGCTACAGGACCTCGAAGGCAAGGTTCTGGCCTTTGCCGACCCGGATTCTACGTCTGGCTACGCTGTGCCTTATTTCAACATTGCCAAGGAAGTTGACCCCAAGACCTTCTTCTCGGCCATTCCCTTCTCTGGCTCACACGAAGCCGGTGTCGCTGGCGTTGCCCAGGGCACCTTTGACGCAGCCGCGACATGGCAGAATAACGCCACCGATGGCCGCTGGCAGCGCATGATCGAAAAAGAAATGATCTCTGAGGGCGAAATCTGCCCGATCTGGGAAAGCCCCGAGATCACATCTGGCCCGTTCACCGCGCGCGTGAACCTGCCGCAAGAGCTCAAAGACACCATGCAGCAGCTGGTGATCGATGTGCCTGAAAAAGACCCCGAAGCCTTCAAAGCGATGATCGGCGAAGTTGAAGGCACGCCGAACCCGCAGGTCGGCTGGCAGCCTGCGACACACGAGCGTTATCAGTGGATCGTAGACATGCGCGACTGGCTGAAAAAACAGCGCCGTTCATAAGTTCACAGACGTGGACCCCCGCCACTACGGTGGGGGTCCATTCTTACTGGGATACCCAAAATGACCGCTGCTGATGTGACGCATTTGCGTCCCATGGACCAATTCGAATTGGACTATGCCGCCCAAAGGCGGCGGGCCAAGCTTGGCTGGTTCATCGCCAGCGTTCTGTTTTTTGCTTTCTTTGCTTTCTCGGCCTGGCTCGGCGATTTCTTCAAAGTCACGCAAGTGACCAATGTCGATGGCTCGCGGGAATGGCGCTGGATCATTCCTGCAGGCCTACCGCGGTTGGGCGAGTTCATCGATAAAACGCTGCCCGTTTTGCGGTGGGACAGCCTCGCCGCGGATTTCGCCGAATGGTTCTGGCGCTGGAAGGTCTGGCTGAACCTTCTGATCGAGACCGTGCTGATCGCTTTCATGGCAACGGCTCTTGGCGTCTTCGGCGGCTTTGTGATGTCCTTCCCAGCGTCGCGCAACCTTGCCCCCAACAAATGGGTTCTTTGGATCTGTCGGCGCTATCTTGAGATCGCGCGCACGGTGCCTGAACTGGTCTGGGCTCTAATCTTTGTTTTCTGCTTTTCGGTAGGGCCTATGGCGGGCGTGTTGGCCATCGGGCTTCACACGGCCGGTGCTCTGGGCAAGCTGTATTCGGAAGTGAACGAAAACATCGATATGCGTCCGCTCGAAGGTGTGAAGGCGGCAGGCGGCACTTGGTTCGACCAAATCCGCT
>JBCCYF010000198.1:0-4518 GCA_039190275.1 Pseudomonadota bacterium | reverse complement strand
TGCTCGGCTTCATCCTGTTCTTTGTCCATGTCCGCACGGTCAGCGCCGTGGCGGGCGCCCTGCGACAGGACATGATGAACCACCAACGGCTGTCGCCCTTCCTGATGATCTGCGTGAAAGCCCTGGGATCGCTCTACAAAAACGCCTTCGCGCTCATCATCATGCTGATCGCAAACTACCTTTTGCGCGATGTCTACGAGATGCAGGACGCGTTTCACTTTGCGGCTGTGTTCTTCTGGTGTTGGTTCTCAGCAATAGGCGTGGGGATCATTTTTCTGGCCATGAACCGGTACTTCAGCTGGGGATCGGTGCTGCAGACGACCTATATCCGCATCATGTTCTTCACATCGGGTAAGTTCTTTGTGGCGAACTCGCTCCCCGGTTTTATCCGCCCCTACATGGACTGGAATCCGATTTTCCATTTGCTCGACCAGGGCCGCGATGCTGCGTTTTTGAACTATACTGCCAGGACGACAAGCATGGAGTACGCCATACTCGTCTCGCTTGGTCTTCTGGTCCTGGGGTACCTGATCGAGAATTACGTGCGCGTGAACTACAGCGCCAGCCAGATGCCCGGCGGCTGATGGAAGCTCAACGGCAATAGACAGGTTGCGGTGCGGTAGACCTCCCCTACTTTGTTTAAAAAGGGTACTCTGGTCTTAAGGAAACCGCCCATGGAACGCAGAAGCGTGTTGCTTGCCGGAACTGCAACAATGCTGGCCGGATGTTTCGGCGGCGGCCCGAAGGATTTCGCCGATGCCGAGGATCGATGGCCGCCCCAGGGGCGGTTCGTTCAGGCCGAAGGCCGCCGCATTCACGTCTGGGATCAAGGCCAGGGTACGCCGGTCGTTTTGATCCACGGTGCGAGCGGAAACCTGCGCGATTGGACCTGGATGCTGGGGCCAGAGATCGCCAAGACCCGCCGCGCCGTTGCAATGGATCGCCCAGGCATGGGCTACTCCGAGCGGGTCGGGCCGAATGCCGGCGATCCGGCGACCCAGGCCCGGGCCTTAATGGCCGCGGCACGCGAGATGGGCTTGGAGCGGCCGATCATCGTCGGTCACAGCTTGGGCGCCGCGGTCGCCTGCGCTTGGGCACTTGCCGATCCTGAAAACGTCGGCGGGCTGGTCACCGTCAGCGGGTTCGTCATGCCGACCTCCCAGAAGCCGATGTTGGCTGAAATGGTCGGCCTCGACCGATTGCTGGTCGGCGCTTACTTCAACTACGTCCGCTCCAGCGCCGCGCAAGACGGGGTCGAGCGGTTCGTCCGCCGCATTTTCCGGCCCCAGGAGCCTCCGGAGGGGTACGTCGATCACGTGGGCGGGCCGCTGGCGATGCGCCCTGCGGCGCTGGCGGCCAACAAAGAGGACATCGCAAGCCTCAACACGGCGCTGCGGCGGCAATCCAAGGATTACGGGCGCATTAAAGCGCCGGTCGAGGTGATTTCCGGCACAGAGGACTTTATCATCAATCCGCAGCGCCAGCCGGTTGCCTTCTCGAAGCTGGTGCCGAATGCGCGGGTCACCCTGCTGGACGGTGTCGGGCACATGGCGCACCACGTTCGGCCTGACACGGTGTTGGCGGCGCTGGACCGGCTCGACCCGCCGACCACCTGACGCTAACGGCTTCGGACAATCGGCAGCCCTGCATTGAACGCGCGCGGGCCCCGTGCCATATCGACCGGGCACGACCGGGGGTTAACAGCATGGGCATCCCACATCCAGATCGCGACAGTCAGTTCTACGAAGGTGTCCCGGTAAGGCGCCTCGCTGCCTTCGTGATCGATATGGTCGTGATCTTCGTGTTGACCGCGGTGTCAGCGTTCGTCTTGCTGGTCGCAACGTTTGGCCTGAGCGGACCGATTATACCCCTCGTCATTACGCTGACCGGGTTTTTCTATCGGTACCTGATGCTCAAACAGCGCTCCGCTACGATCGGGATGCTCCTGACCGGGATCGAAGTGCGCAACAGCGAAGGCGACAAGCTCGACAATACGATGGCGTTTCTGCACACCGCCACATACACGGCCACCTTCATTGTGACGCCCCTGATGCTAATCGGCTGGTTCCTCATGTTGTCCGACAGTCACCGAAGGCTTATGCACGACAGCATCCTCGGCACCGTCGTCATTAACCGTCCCCGTTAGCCTGGGGTTTCTGCACTTTCGTGCAGACTGTTTCGCGACCGGGCAAATTTCCGCGCCATGTCGCAAATTTGTCCAGTGCTGCCCCAACCCGGGCCGTGACAACTGCGCAAAATTCGGTATCGTTGCCAAAAGATGAACCGGAGGCTGCATGAGCCATCACGAATCCTCACTGAAGGCGCAATTCTACCTAACGGCGCCGCAGGCCTGTGCCTATTTGGACGGGCGCGAGGAACGGAAAGTCTTCACCACGTTGAACGGCCAAAGTGCGGTTTCGGTGAACAATACGCTCAGCCACAAAGGCTTCCGGCGCAGCCAATCCGTGATTTACCGTCCCGCATGTGTCGGGTGCTCAGCCTGCATGTCGATCCGCATTCCCGTGATGGACGCAGAGCTGACGCGAACGCAGAAACGCATCCTCAAACGGAATGACGACCTGACCCGGCGGCCCTGCGAGGCGTGGGCCACCGAAAGCCAGTTTGCCCTCTTTCGCCGATACCTGAATGCCCGCCACTCGGACGGTGGCATGGCGGACATGGACGCCTTCGACTATGCCTCGATGGTCGACGAGACGCCGGTCAACTCGATGGTCGTCGAATACATCCGGACCGATCCGAAGACCAACAGCCAGCATCTGATTGCCGCATGCCTGAGCGATATCCTCGGCGACGGCTTGTCGATGGTTTATTCGTTCTTCGATCCCGAATTTACGCCGCGCTCGTTGGGCAGTTTCATGATCCTGGACCACATTCGCATGGCCCGCGAAATGGATCTGCCGCATGTCTATCTGGGGTACTGGGTGGCTGGATCGCAAAAGATGGACTACAAAATCAGCTACAAGCCGTTCGAACTCTGCGACGGTTCGCGCTGGCACCGGTTCCACAGCCGCGAGGAGGTTGACTCGTGGCAGGTACGCCGGTTCCAATCGATGCAGGACCGTCTGTTGGGATAACAGACCGGCCCTCTGTGGCCTTGGCCACGCCGCGTATCCGCGTAGACCGCGTTAATCGAAACAATGGTTTACAGGCATAAGCGCAGCACTATGCTGTGCCGGGCAGGTGCCTAAACAAAACCAGAACGGGGAAAAGACGGTGGATCGTCGATCGTTTCTTACGACATCGGCCGGAGCGGTCGCTGCGGGATCTGGCCTGTGGTTGCCGCAGGGTGCGGCAGCGCAATCACAACCGAAGCGTGGCGGTGTCCTTCGCGTGGGGATGAGTTCTGGCTCGACCGACGACTCGATGGATCCGCGCACCTGGCTCGATGCCAATATGTACACAATCGGGTTTACGACCGCGAACGCTTTGGTGGAACTAACGCCCGAAAAGCTGCCGGTGCCGCAGCTGGCGGAAAGCTGGGAGAGCTCGCCCGATGCTAAGCGATGGGTTTTCCGCATCCGAGAGGGCGTCGAATTCCACAACGGTAAGACCATGACCCCGGCCGACGTGGTTTGGTCCCTGAAGCGGCACTTGGCGGATGAATCCAAGTCGCTGGCGAAAGGATTTCTCAGCGCTGTGACCGATATCCGGGCGGATGGTCAGAACGTCATCATCGAACACGCGACGGGTGATGCAGACATCCCTGCCATCCTCGGTGTCTACCAGCTTGTGATTATCCCAGAAGACTGGACTGACTTTAGCACGATTGCTGGCACCGGCCCGTATCGTCAGGTCAGCTATGAACCCGGCGGCCGGTTTGTTGGCGAGCGCAATCCGAATTACTGGAAAAGCGATCGGGGGTGGTTTGACCGGGTCGAGATGACGACGATCCCAGACCCGCAAGCGCGCGAGCAAGCCCTGATCGACGGTGCGGTCGATGCGATAGACAACGTCAATTTTTTGACATTCGACCGCTATCGGGACAACCCGGACTTCACCGCGTTGGAGACCAAGGGCGGCCGGTTCATCACCATGGTCATGGACGTTCGCAGCGCCCCGTTCAATGACTCAAACGTGCGGAATGCGGTAAAGTATGCCGTCGCGCGCCAGGACATCATCGACAAGGTGATCGGGTACGCGGTGATGGGCAACGATCACCCTGTGCCGCCGAGCGATCCGTTCTTTCACACAGAGTTGCCACAACGGCCGTTTGATCCGAAGAAGGCGCGGTGGCGTTTGCGCCAGGCCGGCATCGATCGGTTGAACATCAATCTCTCGGTTTCTGAAACGGCTTTCACCGGTGGGGTTGATACTGGGATCTTGATGCAAGACACCGCGTTTCTAAGCGGCATTGATTTGAACATCACCCGCGAAAAGGACGATGGTTATTGGTCGAATGTGTGGATGAAGAAGCCCTTTGTCCAAAGCTTCTGGACCCTGCGGCCCACCCCCGCGATGATGTATACAGTGGCCTTCGCCTGTGGCTCGCCTTCGGCC
>JBCCYF010000197.1:0-4587 GCA_039190275.1 Pseudomonadota bacterium | reverse complement strand
CAGTGCGTTGATCTTGGGCGATCCCACGAATTGCGCGACGCGCAGGTCAGTCGGGTTTGTGTAGACCTCGTCCGGTGGCGCCAGTTGCAGGATCTCGCCCCCCATCATGACGGCCATGCGGTCCGACATGGTCAGGGCCTCGGCCTGATCGTGGGTGACATAGATGAAGGTCGCGCCCAGATCGCGGTGCAGCTCGGCCAGTTCTGCCCGCATGTGGACGCGCAACGCGGCATCCAGATTGGAAAGCGGTTCGTCCATCAGGAAGGCAACGGGTTTGCGCACCATGGCCCGACCCAAGGCGGCGCGCTGGCGCTGACCGCCGGAAAGCTGCCCGGGTTTGCGATCCAGCAGAGGACCGATTTGCAGGACATCGGCGGTTTCGTGGACCTGTTCTATGATGGCAGCGTGCTCCGCGCGCGCCATCATTCGTCCAATCAGTGGGAACCGTTCGAAGAAGCCAAGCTCGCGCAGGCGCAGCGGCACGGCCATGTTCTGGGCAACGGTCAGATGCGGGTACAGGGCATAGGACTGGAACACCATGGCCAGGTTCCGTTCGGCGGCCCGCACGCTGTTGATCAGGCGATTGCCGATCCGCACATCGCCGCCGTTTTGCTGCTCCAACCCCGCAATGATCCGCAGCAAGGTGGACTTGCCGCACCCTGACGGACCCACCAGAGTCAGGAACTCTCCATCGGTGACATTCAGGTCGATCCCCTTCAGTACCGAGGTATCCCCGAAGGACTTGGTGATGCCGTTCAGAGTGATTGCGGCCATGTCGTCTTCCCCAAGTCGCCGAATCGACTGGGGAGTCAGGTATCAAGTGTGATTGACTGTTCGATGACGCAAATTTAGCTGGACTAATAATGCTCTCAGTATCAGACCGAGACGGATGATGAAAATCGTAGGCCCCACATGAAGTTGAGCCCCTATCAGGTTGCCGCCTTTACGCAAACCGCCCGGGCCGGCAGTTTTTCCGCCGCGGCCGAGGCGCTAGGTGTCACACAATCTTCAATAACTCAGCACGTGCAGAAGCTGGAAAAGTCCATGGGCACCCGGTTGTTCGTGCGCCGCCATGATGGCGTGGAACTGACCCATGCCGGGCGCGATTTGTTCGAAGTGTCTGACCGGTTGCTGGTGCTGGAAGAACTGGTCGCCGAAAAGGTCGCGACCTATGGCGCGGTCGATGCCGGGACCTTGCGGATCGTTGCCAACGCGCCGCGCCCGGCCATGCCATTGATCCGCAGATATCTAGAGACCTATCCCGGCGTCGAGGTCGAGTTCAGTTTGTATGACTGGACCACGACCCGGTCCATGGTGCGCAATCGCGAAGTGGATTTGGCGATTATCACGGACCCTGATCCGCCCGCAGGCGCCACGGTGATCAAGCTGGATGCGACCGCCTACATGGCGCATATGCGCCGAGAGCATCGACTGGCAGCCCAGAACAACGTCTCGCTTGGCGATCTGCAGGGTGAACACCTGATCGTGCCTGAGGACGGCTCGCTGACTCAGATCATTCTGAACAGAAAGATTGCCGGCCTGAAATTGGCACTGCCGAACATCATCAAAACCCGCACATTCCCCGTGGTCAAAGAGGCCGTCTTGCACGGCATCGGGATCGGATTGATCGTGGAAGATTCGTTGTTCCCTTCGACAGGTTTGGTCGCAAAGCCGATTGTCGAGATGCCCGAGCTTTACGAACACTGCCTCGTGATCCCAAGCGACAAGTCAGATTTGCGGGCGATCCAGCGCTTTATCGAGATCTCACAATACCAAGGTTAGAGTGGTGCGATCTGCTCGACTATTGGATTGTCTTTTGAACCAACCCGCGCGTGATCAGGAACCCCACCCCCAACATGGCAGCAGAGCAGAACAAACAAAGCGCCAAGCCTCCGACCTGATAACTCAATCCAGAGGTCAGTGTCCCGGCCATACGTCCCGCTGCGTTCGACATGTAATAGAAGCCCACATCCATGGTCACCCGCTTGGCGCTGGAGAACGCTAGGATCAGATAGGAATGTAGTGTCGAGTTGATGGCGAACACCACTCCGAAGGCGAGCAGCCCAGTCACCAAAATCACCGTTAGCCAAAGCGGTGGATCAACGGCATCTGCCGCAAGCCATGCGGCACCGGACAGGAACAGCGGGATCAGGAACAGCGCACCGATCCAGAACCCCGCCACGGCCAGCGTTTGCGCAACCGTCTTGCTTTGTGCGCGCAGCAGCTTCGGCGCGCGGGCTTGAACAATTCCGTATCCGATGATCCAGATCGCCATGAAACAGCCGATCAGGAAAAAGGCGGTACGGTTGCTTTCGGTCGTGCCATCGGACAGCACGCTGTAGAAGTAGATCGGGATGCCGACGACGAACCAGGTGTCGCGTGCGCCGAACAGGAACAGCCGCGCGGCGCTGAGCAGGTTGATGTTGCGGTCCTTGGAAAACACCTCGGTGAACTTGGCGGACTTTCGTCCGGTCGGCAGGCCACTCGGCATGAACAAGAGGACCGCCACAAGAATCGCTGCAAGCGCGACCGCCATGCCGATGACGGCCCCCGTGAACCCGACGAGGCCCAGCAAGACCGCGCCCAGCAGAAAGCCGAAGCCTTTCACGGCATTCTTCGATCCCGTCAGGAACGCAACCCAGCGGAACAATGCTCCGTCGCCTTCCGGGGCCAGGATCTTCACCGCGCTTTTCGAAGACATCTTGGCTAGGTCCTTGGCGACCCCGGATGCGCCCTGCACTGCCATGACGAAAATTACCGAGGTGACGATTGCCCATGTTGGGTCTAACTGCGCCAATGCCGCCAAGGCGACCACCTGAATCCCAAGCCCGGCATACAACGTACTGGTCAGCCCGAAGCGCGCCGCGATCCAACCTGCGGACAGGTTCGTGACCATCCCCATGAATTCATACAGCAGGAACAGATAGGCCAACTGGATCGGCGAAAAGCCCAGCGTGTGAAAGTGCAGCAGCACCAGCATGCGCAGCGCGCCGTCGGTAAGCATGAACGCCCAATAGGCCGCCGTCACCGCGATATAGGCGGCAAAGCCGTCCGGGCGATGCTGGGCGGTCTCGCTCAAAGGCTAGTGGCCACCATGCGCGTCACGTCGGCCAGGCGCCACGCATAGCCCCATTCATTGTCGTACCAGGCAAACACTTTCACCTGAGTCCCATTGGTGACCATAGTCATTGGCCCGTCCACGATGCTGGAGCGTGGATCGTTCAGATAATCGGCGGACACCAGTGGGCGATCTTCATAGCCCAGGATGCCCTTCAAGTCCCCATCGGCATAGTGCTTAAACAGCGTGTTGACCTCTTCGGCTGTGGTTTCTCGCTTCACCTCGAACACGCAATCAGTTAGCGAGGCATTCAGCACCGGCACCCGCACGGCATGACCGTTCAGGCGACCCTTCAATTCGGGATAGATCATCGTGATCGCTGTCGCCGAGCCCGTGGTCGTCGGGATCAACGAGTTCAGCGCCGACCGTGCCCGGCGCGGGTCTTTGGCAGGCGCGTCCACGATGGTCTGGGTGTTTGTCACGTCGTGGATCGTGGTGATCATGCCGTGCTCGATCCCCAGTTCCGAGTGGATTACCTTAACCACCGGGGCCAGGCAGTTCGTGGTACAGCTTGCCGCGGTGACCAGGTGGTGCATGGCCGGATCGTATAGGTAATGGTTCACGCCGTAGACCAGGTTCAGGGCCGGCGCCTCCTTCACGGGGGCCGACACCACCACCTTCTTCACTCCGGCATCATAATACGGCTGCACCTTGGCGGGCGTCTTGAAGACGCCGGTGCAATCGATCACAAGATCAACATCCAATTCGGTCAGCGGCAGGTCCTCGATTCGCGGGGCAAATGTCATCCGCATCCGGCGACCATTGACGGTGACAATTTCGGCATCATGGCCGAAGTCAGCAGCCCAGCGCCCGTGCACCGTGTCGAACTCCAACAACTGCGCGATCTGTGCGGGATCACCCGCGCGCTCGTTCAACAGGACGACGTCTGCGGGTATGCCGTCCTCGACCAGCGCGCGCAGCACCAGCTTGCCCATTCGGCCTATGCCGTTGATCGCGATCTTCACCATGCGGTTTGTCTCTGGCTGATTGGGTTGCTCGCCAACGGCAACGTTTTCCCGTGCGCGTACCCAACTTGGACGACGGTTTTGTGACGGTTCTGTTTTCGGGCGGCACAGGCCTGCAACGGCCCTGGGACGTGATTACCGCACTGTCAGGCCAGGAACGTCATAAAACCGTCGCCCAAACCACAACAAACCGTAACGCTGCCGCCATAGCCATCTCGCGGTCAAACGAGGTGAGCTGTGCTTCAAATCCGATCCCTTACCAAGTCATTCGGCAGCGTCACCGCAGTGGATGACATCAGCTTCACAATCGGCCATCCACAGATGGTGGGCATCATCGGGCGATCCGGCGCGGGCAAGTCAACGCTGCTGCGCATGACGAACCGGCTGACCGATGCGACGGCCGGGCAGATTACCTACAAGGACCGGGATGTCCTGACGCTGAAGGGCGCGGATGTGCGGGCCTGGCAGGCAAATTGCGCCATGATTTTCCAGCAGTTCAACCTG
>JBCCYF010000196.1:0-4633 GCA_039190275.1 Pseudomonadota bacterium | reverse complement strand
GCGCAAGGAAGCCGGCGTGCGGCAATTCGGTGAGCCTTGGGAACAGGTCAAGGCAGCAGAAACCGAGGCATTGTTGAAAATCCTGGGCTCCGAAAGCGTGGAAATCGCTGCGGTCCTCTTGTCAAAGCTTGACGTTGGCCGCGCCGCTGAATTGCTTAGCCGGTTGCCAGGCGCCACGGCGCGACGCATCACTTACGCCATGTCTCAAACCAGCGCTGTCACCCCCGAAGCGGTGGACAGGATTGGTCTGTCATTGGCCGCGCAGTTGCATGACGTGCCGGATGTGGCTTTCAATCAGGATCCGGAACATCGCGTTGGCGCAATTCTGAACTATTCCGCGGCCGGCACGCGCGACGAAGTGCTGACGGGTCTCGAAGAAGCCGACGAAGACTTCGCAGCAAAAGTGCGCAAAGCGATCTTCACATTCAACAACATCGCCGATCGTGTTCAGGCACTGGATGTTCCCAAGATCGTGCGCGAACTGGAACAGGAACGCCTGGTCCTGGCTTTGGGACACGGTTTGAGCGACGAAACAGGAAAGGCGATTGCGGACTTTATCTTGGACAACATGTCCAAACGCATGGCCGAAACCATCCGCGAAGAAATCCAAGAAGGCGGCAAAATCAAGAGAAAAGACGGCGAAGCTGCACAGACCGAGCTCGTCAACGCGATCAGAGAACTGGAAGCGAATGGTGAAATCGTGCTTGTCATAGAAGACGAGGATGACGAAGAAGACGCTTGAAATGGCACATACCCAGCCCAGAACCCGCCTTAAAACACATCTCTTGCGCGAATTTGATGAGGGTCGCGCCGCAATAGGCTTGAACGCATTTTTGAACGTAGGTCCCGAGATACTTTACGCTGGCGCTTCTCGATTTAGCTGTGTTTTCAACCGCACCCGCCGCACGGTGCGCCTTGTGGCAAAGAGGTTCACAACGCTCTACGGCAACGCGACGCTTTCGCCCCGTCAGACAAGACGCTTGAATACGCTTCAAGCTTCAAACAGAAAACACTTGTCTCGCCGGATGCTCAACCACATCGGCGTGTCCGGCTTGGGCAGAAAAACGGCAGGCACGCTGACCTTGAACACCGCGTCCGCGACCGGACTGTCATGTTCCATGCGAAATTCGACCAGACTTTCCGACCCCATAAACCGCGCGCGATGCACACGTCCACGCAAAGCGACACCGTCCATTTCGGTGGGTGCCGGACCATTGCCATCACGATGAAAATCCAGCCGCATATGCTGCGGTCGCGCCACAACCTCGACCGTCGCGCCGTCGGAAAAGGCTGTCGCAACAAAAGATCCAAAGGCAGTCGACAGCTTTCCATTCTCAACAACACCTTTTACCACGTTGATATCACTGAAAAATGCGACGGCGTTGCGATCCGCAGGGTGATTGAAAATTTCAAAGGGTGCGCCCTGTTGCACGATCCGGCCTTCGCGCATCAGCGCAATCTGGTCCGCCATGCGCATCGCCTCTTCCGGCTCATGGGTGACCAGCAACACCGCGGTGTCCTCTTCGCGCAAGATCTCAAGCGTTTCGTCGCGAATGCCATCACGCAATCGGTTATCCAGCCCGGAAAACGGCTCGTCCATCAGCATGATACGCGGTTTCGGCGCCAAAGCGCGAGCCAATGCAACACGTTGCTGTTCACCGCCGGACAATTCATGAGGAAAGCTGTCGCGATAGTGGCTCAGTCCGACCCTAATCAGCAATTCATCGACGCGCTGTGATTTCGCAAACCCGTCCCCGGTCAATCCGAAGGCAATGTTGTCGGCCACCCGCAAATGCGGAAACAGAGCGAAATCCTGAAACATCAGGCCAATGTTGCGCTGCTCGGGAGGTTGACTGGTGACTGCGTCGCAAATCAACGCCCCGTCCACGCGTATTTCACCGGATGCCTGCTGCTCAACACCGGCAAGAATGCGCAAGGTTGTGGATTTGCCGCATCCCGACGGCCCCAAAAGACAAGTCACCTGCCCTCGCATCACAGACAAGGACACATCGTCGACCACCCGACGCCCGCCATACTCTTGCACCAAATTGCGCGCTTCTAGCCTGGGGGTTTGATCTGACACGCCGGGTCTCGCTGCTGCAACGCTGTTGCTGCGCGAGATAGCAACCCACCTCGCGACACGCAAGCCAACCTGCTGAAGGCCTGCGCCTCTGCCGGATTAAAAGGTCATGTTTTCCTGACTGGCCGCGACCGACAGAAAGACCCATTTTAGGCGTATAAAATACAAAGACATCTGCAGGAGGCTAGAATGCGCAGTTTTTTGATCACAGCTCAGGTCGGGGTTTTGACGGTGATTGCGGTGCTGGGTGCATATGGTGACGGAGATGCGCAAGAAGCGACGTGCCCTCTGCCGCAAGCTGCGACGACAGCCGCGTGTCTGGCGAAGTAACACGCGGCACGCTGGCCCGGGTTTACGCCGGTTCCCAGACAGGCAAACCGGTCACAACAGCCAACGCGATCACAGAATAAGCCAAAGCCCGGTAGCTGCGTTCATAGTCCGGATGAAACAGGGCCTGCCCGATCAAGGATGTGATGAAGTATGGCACAGCCAAGAGCGCTGCATAGAAGATCAAAGCACCAGTGACCAAATCGCGAAAAAACAGGTTTGCCAGCAACACGACATCCAGACCCGCCAGAAACAGAATTGTGTTGGCCCGTATGGTTTGCGCCGTCGCTTGGCCGGTCAGATAAAACAGAATGACGGCAGGGCCGGTGAGACCGGTCATACCCCCGATTATCCCGGCCGCTCCGCCCACCGGCACCAGCTTGTTTCGTGTGACCCGGCCCGCATACCGCCAGCCGGTGACCAACGCCAGCAAAGTGCCGCCGGCCACGATGGCGACACACCAACGGACCAGCACGTCGTCCAGCCTTGCCATCAACCAAAATCCCAAGGGCGCCATGACCAAAGCCGCGAGGATCAGCACAGACACATCGGCGCTATCCGCCTGCCGAAAGGCACGCGGCAGCAGAACAAAGGTGCTGGCGATCCCCGTCAGCGCGATCACCACAATCACCTCATGTGGGGCAAGAAATATACCTGCGACGGGTACAACAATCAGCGCTGTGCCAAAGCCGGTAAAACCACGCACCAAGCCCGCAATTGCAATTGTAACACTCAGCCAGCCCAGCCCTGGCATCGCCAGGGCCTGAGCCAACGTATCAGGCATCTACATTGGCAAACTGCGTGCCAGCACTGGCATCAGGCTTGGACCAGTCACGCTTGACGCCCAGCCAAAGCAGTACCGAACTGGCCACAAAGACCGACGAATACGTGCCCACGATCACACCCCAGATCATCGCAAAGACAAAGCCACGGATCACATCGCCCCCCAAGACATACAGCGCCCCGAGCGCGAGCAGCGTGGTGACCGAGGTCATCACCGTCCGGCTGAGCGTTTCGTTGATCGAGATGTTGAGCACCTCGGCCAGCGGCTTCTTCTTGTACTTTCGAAGGTTCTCGCGCACGCGGTCAAACACGACGACTGTGTCGTTCAGCGAATAACCCACAATCGTCAGAAGCGCGGCAATGATCGCCAGGTCAAAGCGGATTTGCAGCTCGGAGAAAATACCAATCGTCAGGATCACGTCGTGAACGAGTGCGGCCACCGCACCGAGCGCAAACTGCCATTCAAAGCGCAGCCAAATATAGATGAGCACCGCGCCGATTGCGAGAATCACTGCGATGATGGCCGTTTGGATCAACTCCCCGGACACTTTGGGGCCGACGGACTCCACCGATTCAAACTGGATATCCGGCACGACTGACTGCAGTGCCGCGCGAACGTCTTCGATCATCTGCGAAGTCACAGCTTCCGCGCCTTCCTGCGCCTGGATGCGGATCATGGCGACGTTTTCGTCGGGGCCAAATGTGGGGTCGAACACCTCGGTGATCGACACATCTCCAAGCTCCAAAGGCGCAATCGCGTCGCGATAAAGACCGACATCGACAGGCTGCGCGCTTTCGGTCCGGATCGTCGTGCCGCCTCGGAAATCAATCCCGAAGTTCAGGCCTTGGAGAATGAAACTGATAAAAGCGATGACCATCAACGCGCCGGAAATGCCCAGCCACAGCTTCCATCGGCTGAAGAAATCGAACGAGGTTTCCTTGGGGACCAGTCGCAGGCGCATGTCAGACCTCGATCATTTTCGGACGGCGGCGTTCAAACCAGGACACGATCATCAGCCGCGTGACAAAGATCGCCGTGAAGACCGAGGTCAGGATGCCAAGGCCCAGTGTGATGGCAAATCCCCGCACCGGTCCCGAGCCCATGGCAAAGAGGATCACCGCCGTGATGAAGGTGGTGATGTTCGCGTCGAGGATCGCCGAGAGCGCTTTTTCATAGCCAAGCTCGATCGCGCGCGCCGGGCCCTTGGCGGTCTTTAGCTCTTCGCGGATCCGCTCGAAGACCAAAACATTCGCGTCCACCGCCATCCCGACCGTCAACACGATCCCGGCGATCCCCGGCAAAGTGAGCGTCGCTCCGATCAGGCTGAGCAGGCCGAAGATCAGCGCGATGTTCAGGATCAGCGCCACATTGGCAAAGAGACCGAAGAGCCCGTAGCTGAGCGCCATGAAGACCAGAACGGCCGCGAAAGCCACCATGGTCGC
>JBCCYF010000195.1:0-4875 GCA_039190275.1 Pseudomonadota bacterium | reverse complement strand
GCACCGAAGGTGACGACATACTTATCGGGCAGCGACTGCGCCTCGCGGATCTGGCTGCGTTCGGTTTCAAGACGCGGCAGGGCCTGCTGGCCAGCCGCAAGCATTTGCAGCCCCGCTTCGGTCAAACGGACCGGCTGGCGTAACCGGTAGACAAGTGGGACACCGACCCAGCGCTCCAGCGTTTGGACGCGGCGGCTAAGGGCGGACTGGCTGACTTGGCTCAACTCCGCGGCATGCGAAAAATTCCCGGTCCGGGCCAGATATGCCAGATCTCGGAACCAGCTGACGTCCACAACGCACTCCTATGCAATCCATGCACAACGCTGTTCGCCCATATGATTGACAGATTTCTTTGGTTTCGGCGAGCCTGCGACGTGTGGACTACGCCTTGGGGGCTTGGATGATACTGGACGAACCTCGGGTTTTGGCCGGGCGCGATGCGGATCTGGGGCGTTTCCCCCGGGTCGCTCTCTGTCACCAGCCCACCGCCCTTGAGCCGATGCTGCGGTTGAGCGAACACCTTGGCGGCCCCAAACTCTGCATCAAACGTGATGACTGCACCGGTCTTGCCACCGGCGGCAACAAAACCGGCAAGCTGGAGTTTCTGGTCGGAGAAGCCCTCCAGCAGAAGGCCGATATGCTGGCCACGCAAGGCGCGGTACAATCGAACCATGTACGGCAAACCGCGGCGGCGGCCTGTCATGTCGGGCTCAGGTGTCACGCGCTTCTGGAACGGCGCGTGCCGGACCGATCCGCAGACTACGAACAGACCGGCAACGTGTTCCTCGACACGGTGTTCGGGGCGACCCATGAATTCCGCCCGCCAGGGCTCGATATGAATACCGAGGCACTGAGCGTTGTCGATCGACTTAGGTCCGAGGGGCATCGCCCCTATTTCATACCCGGGGGCGGATCGAAAGCGACCGGTGCCCTTGGGTATGTCGCCTGCGCGCAGGAGATTGTGCGGTAGAACGATCAGGCAGACGTTGACTTCCAATGGCTGGTCATGGGCACCGGCAGTACCGGGACACAGGCGGGTCTTGTGGCCGGCTTTCACGCATTGGGCCACGACCTGCCGGTTATGGGGATAAGTGTCTGGCAACCGCGCGATCGGCAGGTCAAGGCGGTGCACGCCGTGGCTGGCAAGACGCTGGAAAAGCTCGGCGCCGGACCGATTGCGGCGAACAAGATACTGGTCGACGACCGGTTCGTCGGCGCTGGATACGGCCTGCCGGCCGACAGCACCCTGGAGGCGATCAGTTTGACGGCGCGTCTTGAGGGGATACTGCATGATCCGGTCTACTCGGGAAAAGGCATGGCAGGATTGATAGGACTGATCCGCGAAGGATTTTTCAACCGTCCGATACTGTGCTGTTCCTGCATACCGGCGGATCCGCAGCGCTATTTGCCTACGAAGAACAGATGGTTCGCTATCTGCAAAAATGAAAAACAGGAAACGTCTGCACCCATCCAACACCGGAGAAGAGAATGAAATCCGCACTGAAAACACTGACCATTGCAGCGTCCCCTCATGGACGGGCGCACAGGCAATCGCCCATCTGCTGGCCGCGGTTGTCGAAATGCGCATCGGTGGAGAAGCCGAGCTTGTGCCCGGCAACAACGCGACCATATTCCAGGCGATGGATCAGGGGCGTGGCGACATTGATGTCCACCCCAATGTCCGGCTTCCGAACCAGGAGAGCTTTACCAAAAAGTATGTGGATGAAGCCGGTTCGGTTGTGCTGTCCGCGAACCCCTACCAGGGCAACCATGGGTTTTGCGTCTCGAAGGAATTCGGCGAAGCCAATAACATTACCGACATCGCCGACCTTAGGCGGCCGGACGTGGCCGCGCTGAAGGACGTGCAGATCGCCTGGTCAAAGTCGTTTGGCGAGCGCTTACCCTTGATCGCCGAATTCTTCGAGCGGTTCTCGTTGACCGCAGACGACGTCAGCAGCTTCGCCTTTGAAATTTCGGGGAATGGTCGGGAGCCGTCCGAAGTGGCGCGCGAATGGGTAGAGGCAAACCCGGAGCGTGTCGACGCCTGGCTCGGGCTCTGAGCGGATCGCTGTCGGAGTAAAACGGCAGCGGCGCTGGCGCAATCGCCCGGCGCCGCTGCTCCCGTTTGATAAACCTGCTGCGAGGCGCGCTGTGAAAGACATTGCCCCCCAGAATACGCATCAAACCGTCATCGAAATCTCGAACGTCTGGAAGATCTTCGGCACCAACGCTACCGCCGCTCTTGAGGCGATCCGCACCGAAGGGTTGGGCAAGGCCCAGGTCCTGTCACGTTACAACGCCGTGGTGGGTGTCGCCGACGTCTGTCTGTCGATCAATCGCGGTGAGATTTTCTGCGTCATGGGATTATCGGGCAGCGGTAAATCGACCCTCGTGCGCCACTTCAATCGTTTGCTTGAACCGACCGCCGGGCAAATTCTGATCGAGGGCACAGATGTCATGGCGCTGGGCCCGCGGGAACTGCAAAGCTTCCGCAACCAGAAGATCGGCATGGTGTTTCAGAACTTTGCACTCCTGCCGCACCGATCGGTGCTCGACAACGTCGCTATTCCGCTTGAGATCCGGCATGTGAGCAAGAACGAGCGCATGCGCCAGGCGGCCGCCGTTCTCGATATCGTCGAACTTGGCGCCTGGGGAAGCAAGTTTGCGCATGAATTGTCGGGCGGGATGCAGCAGCGTGCCGGGCTGGCCCGCGCGCTTGCCGCAGACCCGGACGTTCTTTTGATGGACGAACCGTTTAGCGCACTCGACCCGCTGATCCGGCGGCAATTGCAGGACGAGTTCATTCGACTGTCTAGGATACTGAAAAAAACGTCGGTGTTCATAACCCATGATCTGGATGAAGCGGTTCGCGTTGGTCATCAAATAGCGATCATGCGGGACGGACGGGTGGTTCAAGTCGGCACCGCCGAAGACATTGTGATGCACCCGGCCGACGACTACGTGGCGGGTATTGGGCACGGCAGCCTGTCTTTCCATCGTTATCGGGATACCGCTGGGAATGTTCTGCGCCCGCAGACCGCGGTTTTACGCCGTCATCCAACCGATCATGGATTTCATGCAGACCATGCCGGCCTTTGTATTCATGATCCCGGTGATCGCCTTTTTTGGAACGGGGAAGCCTGCGGCAGTGGTCACCACAAGGATATTCGGTGGTACACCGGTGGTCCGGCTGACGGTTCTGGGGTTGCGCAGCGTCCCTGAAAGCGTGCGCGAGGCTGCGATTTCCTTCGGCGCGACCACATGGTATTTGCTGACCAAGGTCGATCTGCCACTGGCTAGCCCTTCGATCCGAGCGGGTGTCAATCAGACGATCATGTTATCCTTAGCAATGGTGGTCGTCGCCTCACTGATTGGCGCCAAGGGTCTGGGCGAAGATGTGTTGGAAGCCCTTCAATACGCCAATGTGGGACAGGGCATTCTTGCGGGCTTCTGGATCCTGTTTTGCGCCATGATCCTTGATCGGATCGTTCAGGGTGCGCGCACGTAGGGGGTTGGCCCACCCCCGTCAGCTTCGCGGAACGTGCCGGGCTCATTGCGTAGGATGACGCGCGGCGCGGAAAGTGCGGCATGCTCGACCAGGGACAGCGGACCGGGCTTAAGGCTCCAGGACAATCTTGGGCGCAGTGGCGCGTCCGCCCGCGATATCGGCGAAGGCGCCGGCCCCCTCGGCCAGGGGGCGCACTTCGGGCCAGCTGAGCCTGCCCAGATGCCCCTGGAATATCGCTTCGGCAGTCTCGGCAAAGTCCGACCGGCTGTAGGTATAGCTGCCGATGAAGGCGATCTCCTGCAAGGTCATACGCCGGATATCCAGCCCCTCGTCCGAGCCGCCGAGCCCGATATGAACGATCACACCACCCGGACGAACCGCAGCACAGGCGCTTGCACGCGTGGCCGGAATGCCGACACCGTCGATCACCAAATCCACGCCCAGAGGACCCGTTTCCGAGGTGGGGTCAAAGGCCTCAACCCCCTCGGCGGTGATAACCGCGCGACGTTCGGCATGCGGTTCGGCAACATGCAGCGCCCGTACGCCCCGATGGCGCAGAACCAGTGCAGCACCCAATCCGATGGCGCCACCCCCTTGCACCAGACAGGCGGTGTCAGGACCGACGGCGCCCAGTACTTTGTCCGCCAACTTGACAGCGTGCCATCCGCAGGCAATCGGTTCAGTTAACGCCGCGACACAGGTATCGATGTGATCCGGGATGGGGGTCAGATTCCTTGCGGGCATCGCGAGCAGCTCGGCAAATCCACCCTCGCGCGGCGGCATCGAGATGATCTGCCGGTGAGGACACAGGTTTTCCTGGCCCGAGGTGCAGGCCCGGCAGACACCGCAGCTGACCAGCGGGTTGACCGTGACCCGTTGTCCCGCCATCGGTCCCGACACCACGCTGCCCGCCACTTCGTGACCCAGGATCAATGGGGCGGGGCGGCGTGCATCATGTCCGGCCCAGGCATGCATGTCAGAGCCGCAGATACCGACATGGGCAACCCGGACCAGCGCGTTGTCACCGGGATCGGGATCCGGCACATCGCGATACTCCAGAGAATTCGGCGCGGTATAGACAAGGGCTTTCATTTCGCCGTGAACCCGCCGTCAACATAGAGGATCTGTCCGGTAACAAAGCGACTTGCGTCGGAACACAGGAACAAGGCAGGTCCGATCAGGTCCTCAGCACGGCCGTTGCGCCCGATGCAGGTTTGGGCCGCGTTTGCTGCCGCGCGGGCCGGGTCATCGAACACCGGACCGGTCAGCTCGGTGGGGAAAAAGCCTGGCGCAAGGGCGTTGGCCGTGATCCCGTCCCGCGACCATGCCTCGGCCATCGCGCGGGTCAATTGACCCACACCACCTTT
>JBCCYF010000194.1:0-4889 GCA_039190275.1 Pseudomonadota bacterium | reverse complement strand
GCCGATGCAAAGTCGCCTGTCGTGAGCATTTCAAACGCCTGTTTGCGCGGAATGTTCCGGCTGAGCGCCACCATCGGGGTCGAGCAAAACAGCCCAATATTCACGCCGTTCACACCAAACTGCGCGTCGTCACTGGCAACAGCAATGTCGCAATGTGCCACCATCTGGCATCCTGCCGCTGTGGCAATCCCCTGCACTTGCGCAATAACCGGCTGCGGCAGCCGGGGCAGGGTGCTCATCAGATGCGAGCAGCGCGCGAAAAGGTCCTGAAAATAGGCGGCCCCGCCATCCTCCGCCTGCCGGGCGGCTGTCATCTCGCGCAGGTCATGCCCGGCACAGAATGCCTTGCCCGCGCCTTTAAGGATGATCACCCGGATCGTACGGTCAACTGCAAGCGCATCGAGCGTGCCCTGCATTTGCGCAATCAGCTCATCCGACAGCGCATTGAGTGCCTTGGACCGGTTGAGTTTCACCGTCGCGATGGCCTCGTCGTCGGTTCGGATCACCAATGGGTCCATGTCGCTCCTCCTGTCGGATACATGTCATGGCAGAATGTCCCGTAACGCAAGATGGATCAGGCATGCGCGGCGCCGGTTGACCCCAAAGCGCCTCAAGGCGCGCGATCGTCAAACAGTGCCACCGGGTCGAGGTGGCCGGCCAGCCACCGGCTCAGCACCTTGGGATAGAGCTGGTGCTCCATTCTCAGTACACGTTCGGCGAGGGTCTGGGCCGTATCGTCGCCCCGCACCCGGATTACAGCTTGCCCGCGGATAGGACCGTCATCCATCGACGCGGTTACGTCGTGCACAGTGCATCCGTGGACTGCGACACCTGCCTCCAGTGCGCGGGCATGGGTGTTTAGCCCTTTGAAAAGGGGCAACAGGGAGGGGTGAATATTCAGGATGCGCCCAGCCCATCTGTCAACAAACTCCGCGCTCAGCAGGCGCATGAAGCCCGCCAGGCAAATCACCTCGACCCCCGCTGCGGTCAGGTGCTGTTCCAGCGCGGCCTCGAAGGACGGTTTGTCCAACCCGCGATGATCGACGCTAGCGGTTGCCACCCCAAGCGCCTGCGCCCGCTCCAAACCCGCGGCATCGGGCACGTTCGAGAATACCAGTGCCGGGTACCCGGGATGATCCGCCGCAAATCCGTTGACCAGCGCTGCCATGTTGGAGCCCGCGCCAGAAATAAGGATCCCCACCGCTGTCCGCGTCATGTAAGCGTTCCGCGATAGTGAACGCCCGGTGTTTCGGTAACCGTGCCGATGACCATGGCCACTTCACCGGCCGCGCTCAGATCGGCGATAAGCGCTGCCGCGGCCTGTGCGTCCACCACAGCGATCATCCCGATACCGCAGTTATAGGTTTTTAGCGCTTCCTCCGTGTCCAGATCGGCCATATCGATAAGCCATGTGAAGACCGGCGGCCGGTCCCAACTGCCAAGATCGATATCGGCGCCCAGATCGTCGGGCAGGATACGTGGGACATTCTCGGTCAACCCGCCCCCGGTGATATGCGCGAATCCGCGCAGTCCGGCGTTCGCAGACACCCCCCTGCAGGCCGCAACATAAATCCGTGTGGGTGTCAGCAGTGCCGCGCCCAGGCTGGTGTTGGCAAACGGGGCGGGGTCATCCCAGCCAAGCCCGACCGAGGCAACTGTTGAACGCACCAGAGAGTACCCATTGGAATGCACCCCGGATGACTGTAATCCAATGATCACATCGCCGGCGCGAACGGCGCGGGGCAGGGCGCTCCCGCGCTCCATTGCGCCCACCGCAAAGCCCGCCAGATCGAAGTCATTGTCGTTGTACATGCCCGGCATTTCGGCCGTCTCGCCACCGATCAGGGCTGCCCCGGCCAGTTCGCACCCCCGGGCAATCCCCCCAATCACCCTGGCCGCAGTGTCGACATCCAGTGTGCCTGTAGCAAAATAATCAAGGAAAAACAGTGGCTCGGCGCCTTGGCAGATCAGATCGTTGACGCACATCGCGACCAGATCGATGCCCACCGTGTCCAGCACACCGGTTTCGATGGCCAGCCTGAGTTTTGTTCCGACCCCATCGGTCGCGGCGACCAGGATGGGGTCTTCATACCCTGCGGCGCGCAAATCGAACAGTCCGCCAAATCCACCCAGCCCTGCTGCGGTTCCGGGGCGCTGTGTTGCGGCTGCAGCGGGTTTGATCCGGTCGACCAGCGCATTGCCGGCCGCGATGTTCACGCCCGCGGCCGCATAGGTTTGTTTGGCCATGTCCCGCCGCTCCGTCCTTGGCTGATCTCGCGGCGGGCATAGCTTATTCCCGTGGCGATGAAAACAGATGCTTGCGTCCGGCGGCCGGGTCGGGATACGGAGAGGGCCTGGCGGGCCTGTAGCTCAATTGGTTAGAGCAGAGCGCTCATAACGCTTTGGTTGGGGGTTCAAGTCCCTCCGGGCCTACCACCCCGAAAACAGCGCGTCGTTTTCATGAGCAGAACGAGGATTCTGCTCCACATGAATTGCGGCGTGTAGCGCATTACCGTTTCACCCCCTCCGCATTTCCTGTGCTGGGCCGCGGGTCGACTGCCCCCCCCGTGGGCCTTACGAGCGGGGTACGTGGCGCGGTGTGTCTTACCAACACGCAGATACGGTGGGCGGCGGATCGATGCCCTTACAGGTCATGGTCTGTTCCAACCCATCGACCGCCTGGGCAGCGCGCAATCACATTGCGCGTGCCGCGACGGTCAGGTGATCCGAAGGAAGCCGTCTGCCGTTCGGATGCGATGCGTGATGCTGTTGGCCTGGCCCAGGGTCTGTTCCACAAAGCAGCCTTTTCTGGCGCTGTTGACCAGGGCGACCTGCGCCTCGATGGGCGCGGCGCTTTCAATAAAGATATCGATCGCGAAGGACTTGGGGTGGGTCTCGTAGATCCGGTCCTTGGGCATCCAGCCCCAAGTCACGGTGGTTTCGACGCGCAAATCATCGAGGATGATATCCATGCGTTTGGCGAAAGCGCGAAGCTGAGTCATGATACATCCCGTGAGGCCGCCCACAAAGAGGGCGAGCGGCGGAGGGGCCGTCGCGTCGCCGCCGTGGAACGGGCCTTCGTCGGTGGCCAGCGTGAAGTGTTCCTCCATCGGTTCGGTCATCTTCACGTCCAGCTCGTTCCGCATCTTGCCTGTGGCCTGGCCCGTGCAGGTAAAGGTTACGTTCAACGGGTCTTTGGGTTGGGCGGCGCGCATCAGAACTTCACCTTGTCAGTACCTTTCAAACCGAGGATTTCGCGCGCCTCGTCCGGACTGGCGATCTCGGCTCCGTGTTCCTCAAGGATGCGGCGAATTTTGGCGACCTGTTCGGCGTTCGATGTCGCCATCTGACGCCGGGCGATAAACAGCGAGTCCTCAAGACCCACGCGCACATGCCCGCCCATCTGCGCCGCAACCGAAGCCATGCGCATTTGCTGCGCGCCCGCGCCGATCACCGACCATTCATAGGCGTCCCCAAATAGTTTGTCGGCGGTCTGTTTCATGAACAGCAAGTTGTCAATTTCGGCCGAGATGCCACCCAGAATGCCCATGACAAACTGTAGGAAGATCGGGGCCCTGAACATGCCCTGATCCAGGCAGAACTTAAGATTGTAGAGATGCCCCACGTCGTAGCACTCATGCTCGAACTTCACGGCGTGCGTGTCGCCCCCCAATTGCTCCGAGATCATGCGGATATCGGCAAAGGTGTTGCGAAAGATGTTGTTCTCGGACCCGCGGATATAGCTTTCCTCCCAGTCTTCTTTCCAGGTGGTATAGCGGTCCGCCAGCGGATGCAGGGCGAAATTCATGGACCCCATGTTCAGACTGCACATTTCGGGGCTGAAGGTCAGCGCCGGTGGCAAACGCTCAGCCACGGTCATGACCGGATTGCCCCCGGTGGAAATGTTGACCACCGCGTCGGTGGCTTGTTTGATCCGGGGCAGGAACAACTCGAAATGGGCGGGGTCGACCGAGGGCGCGCCGTTATCGGGGTTGCGGGCATGCAGGTGGATGATGGCTGCCCCGGCCTCGGCCGCGGCGACGGCTTGCTCGGCGATGGTGTCCGGGTGAACAGGCAGATGGTCCGACATGGTCGGTGTGTGCACCGCACCCGTGACCGCGCAGGTGATGATGGTTTTGGCCATGTCTCACTCCTCGATGATGGCAACGGCGCGGGTAAACCCGGCGGACGCGGCTTTGATTTTGAACGGAAAACAGGACACCTGAAACCCTGTGCCCGGCAGCTGGTCCAGATTGGTCAGCTTCTCCAGGTGGCAGTACCCAATCTCCATGCTGGCGCGGTGACCCTCCCAGATCAGTGAGGCGTCCTGTTTGGCCGCATAGCGTTCAGCCGTTTTGGCGAAGGGGGCATCCCAACTCCAGGCGTCGGTGCCGGTCAGGCGGACACCCTGCTCAAGGAGATGCAGTGTCGCGCGACGACCCATGCCGCAGCCTTTGGCCAGATAGTCGGACTTGCCGTAGCGCTCGGCCGCTGAGGTATTGATCAGGACGATATCCAAAGGGGCAAGGGTATGGCCGATACGCTCCAACTCGGCATCAACATCCTCAGGGGTCACCAGATACCCGTCGTCAAGATGTCGGAAATCGAGCTTCACGCCCGCGCTGAAACACCAGTCCAGCGGCACTTCGTCAATGGTGATCGCACGCTTGCCGCGATCCATTGTCGAATGGTGGTGGTACGGCGCGTCCAGATGAGTGCCGTTGTGGGTGTAGATGCTGAGTTTCTCAATCGCCCATCCCTGACCGTGTGGCAGGTCTTTCCGCGTGAGGCCGGGAAAGAACGAAATAACCTGATCCGCCGTTTCCTCATGGGACAGGTATTCGATTTCCGGCAACATCAGGGGTGGATCCGATTGAATGTCCGCCTCG
>JBCCYF010000193.1:0-5078 GCA_039190275.1 Pseudomonadota bacterium | reverse complement strand
TTCGGTTTCAACCGTCAGCGTGGCCTCATCGAGCGCCGTGAAGACCAGGCGCCCGGCCGTTGCCCGAGCGGATGGGTTGTTCTCGCCGGTGCGGTTAAGAGCCTCTGCCACCGCCTCCGCGGTGACCGGTGTACCGTCCGAAAAGAAGCGGTTGGCCGCCAGCTCAATGGTCCAGGTGCCATCTTCACTAGCCGTTGCAGACCTGGCGAGGTTGGGCACAACCTCCCCTTCCCTCGAGACGCGGAAGAGCTGTTCACCGATGCCGTGGCTGACCAGAGCCCAACCGTTTGAACCTTCGGCTGGATCGAGGCCGGATGCCAGGAAGGTCTGGCCAATTGTAATGTCATCCGCCTGGGCGCTGATCGGGGCAAGGGACGCTGCAAGGATCGCTGTTGCGGCAAGCGCGCGTCGTAGATTAATGAGACTCATGAATTGACCTTTTTTGCTTTGTCTAGGGACATTGGGGGATAAATCGGTTCAATCAGCTGGCTGGCGCATCCAAGCGAGGGGATGCGGCCTAAGATGCCTGCTTGCAGCACTTTTGGCCGGGCGGCGCGGGGCAAAAAGCCAGTCGCGGCCTCGGCATAGGCCGCTGTGACAGCCAAGATGACCGATGTATGTGTTTGAGGGTCAAGATCACCAAAGAGGTAAGTGAACCGGTCTTGTCCAGATAGGGCGATGACACAGGGTCGTTTGCACTGGCTCATACAGTTCACGCCGCGCAGAAGGACGCCCAGGCTTGCGGCCTGGCTGGTATCGAAAACCGCAGCAACCGCATGGGACAGCCGTCGTCCGCCGCGCAGGCTCAAATCTGTGTCGGTAGGCTCGCGGACATCGCGGCACCGCAAGCAGATGGAGAGGGTTACGTCAGTTTCGTCCACCGACCCCACCCTTTGAAAAGGTGAAGGTGGGTTGGTCCCGTCGGCTCAAAAGCCGGCTTAAGCAAAGTAAGATTGCCGCACAGCTGGCGTGGTGCATCGGTCCGCTCCCACCAGGACACCCCGCCTGGTTGATTGACATTCACCAGCAGGCAGGTCTCCTGACTCGCGGAGTTTGGTTGGCGCCGGCCTTCCCAACCGCAAGGGCGGCCAGTGGCATGGGTGGCGTCAACGCTCCACATACAGTTGCGGGGGCAGTCGAGGCCTTGGGTTGCGCACCCGCACCTCGTTCCCTCTTAGCGTCACCGCAAAGTGACGACCGTGCTGACGAAACAAAAAGAGCGGATCAGACCGGGCTTGTCAATTAGTCACAGTGGCTTCGCGATTGGGGGGTTAAAATTGTGCAACACTATGCAGACGTCCCGACTACACCTTGCTCGATAAACTTGGGATGAACATGTCAGTCCAACGCGCAATTAAGTACCAGAACGCAGGAAAATTGACTGGTCGATCCAATGGGGTCTAACTACTCAGCTGGTGCATAACTCGTAATTCCTGCACCAAAACAATGACCTCTGTAGCTAAATTTCTCGGGGATAATCGATGTGATGTGGTCAGATCGAGGGGCGCTGCGGTTCAAGTGGTTTGAGTTTTCACGTCGTGCACCAAACTCATAGGCCACATCTCCAACACCATGGCGCGTCCGGACGTAGCCGGACCGGGCTCTACTCGTGCCGGGGACCGGCGCTCCCCGAACCCCGCTAAACGGGTTTCGGCCATTCGGTAACGATCCCTCGCGCATTTATCGTCCGCTTCCACGGGAAGCGGGCGTTTTTCAATTCTTAGGGGGCACCCCTCGGCGCGCGCCAAGAAAAACAGATCAAAAACTCCACAACTTTCCCGGTTCGTCCTTCGGGACGCCCGGCAAAGATGGGGATTTTTTGCCGGTTTTTCCTGACGCTTGCACACCCCGATTTTTCGGCAGCCATCAGGATTTAAGGCGCACCGCAAGCGGGCGCTTAAACCCTGATTTTCAATTGTTTTTGAAGGAGGCCGATATGACCACAGTAAATGATTTATCCAACTTTGGATTCCGCGAATTGCGCATGGCTGCTGAGCTTTTGAACGCTTATTGCGACAGCCCGCCCGACTTTCTCGGCGATGGTCTGCGAGTAACGATGAACACTTATAGCGGCTGTGTCTTCCTCACCGATGAGGATTTCAATGTCGCGATGATGAACGGTGACGCACTGGAACAATTTCATTCCTGCCCCGAATGCGGCGGAGAGGGTTTTGCCGAAGACATGCCGGACAAGCCTTGCTGCCGCAGTTATCTGCAGGAGGTGGCGTCATGACGGAACAACTCGGATTCGAAGCACTTCTGGATGAGGCCGACACCTATAACCGCAACCGCCGCTTTGAACAACGGACGGCACATTTGCCCGGCATCATGGACGATGCGCTGCTTTTCTACAGAGCGCTGATCGATAGGCACCACGCAGCGATGATGGCCGCTGACGTTGACGAAACCATGCGGCTACGTAAGGAAGCGCATATGCTGGCCAAAAAGCTCAACGGCGGCGACCCCGGCATTCTCGCCCATGATGACGCGCCGGGCTATGTGCTGGAGCAAGAAAATGCCGCGCCGCCGGGTGAGATTCCGGTCTGGGGCCAGACAGGTGTCTTTGATGTCACGCTCTCAAACACCCGCATCCGTATCGAAATCGAAAGCGTGTTCGGCATCGCCTTCGGAATACGCTACTGGCCGGGATTTGCCGCCCGAGCCGTCGATCCGGCTAAACCGTTCATAAGCGCCACAGGCTACCGCAGCTTTCTCGGTGTTCACATGGAGGAGCGCGCAGGCGTGACGCCGGACGTGTATACAATCGAGGTTCTTGAGGCCTATGTCGAGCATGAGCTTAATGGGCAACTCGTCGAAATCTGCGAGCGCTACCACGCGTCCATTTCATAGCCTTGAGAACACTATGGCGCTGACGTTGACGCCAAGACATGCCCTGACGCTTGTGAGGTTTGCACAACAAACACCCGGTGCCGGTTGATTTTGGACCTTTGCGTTTGTGATGCATGGGGCGGTTTCCAAGAAGCTTGGAGACATATAGCAGTTTTCGCTGCCATCGCATCAACAGCGTCGCAATTACTACCGCTCGGGCGTAGGACCGCGAATGCGAGATCGATTGCGTGTTGTTCTTGTTTTGAGCGGTTCAGGTTCTGCCAACCGCATACCTCTGAACAGGTTTGCATCCTGCTCCAGTTCGGCTTTTTGGCTCCGAAGGTTTCGTCGGGCCTCAAGCGCAAATGCCTTTAGCTGCTGCCTGTGCGTCAATTGCTGAACTACGAACTGATCGTGTTGGGACTGATCCCGCTTCTTTGCCTCGACCGCATCGCGCTCATTTTGTTTGCGGATGCGTTTATGTTCACCGCGAAGCCTGTCCCAGATGCCGCCAAGGCCCTTTCTAAATCTGGCCTGCCGCTGGCGGGCTTCTCGGATGCGGCGCGCTTCAAGTTCAGCCCGAAACTCTTTTCGCTCCTCGCTCTGCTTGCGAACCATTTCCCTGCGCCGCATAGCGAATTGCTCCCGTAGCTGGCGGTTTTGATCCTCAAGCTCATTCGAAAACTCACCCAATTTGAGGAGCATCTCATCAGCAATCTGTTTTTTGGCCTCTGCCAGATCTGGCAGATCGCTTTCATCGCCAAGCCGGGCGCGAACGTCACGCGTTTTGACCCCGGCTTTCTTGGGTATGGAGTAGACCTCACAGTGAACATCGATAGCGACGAAGCCCCGGCGGTCACCTCTGGCCACCTTAAACCCGCGTTCCTGCATCGCATGCAAAAAAGCGGCCTTCGAATCCGAAATCGCCCACGCGTCCTGTATCGCCGTGATTGTCGCGCGTGGGTCCTTGCCGGTGCGCTTGGCTTGTTGCCAATCCGCAAGCGTGAAATTACGCGGATCGCGATCTTCGGAGCAGGCGAGGCCTTTCGGCATTGTCCAGCCATGTTCGAGAAACAGCTCGCGCGAAATGCCCTTCAGCTTTTTATGATCATAAGAAAGGTGGATGGCCTTCATCTCCGCAAGGTCGATGCGTGACCACACGCAGTGACAATGCCTTCGCCCTTTCTTTTCATGAAACACAATGGCACGGGACTGGTTGCCAAAACCCAGCTTTTGCTCAACGCGTTCTATCGCAGATAAAAAATCCGCCGTTGAAACTTCCTCTTTCTCCGGCGGGTTGAGGGACAAGGAATACATAAACTGTTTGCACTTCGTTCCCCGGCTGATTGCGTAAATCTCGTTCAGTGCGCCCATTAGCGTGTCGGAGGCAAAGCCGCGCAGCTCATGCATCTCGATATGCTCGTTCTCTTCTTTCATGAGATGCCGCGCGAGATCGCGGGCACCGCCGCGTGAATTACCCTTAAGCATCATCGTGCCTTCACCCCCAGCGCAGAGATCAACGCCTCACGCATTTGACGGATATCGGAGCAGGCCGCAGCTATCTCCGTTTCAAGTTCGGGCGTCACAGGCAAAGCACCGATATCGGCGGCTTTGGAAATACGGCTCATGCTGGCCGCAAGCTCAGACGAGCCCAGCGCTCCCAGCATATTCGAAATCATGGCCAGTTCGGCGGATGGCGAATGCTGTTTCTTTGTTCGGCTACGCCTGGCTGGCCGGCCACTGTGCTCGTCACAGAACAGCTTCATGCGGATATAGGCCGCTATCGATAGCGCCCCGGCATCCCGCTCGATCCGTTCGCGCTCTTCATCCGTCAAGCGGATAGAAAACGGAGGCGGTAGTTTGCGTTTCTTTCCCGGCGCTGGGGGTCGACCGTTGCGCCCGAACGTATTGGACAAGGAGGAACCGGTCATAGCCCCAGCTCCTCAAAGTCGATATTTTCGTTCTTGAGTTGCTGCTCCCAGTCCTCTAGGACCTCAAACAAGGTGTTCGAGGTTTGTCCATCCCGCAGCACCATTCCCTTATCCGAGATCTAAAACGCCCATGGCGGACAAGCCGATTTTGCACCGAGGCGATCTGCCGCGTGATCATGATCTTGGCCCCTCGATCGCGGTCGATACCGAAACGCTCGGCCTCAACCCGCATCGGGATCCCCTCTGCTTGGTTCAACTCTCCAGTGGCGATGGAGCTGCCCATCTCGTCCAGCTTGACCGCTCAAGCTACGACGCCCC
>JBCCYF010000192.1:0-5102 GCA_039190275.1 Pseudomonadota bacterium | reverse complement strand
GTGTCGGTGGTCGAGCGGCTTTGTGCCGACGCTCTGGTCGCGGCGGAACGCCGGATCGAAAGCCAGATTACCAGCCATCTTGATGATGACGTGCGGGAGCGGCTGGATGCCCTGCTCACCGAAATCATCGGCGGTAATGTTAGTCGCTTTGTGTGGCTGCGACAGTTCGAGGTGGGCCAGAACTCGGCAGGCGCATCCCGGCTGCTGGATAGGTTGGAATTCCTGCAGGCACTGGCAGTACCACCGGAAATCCAGGCAAAAAATCCCGCGACACCGGATTGCCCGGTTGCGCCGCCAGGGCGAGCGGTACTTTGCCGATGGCCTGCGCGACATCACCAGTAACCAGCGTCTGGCAATTCTCGTGGTTTGCCCGGTGGAGCGGCAAGCCAGACTGGCCGATACCGTGGTCGAGACCCACGACCGGAGTGTCGGAAAGACCTGGTGCGAGGCCAAGATGCTGTGCGATGTGGGCATCGATGATGCCAGAGCGTCTCTGCAGCAGACGTTGCGCTCCCTCAAAGACCTGGGTGCTGCGCTGCTGGAAGCCAAAGACCACGGTACATCTCTCGATACCGCGTGAAAACTCCTGCGGTTGGCACAAGCTGATAAGCCTGGTTGCCACTGCCGCCGAGCTGACAAACACCATGTCCGCCCCCCGCTGTCCGGATCACCGATCTCTTGCCTGAGGTCGATGATATGGTCGGATTCACCGATGCCTTCATCCATCTGCGCAGCGGCGCGCCTTGTAAGGATAGGGTTGGACTGCTGAACGTTCTGCTGGCCGAGGGGTTAAACCTCGGCCTCGGCAAGATGGCCGACGCAACGAACACCCACGACTACTTCCAGCTCTCACGCCTGTCGCGTTGGCACCTCGAAAGCGATGCTATCAACCGGGCGCTTGCGATGGTGATCGAAGCGCAGGCCAACCTGCCCATGGCCGGGTTCTGGGGCAGCGGAATAGCAGCATCCAGTGATGGGCAGTTCTTCCCGGCGGCGCGCCAGGGTGAGGCAATGAACCTCGTCAATGCAAAATATGGGTCAGAACCGGGGCTGAAAGCCTACACGCATGTCTCCGACCAGTTCGGGCCATTCGCTGCGCAGAACATCCCGGCGACCGTCAACGAGGCTCCTTACATCCTCGATGGCCTGCTGATGAACGAAACGGGCCACAAAGTCGAAGAGCAATATGCTGATACCAGCAGCTTCACAGACCATGTCTTTGCGGCAACCGCGCTGCTGTCATACCGGTTTATTCCCCGTATCCGCGATCTGCCATCCAAGCGCTTCTATCTCTTTGACCCGGCTGCAGCGCCGAAAGAACTGCGTGGTCTGATCGGCGGCAAAATCCGGGAAAAGCTGATCGTCGAAAACTGGCCAGACATCCTGCGTGCCGTCGCCACCATGGCGGCGGGCGTCATGGCGCCGAGCCAGTTGCTGAAGAAGTTCGCGTCATATCCACGCCAACATGAATTGGCTTTGGCGCTGCGGGAAATCGGTCGCATCGAGCGCACGCGGTTAATCATCGATTGGCTCCTCGAAGCCGACATGAAGCGCCGTGCCCAGATCGCCCGGAACAATGGGGAGGCTCACCATGCTCTAAGAATCGCCCTGCGCATCGGACGCCAGGGCGAAATTCGGGATAGCACCGCTGAAGGCCAGCACTATCGCACGGCCGGATTGAACCTTTTGGCCGCGATCATCATCTACTGGAACACAGCGCATCTCGGCCACGCTGTCACGGAACGCAGCCGCGATGGATCGGCCTGCCCGCCAGAGCTTCTCTCGCACATTTCACCCCTCGGATGGGCGCATATCCTGCTCACGGGTGAGTACAGGTGGAAAAAATTGACCGGCTTCAACTTGTGATACGATCCTGGCCCCAGCTGGAACAGACCCCTAGAGGCTTTGCGGCCATCGGCATTACACTCGACTGCAGAAGAGACAGGATCTTGAGCCGAAGAAAACGCAGTTGGGACGTTTCGCTTTGGTGCCGATAGCCACAAACCCAAGCAATTACAAAAATGCATGTAGTAATGACATAATACCTCCCACCCCCTGATCCCTGCTAAGCTTCGCAGAGTGGGAGGTAACATGACCAAGCTTGTTCACAGTATGATCAGAGTGCTGGACGAAGATGTGTCCGTGCAATTCTATCGAGACAATTTCGGGCTAGAGGTCGTTGATCGATTGGACTTTGAGAGCTTCACGCTCATCTACATGGCCCTTCCGACATCTGACTTCGAACTCGAACTTACCATCAATAAAGGCCGCGATACGCCTTATGATCTGGGCGATGGTTACGGTCATCTTGCCGTTGTCGTGGACGATCTGGAGGCCGCTCATGCAACGGCTGAAAACGCCAAGTCCAGTCCTGGCAAAATCATCGATTTTCGACCTGACGGAGAGCGCATCGCACGGTTCTTTTTCATCAAGGACCCAGATGGTTACCAAATCGAAGTCATCGAAAAGGGCGGGCGGTTCACATGACATCTCGCCACCCAAAGGATCGCCTGACACCGTCGCGCCGGAGCTTTCTTAAGGCCGGCGTTGCAGCGGGCGGCCTGATCATAAACCTAAATTGGCCATCAATCGCGGCCGCACAACAATCAGAGGGGGAGACATCAGTGTTGTTCCATCTAGACTTCCACGTCGAATACTCGGCGCAAATGTCGCAAAATGATCTGTTCGAAATCTGGGCAGAAGAGGCGGGCGCCGCTTTGGGCGCCAAAGATGCAGGTATCGTTGTCGATCTGTGGAAAGCGGTCGGTGCTCGCCGCGTGATCGCCATTGTAAATGTCGAGAGCATGGAAATGCTGGACCAGATTTTGCTCGATCTTCCAATCATGCAGAGGATGGGTCAGCATGTGCAAGTCGATGTGACCGCTCTACGCACCTATGAAGGTTTTGCCGCAGACGTGAAGGAACGCGTTGGTCGCTGACCTTGGCAAAAGGAGACGTTCAGATGTGCCAATTGTTCATAGATGCTGATCCGGCCCTTTGGGCGTCTCACACGCGTTCGTTTCGCATGGACGGGATGGTAACGAGCGTGCGGCTGGAAGAGATGTTCTGGCGCACGCTCGAAGCAATCGGACAACGCGACGATTTGAGTGTTCCGCAACTCCTGCATCGGCTCTACAATGAAAGCCTGGATGCGGGCCACGACATTGGCAACTTCACATCCTTTTTGCGGGTCTGTTGTCTGCGGTTCATTGATCTACAGATGCGGGGCCTTATTCCTGAGGAAACGCATGTGAAGATGTCTCAGCTCCCTGCAAGTGACATCCTGAAACTTGAAGCCATCGAACGGGCGAAAGCCAATACCGGGCTAAATTGAAACGACACCCGATTTGGCGCCTCAAGATGATTGGAGGAGCCCTTTGGATCCTAGTCTAGTCTATTATCTGTGATGCGCGAAGCGGGCTCTGGTGTTCAGCACAGAACCAGTCACATCGGGCTCTAGGCGGAGGTCTGCATTGCGTTGGATGCAGCCTCGACACTTTGGATGGGGTGCAGACGATCTGTGCCAAGTCTCCGGTTTCTTGAGTAAAATTCCGGCCGCGGGCTCGGAGGCCAAGCCTGATCCTTGACCGGAGGAAGAGCCAGGCGCACAGTTCGATAAGACAAGGGCTGGGAGCTGAGAGCCCGATCAGGAAGGGAGACGGATTGGAGCCGCTTTGGGGGAGATACCGCAGCAGGGACGTCTCGCGCAGCATCCGGCGAAGGCAAGGCGCGGCGGTAGCTGACTTGAAACGCTTTGACGCAGGGTAAGGCTAACTCCTTTACCAACATCGTTCCGGCGGGTAGCTTCCACGGCATAATTTAGGTGAATATCCGGGGGCTACACATGAAGATCTGGAAACTTGCGCTGGCGGCTGTGGTCGTCGCGGCCTGTTCGTCCGGCGCTGGCGCAGTGCCGATTGAGTTCGTCGTCACAGGCGTGGTTGGGCAGAGCGATGCCAATGACGAAGCGAATCTGACCGGGAGGGACTACACCGCGACCTATCGCCTCGATACGGACGATGCGCCAATCAGCGCGTCTGCCACGCGGGCAAGTTATGCGACAACATTCGAGGTTGTTCTTGGCCCCCTCGAGGGCGCGGAGGCTTTGATGCTCACGGGAGATACACTGCTCTTCTTTTTCAACAGAACTGGATTGAATGTCTCCGTTGCCTTAGACAGCATTATCACCGACCGTGAACTTTCTTTGGGGGACGAACGCTTCATTGCATCGCCTTTGGCTTTTTCATTCGTGAGCGATGATTTTTTCTCAGACGGTGAGATACCGACCCTTGACTCGCTCCTGTCGCGGCCAGAATTGACCCTGACCAGTGCGTTGGAGGCCGGCATCTTTCCGTCTGCTCCACCACTTGAGAGCGTGTCGGCCGAGCAAACCCTCCCTGCGGCTGTGCCGGTGCCCGCGACACTGCCGCTGTTGCTGGCTGGGCTGGGCGGCTTGTTCTTTGCCGCGCGCCGCCGCGCCGCCTGACCCTGTCATCCTAAGCCCGACTGCGGCCTGCGCTGTGAGCGAGCGCCTGCCTTGTGCGGGATCCAGTCTTGATCCTTTGGCTGGATTGTCGAAACCCTCTGCCCGGTCTCTGGTTTGTTGAGCTGAGCCCGAGTGGCGGGCGCGGAGGCTTAGCTTGATCCTTGACCGGAGGAAGAGCCAGCCGCACAGTTCGATGAGACAAGGGCTGGGAGCTGAGAGCCCGATCAGGAACGGAGACGGATTGGAGCCGCTTGGGGGAGATACCGCAGCAGGGACGTCTCGCGTGGGGTCGGAGGCGTTCACGCGCTATGCGGCAGCCGCACCGACCGAACAGGTTTTGGTGAGCAATTCTGGCCTGCGTTCGATGACCATTGGCTGGATCGTTTTGCTTGTGCTGGGCGTGGCGTTGAGCGTGGCTCTTTACGTCAACTCCGAGCCGCAAGACGATCCCCTGCTCACAGCGGCTGTCGTGGCGGGCATCACGTTTGCGATCTTCTTGTTTGGTCTCCTGATGCGGTCGGTAACGCTCGCGCAGATGACGAGGACGGGCGATGAAATCAAACTGAAGACACTCGCCCAGCGCGCCGAATGGCAGCACTATAAGCTCGAGGATGTG
>JBCCYF010000191.1:0-5407 GCA_039190275.1 Pseudomonadota bacterium | reverse complement strand
TTGGGGGCGATCTCCATATCGCTGTCGATGAACAGAAGATCGGTCGCGGCTCCCGCGCGCAGTGCCTGGTTGGCCAGGAAATTGCGCGCCAAGACGACGTCTGCACTGTTCATCGTGACGACGTCATAAGTCCAGCCGCGTTCCTGCGCGATCTTCGTGAACGCAACGACCGTGCTCACATAGCTGGTTCGCACCACATTGCCTGCGGTCGGTGTGCCCAACAGAATGTGGCGGCCACCTTCCGTCATCACAGCATCGCAGGTAAAACCTGATCAGGCGGACGGTGCCCATCGACGAAGGTCTTGATGTTGATGATCACTTTCTCGCCCATCTCGGCCCGGCCTTCTTCTGTGGCGGAGGCCATGTGCGGCAATAGCAGGACATTCGATAGACCTTTGAGGCGCGGATTTACGCCGGGCGCATGCTCGAAAACATCCAGCCCGGCCCCTGCCAACTCGCCCTTGCCAAGCATGCGGGTCAGGGCGTTCTCGTCGATGATCTCACCCCGGGCGGTATTGACGATGTAGGCGCCCGGCTTCATCAGCTTTAGCCGCCGCGCGGACAGTAGGTGATAGGTTGCGGGCGTGTGCGGGCAGTTCACGCTGACAATGTCCATGCGGGCCAGCATTTGGTCCAGGCTGTCCCAATAGGTGGCTTCCAGCTCTGCCTCGATGTCTTCGTGCAGGCGGCGCCGGTTGTGATAGTGGATCTGTATGCCGAACGCCCGGGCACGCCGCGCAACGGCCTGGCCGATCCGGCCCATACCCAGAATGCCCAAGCGTTTGCCCCAGATCCGGTGGCCCATGATCGCCGTCGGCGTCCAGCCCTGCCAGCCATCCGACTGCATAAGCTGGATCCCCTCGGAGAGACGCCGGGGAACGGCCATGATCAAAGCCATGGTCATATCGGCGGTATCCTCGGTCAGCACGCCCGGCGTGTTCGACACCAAGATCCCCCGCGACCGGGCGGTTTCGACATCGATATGATCAACGCCGGCCCCATAGTTGGCGATCAACTTCAGGCCGGGACCTGCCTGCGCCAGCAGCTTTTGATCAATGTGATCGCCGAGGGTCGGAACCAGCACATCCGCCGTCCGAACGGCATCGCGCAAGGCCTCGTCGGGCAGTGCGTCGTCCGTTTCGTTCAGCGTGACATCAAAAAGCTCCCGCATGCGGGTTTCCACCGCCTCGGGCAGCTTGCGGGTCACGACGACTTTAGGTCGGGCGGGCGGCATTTTGGCGTTCCTATCTCTGAAGTTCCGGCAGTGCGGCGATGTCCTGCAGGTTTGCGCAAATGCGGGCACCATTTTCTGCAACCATCTTTTCGATCTGGGCCATCGACTTCAGGTTGTGCGCGTCGAACTCCATCCCATCGTCTTCGTGCAAGACACAAAGGATCGTTTTCTCCGGCCGCTTGTTGCTGTCATCTACAACCTCTGCCACTGCGAAGGTCCCGGTCATTTTTGGGGTCAACACATAAAGGCAGTAATCGCAGACCATCCGTTGGCGCGCCTCTTCCGCAGCGCATTCCGGGGTCCAATCGTCGACCACGGGATTGAAGTATTCGATGCTGAGCATCGGGATCAAGGCATCCCTCCACGTGGAGCCGTTACACGTGCCCCCAAGGAAAACCTTCGTCATACGCATGATCCTTTTCCGATACTCCCGCATCTGATAAGGTCCGGCTCGCGCTGGGGGAAGCGCAAAACGTGCGCCATCCCGCCATCAGACCGCGAAAAGCGGCCAAGAGAGCAGTATGGCGGCGACAAGCTGCCCAAAAGCATGAGGCAGGCAATGCGTATCAAAGCGCTTGTCCTGATCCTGTCCGTCGCGCTGGCATCGATCGCTGGCAAACCGGTGCAGGCGACGGACGCAGACGGGCCGGAACTTGGCCCTGTGACCAACCTTCCCCTTCCGCGATACGTCTCGTTGCGGTCGTCCGAAATCAACGTGCGCCGAGGCCCGGGGCTGGATTACCGCAAGGACTGGGTCTTTCAGCGGGCGGGTCTGCCGGTCAGGGTCGTCGAAGAGTACGGCGATTGGCGCAAGATCATCGACATGGATGACGCCGGTGGCTGGGTCTATCACGCAATGATCACCGGGCGGCGAACGGTTGTGGTCCAAAGCGATGTGCTCTTCCGCGAGCAACCGGCGGATTCGGCGGCCGCAACTGCAAAGGCCGAGCAGGGCGTCATTGCGCGCCTGCGTGGCTGTGCGCCAGAATGGTGCCAAGTCGAAGTGGACGGTCACGAGGGCTGGGTGCCCAAGGGCGTGATCTGGGGTGTTGATCCATCCGAGGTGTCGGGCGACTAGGCCCTATCGCCTGGGGCGACTATGCCGCGCGCGGGGTCGCCAACGTCTCTTCCAGCGCCGGTGTCGAAGGCGTGGCTGCAAGTCGCCACAGCGTTTCAGGCACATCGATTTCATCCGGGGTCGCGCACAAGCCGGTACGCTCAGCCCAGCGGCTGAAGACGCTGCTCGACGAGGATACTGCGAATGGGATCGCCAGGACCAGCCCCGTGATCATCGGCATTGCCCAAGGGAGCGTCCCCATGCCCGCAAAGGCAACGATACCGCCGAACAGGGCCGCACCGAACAGGGTTTGAGGCCAAAGTCCACGGGCTGCATCGCCCCAGCTCAGCCGGTAGGCGTCGCGGTTCTGTCCATTCCAGTGAATGGAGTGGCCAAAAGCCAGTCCGATCATGAACAGCGTCACGCGCAGGGCCACAACCGGCGCCATCAGAATAGAAAAAACAGCCTCGATCAGGCCGCCCAGCGCGAAGCGTAGCCCACCACCATAGCGGCGCACGCCACCGGGCGTCAGCGCAATGTCCAAAAGGCCCAGAAGCTTCGGCACCAGGCTGACGGCGAACATGATGAAGAACATGGCGATACCAAATGCGATGTCGACACCCCCGGCCTCGCCCGCGAACAGCTTCGAGGCCGCAGCAATCGTCATCAGCATCCAGGCCGGAGCGCCGAAGTACATCATAATCGCCGCAAAGATCTGAAAGCGCGACGTGGGTTGCAAACCGCGCATCTTCAAGAGCGGCCAATATTGCATGTTGCCCTGGCACCAGCGCAGATCGCGTTTGGTGAAGTCCATCAAGGTGGGCGGGTTCTCTTCCCAGCTTTCGGTTTCGATGGGCATGACGCGCACTTCATAGCCTGCGCGGCGCATCAGGGTCGCTTCAACCTGGTCGTGGCTGAGGATATGCCCGCCTAAGGGCGCCTTTCCCGGTAGAACGGGCAGACGGCAGTGGCGGCGGAACGGCGCGGCGCGGACCAGCGCGTTATGCCCCCAATAGGGTCCGCAATCCGCCTGCCACCAGGAAGCGCCCATCGTGAATGACCGCATCCCATGGCGCATGCCGAACTGAAAGATCCGTTGAAAGGCCGATCCTGCGGGTGAGCCAACCACCAGCGACTGAAGGATACCGATCCGCGGATACGCCTCCATGATCCGAACCATGCGCACGATGGCCTCGCCGGACATCAGGCTGTCGCTGTCCAGGGGCAGATAAAGATCAAAGTCACGTCCCTGAGCCTGTAGGAACTCGCGTACATTTCCAGCCTTGAAGGCAGTGTTTTTCTCGCGCCGCCGATAGGTGGCGCGCAGGCCGCCCAGTTCGGTGCGCATCGCGGTGAAAAGCGCATCCTCGCGCGCGGCGATATCAGGGTCAGACGTGTCGGAGAGGATGAAGACGTCGAAGTGATCGCCGTGCCCGGTTTCATCCAGTGACCGGCGCATCTCGGCCAACTTCTGGAAAGATCTCAGGGGATCCTCGTTTCGAACGGTCATCGCCAATGCCGTGCGCGTCGTCAGGGCGCCGGTGTTCTGCATAGCGCTCAGATGGGGCGCCACCGCATGCAGGCCATCGCTCCGGCCATGCAACAACCATATCCCGATGACTGCATTCCAAAGCCCCATAACGGTCCAGGGCGCCCCGACAAGGAAGCAGCCGAGAATGACGATGTCGCTCACATTGAACCCGCCCGGCGCAAAGGCCATGACCAGGCCCCAGGTCAGGACGGCAAGGGTTGCGATGTTCAGACAGAGAACCGTCCAGCGGCGTATCGTGATTGTACGCCTTGCCTGCAGACTGGCCGGCGTCAGGTCGGACGCGCTGTCGCTGCGATCAATCGTCTGGATTGGAACGGCTTGGGTATCGACGGGTTGAGAGAGCTGGTTCATGATCTTCTGGCCCCCCCTCGGGCCCCTTGACGGCGTAATGTGCGGTGCAGCAAGACAGGGTCAAGGACCGGACACGGATTGCCCGGCGCCTCGTTGCAACAGAGAGCCCTCCGATGAGCGACCGCGCTGACGCTTTGGTCTACACGGCCCCCGGTCAAGCCCAGATCCAGGCGATCAACCTGCCCGCGATGGCGTCTGGCATGGTCGAGGTTGAAACGCTGTTCTCTGGAGTAAGCCGCGGGACCGAACGGCTGGTCTTTGAAGGGCGGGTGCCTGAATCCGAATGGCAGCGCATGCGGGCGCCATTTCAGACCGGCGACTTTCCGTTTCCCGTTCGGTACGGCTATGCCTCGGTCGGTCGCGTCATCCAGGGCCCAGACCGTGTCATGGGCCAGACGGTCTTTTGTCTTCACCCGCATCAGACCCGCTTTCGTGTTCCGGTGGATGCGATCGTGCCGGTGCCCGCGCGCGTGCCCGCTTCGCGCGCCGTCCTGGCTGCGAACATGGAGACCGCGTTGAACGCCGTCTGGGACGCGGACCCGAAGCCCGGGTCGCGCTGTCTTGTTGTTGGCGCCGGCTTGGTCGGTGCTCTCATCGCGTTGATTCTCGCCCAGTGGGAAGATCTTTCGGTTGCTGTTACGGATAAGAGGGCGCTTTCTGTCGTCAAATGGGCTGACGTTGATGTGAACTCTGTGACTCCGGACGCGGTGCCGCAGGGCAGCTTCGATATCGCATTTCACACCAGCGCGAGCGCCAAGGGTCTGGAGACCGCTCTGGACGCTCTGGCCTTCGAAGGCCGGGTGATCGAGTTAAGCTGGTACGGCGATCATGCGGTACCTGTTCCGCTGGGGGGCAGTTTTCACGCGAACCGGTTGCAGATAATCTCTAGCCAGGTGGGTCATGTCGCCGCGCGCCGCCGGGCATCGACCAGCCACAGCGAGCGCTTGATGCGCGCACTATCGATGTTGGATGATCCGATTCTGGACGCCTTGATTACGAACCAGGTCGCTTTTCACGACCTGCCGGATCGATTGCCAGACTTGCTTGCCCCGGACGCAGACGGTATCGCCACCCGGGTGAGTTTTTCGTAAGAGCCTGGTTTATGCACTTCGCTCATTGACCCGCCTTTCATGCAGGAGACCCGCATGTACGCAGTAGAAGTCCGCGATCACGTCATGCTGGCGCACTCGATCCCGGGGGAGGTCTTCGGGCC
>JBCCYF010000190.1:0-5432 GCA_039190275.1 Pseudomonadota bacterium | reverse complement strand
GCCGGAGATCAGTCAGATGTTCGGCGAGATGCTGGGACTATGGGCGGCCGAGGTCTGGGACCTGCTGGGGCGACCGTCCCCCGTGGTGTTGACCGAATTGGGTCCGGGGCGCGGAACGCTCATGGCCGACGCGCTCAGGGCTGCCCGGACAATGCCGGAATTTGTCGAGGCCGCGGAGGTCTGGATGGTTGAAACCAGCCCCATGCTCCGCGCGGCCCAGCACCGCGCGCTACCCGAAGCATCCTGGACAGACACTCTGGAGGGCCTTCCCCCCGGTCCGATGATCACGTTTGCCAACGAGTTTTTTGACGCACTGCCCGTGCGGCAATACCTGCGGCGGTCCGACGGCTGGTCTGAACGGCTGGTTTGCGTCGATGCGGGCGCCTTGGTCTTTGGTGAGACGCCACCACTGGCTGACGCGCAGCTTGATCACCGCTTCGGGACGCCGCCCGAAGGCGCGGTGGTCGAGGTCTGTCCGCCGGGTGAGGCGTATATCGCGGCGCTGGCCGCCCGGGAGGCTGTGGTGCTGGCGCTGGACTACGGCGCCTGGGGCGGGACCGGTGACACATTGCAGGCCGTGCGGGCACATGCCTATGCGGATATTTTGCGCACAGCCGGAACCGCTGATCTCACAGCCCATGTCGACTTTCGCGCCCTCGCCGGATCAGCCCAGCCATTGCGGGCGCAGTTTACAACGCAGGGGGCATTCCTGGAACGCCTTGGCGTTACTGCGCGCGCCCAAATGCTGGCCAGGAAAGATCCGGACAAGATTGCAGCACAGCACCGGCGTCTTACGCACCCCGATGAGATGGGTACGCTTTTTAAGGCGCTTGCCCTGCGGCCGGCCACATTGCCGCCAGTGCCGGGTTTCCCGCCACCCCCTTGACCTGCGCGCAACTGTCTCACACCCTTTTCCCCTCACCACATCAAGAGACCGATATGCTCAACCCGATCACAGCGACCTCCCTTGATGTTCGGCACGGGTTCTTCACCCGCCAGGGGGGCACGTCCAACGGGATCTACGCCAGCCTGAACTGCGGTCCCGGCTCCGCCGACAGGGCAGAGGATGTACAGCAAAACCGAGACCGCGTCGCGGCACATCTGAATGCCGAAGCGCTGCAGACGGTGCATCAAATCCATTCGGCGAAGGTGGTGACCGTTGTGGGACCTCCGCCAGCCGAACGGCCACGGGCGGATGCGATGGTCACTGCGGTGCCGGGTGTCGCGGTAGCGGCGCTGGCCGCAGACTGCGCACCGGTCCTCTTCGCGGATGCGCAAAACGCCGTGATCGGGGCGGCCCATGCCGGGTGGAAAGGCGCGCTGGCCGGCGTCCTGGACGCAACTGTCTCCGCCATGATCTCGCTGGGAGCGCGGACAGAAACCCTGTACGCTGTCGTCGGCCCCTGCATTAGCCAGCGCGCCTATGAAGTCGGCCCGGAATTCATGGACCGATTTTTGGAAGATGATCCGCAAACAGACCGATTTTTTGCCGGCGGGCTTGGCGACCGCATGCACTTCGATCTGCCTGGATACGCCCTGTCGCGGTTGCGGAGCTGCGGTATCACAGCAGAGTGGACCGGCCATTGCACATTCTCGGACGCCGAGCGGTTCTACTCGTATCGCCGGACAACACATGCTGGCGAAGCTGACTATGGCCGGCAAATTTCTGCCATTCGACTATAGGACCGGACATGCTCCACTTTACACCTGAGGAATTTGCGCGGCGGCAAAACGCCGTAAACGCGGCAATGGATGCGGCCGGACTGGATGCTCTGCTGCTTTTCGCCCCGGAGAGCCAGTATTGGCTGACGGGGTTCGATACCTTTGGATATTGCTTTTTCCAGTGTCTTGTCTGGGACCGGCAAAAGGCGACGCTGCTCACGCGATCGGCCGATCTGCGACAGGCCCAGATGACGTCGAACATTAGCGACATCCGGGTCTGGCGCGATGCCGCCGACGCGACACCGGCACAGGACCTGGCAGATCTCCTTGTCGAACTGGGCCTCAACACAAAGCGGCTGGGCGTCGAATGGGACACTCATGGGCTGACGGCAGGCAACGGCAGGAGGTTGGCGGCCGCCCTGGACGGGCAACATCTGATAGATGCCTCAGCCCTGCTATCGCCACTGCGCCTGGTGAAATCCGAACCCGAGATTGTTTACATCCGCAAAGCCGCGGAACTTGCGGATGATGCGCTGGATGCAGCACTGGACGTGGCCGCACCGGGCAAGGGCGAGGCCGAGGTCTTTGCGGCCATGCACGGGGCCATATTCGGCGGCGGGGGCGGGGCGCCAGCAAACCCTTTCATTGTGGGTGCCGGGCCCCATGCCCTGCTGTGTCGCACGCAGGAGGGGCGGGGTACAATCGCAGACAACGACCAGCTCACACTGGAGTGGGCCGGGACCTATCGCCACTACCACGCGGCCTGTATGCGCACGGTTATCATTGGCGAACCCCGACCCCAACACAGTGCCATGCACGCCGCAGTGCGCGAGGCGCTTGTGGCTTGCGAGGCCACGCTGGCGCCCAACCGCCCGATGGGCGAGGTCTTTGAAGCGCATGCGCGCACCCTCGATGCAGCCGGGTTTGGCGCCCATCGGCTGAACGCCTGCGGCTATGCGCTGGGTACCCGCTTTGCCCCCAGCTGGATGGAACGCGAAATGTTCTATCAAGGCGCGCCCACGGTGATGGCGCCGGGAATGGTGTTCTTTATGCATATGATCCTTATGGACAGCGACAGCGGTGCAGCGATGTCC
Source organism: Pseudomonadota bacterium (assembly GCA_039190275.1). Lineage (GTDB taxonomy): Bacteria > Pseudomonadota > Alphaproteobacteria > Rhodobacterales > Rhodobacteraceae > Halovulum. The sequence goes on along the minus strand of JBCCYF010000190.1, from coordinate 2,676 downwards.
CTTGGCAGAACATCATTGATCACGGAAACCGGTGCCGAGCCACTCAACCGTCATGACCTGGGCATGCTGTGCGTCTGACGCGTTCAACCGCGCGAACGCCCATTATGTTGCAATCTGCCCTATGGTGCAGGAGAGAAACAAATCAGTCCAGGCGCGCGGTTTCGTCCCTGCGCTGGAAGTCGATCCCCGATGCGCCGAAGGACGAGACGCCGTAACGCGTTGTCTTCCCCATATTTGGTCCTGGCCAGGAGGCGGGGTCTTGCGATCTGGACCACTGCCCTTGCCCTCGCCCGGGAACCGGCATAGGTGCATGGAAATAGCCTGCAAGGATCCCAAACATGACCGAAGAGAATGAAAAGGCACAACCCGAGCGCCCCTCGGACGCTATCACCGACAAGCTTATCGCAGAACGGCAGATCATCATTTGCGAGGCTATTGATCAGAAGGTTGCAAAACGCGTCACTGCCCAGTTGCTGGCGCTGGCCGCCGACAATGATGAGCCGATCACCCTGTTCATAAACAGCCAGGGCGGACATGTCGAAGCGGGCGATACAATCCATGACATCGTTCAGTTCATCAAACCCAAGGTGCGGATGATCGGCACAGGCTGGGTGGCATCTGCCGGTACGCACATCTACCTCGCGGCCGACAAGTCGGACCGCTACTGCCTGCCGAACACGCGGTTCCTGATCCACCAGCCCTCGGGCGGGGTCGGCGGCAAAGTCTCAGACATCGAGATCCAGGCCGAGCAGATCGAAAAAATGCGCGAACGCCTGTCGCAGACCATATCAGATACGACCGGAACCGACATTGAAACGGTACGGCGGGATATCGAGCGCGACAAGTGGATGGATACCGACGAGGCGATATCGTACGGTATCTTGTCGAAGGTGATCAAACATCAGGAAGAGATCGCGTAACAGCGGATCGATGGTGGCGCCGCTATCGCGGCGCCAAAAAAGCAGTTCCAACGTAGACCGGAGCTTTTGAGATGCGCCGACCTTTGTCCTTGAACGCGATGCAAGAGCACCTATGACCCCTCCATTGGTTGGCGGGATCAGCAGTTTACTGCGCGACAAGAGCCTACTGCGTGACAACCTCTTCTTCGGCACCCACCTCAGGCATGGCCTTCAGGTCATCCTGCGTCATTGGCAGTTGCACCACCAGGGCGCCTGGTTGATCCGCACGCTCAAGCACTTCCAGTTCCTCGACCGGTATCGCGACCGAATGACGGCCGAACCCCAGGAAACCGCCCGTGCTGACAACAGCGGCCTCGACTTCGCCCAGCGAAGTAAAGACGATGTCCGTGACCCGACCGATCCCTTCTCCGTCAGTGCCAACCACATTGACCCCTGCAAGTTCCTCAGGGATCACCTCGTCCACCGGCACCAGGGCCGGTTCACTGGCCACGACTTCCGCACCGCCATCGGTTTGCGGTGCGGTCGTATCCGTTTCGGTCTGCGCGATCGCCGCTGCGCCAAGCGTCAAAGCCGCCATCGCACCTATGAAATACGTTTTCATTTCAATTGCCCTCCAATTGGCTGTCGCTAACCACTAGCGAAAGCACATCATTTTACGCTCAGGCTCAACGGAACGGGATACGCTGAAAACCGCCGATGGGGTTGACCCTGCTATCCCGTTTCTGTGTTGGACTTGGGTTGGCGAATCTCTGCGCAAACACCGAATTCGCTTCGCCCCGGGCCCCCGCAGTGCGCTAGACACATTCTATATACGCAATATATCGCCGATGACGTATGCGTTGTCCGTGAGGCTTAGTCGTTCAGGGCCGCCCGTGCTTCGATCACGTCAAATGGGACACCCGGTTCATCCTTTGCGTTGCGGATCACCAACGAGGTTTTGACCGAAGCTACATTCTCTGCAGCTGTAAGCTCTTCGGTCAGAAAGGTCTGGAACGTCGAAAGATCCGGCGCGCAGCACTTTAGAATAAAGTCGATTTCACCGTTTAACATGTGGCATTCGCGGACCAGAGGCCAGGCACGCGCGCGCGCTTCGAACGCCGAGAGCGCGGCCTCGGCCTGGCTTGTCAGGCTGACCATGGCAAAGACCTGCACCTCAAACCCCAACTCGCGCGCGTTGACATCAGCATGGTAGCCTTTGATGAATCCGGTTTCCTCAAGCGTGCGCACCCGCCGCAGACAGGGTGGCGCCGAGATGCCGACACGCCGTGACAGTTCCACATTGGTCATCCGACCATCACCTTGGAGTTCCGCCAAGATTTTGCGGTCGATCGGGTCAAGTTTGATAGAGGGCATTCCCCACGCCTGTCTTTTATGTATCGTTTTTCTCGATCTGTGCGAAACTTTATTTCATGTTTGCGCAAGAAACAACTGGATTATGTGCGTTCAGGACAGACTACCGGCGGCGAAATTCACCCAAGGGTCCCACCAAAGAGTGCCTGCTCCGAATTGTCCGCCAAGGGAGTAACACCACAGAATTCTACAGTGGCAGGACGATCAGGAGGTCATTAAACCGGTACGGTGCTGTCGGATGATGCAGTGAACTGGTGGGAGCGGCGAAACAACAGGATCCGAACTGGTTTTCCGTCACTCCCGCCTTCCGCTTGTGCCGCAAACCTGCATAGATTGGACATAACGCAACTCGGGCCAATGGTATGATGGACCTCGCCATATTTGAAGCTTGGATCGAGTTTGCGGT
>JBCCYF010000189.1:0-5564 GCA_039190275.1 Pseudomonadota bacterium | reverse complement strand
CCTCCATCACCGCAAAGACCACAGCACCGGCGGCAAGCCAAATCGTCGAATGAACGCCCAAAAGATAAAGAACAGCAATGAACAGTACGCTTTCGAGGGCCTGTTGGGCGCCCGCCGCCCAGCCCAGTCGCAGTGCTTCAAAGGCGAGAAACCAAATGCGCCGGGCATACAATCCCGCGACCCTGAGAGCGCCGGAGCGCAGCACGATCAAAGAAAGAACTCCCGCTGCGATGGCATTGACCAACAAGGTCGCCCAGGCGGCGCCGACGACGCCCAACCCCTGCCAAGAGCCAACGCCGTGAACGAAGGCAATGCTGGCAACAAGGTTGCCAAAGACTATGCAAATCGACAGCCAGGTGATGAGACCCTTGGTTTGAAGGGCGTTCAGGACGTTCTTGAGAATCCCAATGCAAAGCGTAGACGCGATCGCCCATGTAAGGATGTGCGTGTAGCTTTCGAATGCACCAACGAACTCGGTGTCGTATCCACTCTTTGACAGGATCGAGGGTGACACCTGCGCCGTCAGGATGGCAGCTGCGACAAAGGCAAGCGCCACGATGCCCGAAGCGACAACAACAGCACCGCATCTTGCTGCCGTCGGCCGTTCCGCCATCTGGATCGTGCCGATGGACAGCACCGCGAAGCCCACGACCATCACGGACAGTATGATCGTTTTGCCAAGGCCAACTGCGGCCAGTTCCGTCGTGCCAAGCGCGCCTACCACGGCAAGGTCCGTCAGGCCCACGAGAATTTCGGTGAGGTAGAACGCCCCGATTGGCAACGCGGTTCTGAGAAGCGCGAACGAGGAGTCGGGGTGTTGAGAATCAGAGTGGTTTGTCATGGGGCTACCCGTGCAGTTGCACGGTCACCCAGAGAGCTGATGACCAAGTTCCGCCATATACGCCAGGCGGGGCGGCTTACCGAGAGCTGAGCTAATCCTCCGCCGCGTCCACATCAAGACGACAAGAGCGCTTCGGGCCTTTTTTCTTTGGAGCCTTAGAAACCAATCCGACGTCAGCGTTTGGTGCGCAAGGAACGGAGCAAAGCGGCTCAACCTATCGCGTCATCTCAGACCGGCACGCCGCAAAGATGTCGGTCCAAGCGTCAAAACACAAATGGCCTGCGCGCGGTATCCAGTGCGTATTCATCTGCGGCACTGTCCTCGCAATGTACCGACCCATGGCCTTCGTGACGAAGATATCGTCATCCCCAATCCACATATGTATCGGGACACGATTGTCGGCGATGTCAAAACCCCAGTCCGAATACGCCAGATAGGCATCCTGCGCCGCGCTGCGGCTTCCCTGCCGGAACGCCTCTCGTTCCATGGCACTGAACGCCCGTGCCACGTCTGGACGCTCAAGGACGCGTTGATCGGGTGGTGAGACGGCACCCCTCAGAAGTCGCAGCAACAGCTGCGGTCTGCGCGTTGCCACCCAGCCCATTGGCGCGAACCCCAGTTTCATGATCCAGGGCGCCCGACGGGCCAGATCGGCAAAGCCGCGATCAAGCCGGTTGAGACTCGCCATAATCTCAGGTGATGCGATCGGTCCCCAAGGCGCAAGCGCGCCAATGAACCGTAGGCGTGCCGGGTCGATGGATACGCCGCAGGAAAAGAGATACGCGCCGCCGCCCGAATGGCCTGCGACGCCGAAATTGTTAATCCGCAAATGATCCGCCAGGGCCAAAACATCCCTTGGCCAGCTCTGCAACGTGCGATCATGTTGAAAGTCTGACTGTCCGAAACCGGGCCTGTCGGTTGCGATCAGACGGAAACCGCACCGCATCGCGGCATCGTCGGCAAAAGCTGCCTCCAAGCGCGAGCTTGGTGTTCCATGGAAGTAAAAGACGGGAAAACCATCCGGTGCGCCCCCTTCGGTGTAGGCGAGGCGCCGTCCATCCATAAGCCGCAGGTGGCTATAGTCCGAAAAAGTCCCCAGCTTCATGGGACCGCCTTCGTGCCAAGACCAGTCTCAGCGGACTGACACCGACCAATCACTGTTTCGCCGCGCATCGTCTGTGACCCGACGAGCGAGGAGACGGCGGCGCTGTGGGTTTCCTCCGCAACCGCGCAAATGTCCGGCACAAGTCCTGAGCCTTCGATCCTGCCGCTGCCATGACTGATGTAGTCGGCCACGGGCAAAGACAGCGTGAAAAGATCACCCACGTCGAAGGGGCGTTGTACCAGCATCGCGCCGGCGCTTTGTTCCCCAACGAGAATTCCCGCCCGTGCGGTCCTTAGGATTTCTGCCACTATTTCCGCCGCGCTGGCCGTGTGACGACTGATCAAGACCGCGATTGGGCCTTCGTAGATCGGCCGCATAGGCAAGAACTGAACCCGCGTGACCGGATGCTCTGAGAGGTGACGCCAAAGGCTGACAAGAGACGTTCCGTGCCAAGGCATCAGCGTTTCGATATGCGTAGGATCCGGGACGTGCGCATTTTCGGCGTACCATGCGCGACCCAGAAGCATGCCGGCGTCGGTGGGTTCTGGGATACAGTGCCCAACCACGTGACGCATGGAAAAAGACCCGCCGGGATTATCGCGCAGATCGATGATGAGCCCGGTCGCGCCGTTCGATGTGATCTCTTCGAAAGCGGCGGTTATGCGAGGGCCGGTGTCGACGCCCATAAGTGTTCGGATGCTGAGGCTGGCGACCGTTCCATGCCAGTCCAGACCGACGGCACCGTCGCCGATCTCCACCGTATCGAAATGTCGGCCAAGCTGCGCAGCACTGCGGCTTTGGACGGACAATCCAACTTGCGACACACCAATACGTTCGAACCGTTGCACAAAACCGCTAGAAAACTCTTCCGGGTCGGGCTCGGTCTCGACGAAGTCTGCCAGGTCCCGAAAGAGCGCTTGCGCGTCGTCGGTCGCGATCCATGCAGGATCGAAGAAATACCTTTCAAAAAGATGCTCGATCACCTCTGCAGAGTGGCGGATCCCAAGAGAACCTGCAGCCAGCACACCCGGTCGAACGACCACACTAGCTGCAAAAAACAACTTCAAGAGAGTGCGTCGATTGACCTGATATCGCGGCTTGGAAGGCTTGGGGGTTTGGAGCATATCGATGACATCCACCTTGAATTGCGGTCGCCTCAGATATTGCCCCCAAATAAATGAATTGAAGATTTGGTCGCCATTCAGACGTTCGAAACCGCGATTCCGAACGTCTGAATGGCCAGATCTGTCGTCAATCGGGTCAAAAACGCGTAGTATCTTGAACAAGTTCAATAAGCCCGACCGGGGGTCAGGTGTGATGTCCAAACAGCCAACTCACATGCCGCGCGCGGACTAGGATATTCAGATGACTTCCATACCTTTAGCCTGGTTGATCTCGATCTTTGCACTTCTTTTGGCTGCCATCGTGGCGCGGCAGGTCCGGATGCCTATGCCTGCAAGAGTGTTCTTTTGCGTGGGACTGCTCTCGATTGTCATTGTAGCTGGGTTTGTCGGGATTCGGTTTCTGTTCAGCGACCCGGCGTTCATCGTTCTGCAACCTTATGTCGCCGCCCTCACTGCACCGGCGCTTTGGCTCGGATTTCACGGTTTGACGACGCAGGATGGCGTTCCGGAAAGGGGCACAGTTTTGGTTGTTGCCGGCACGGTTGTTGCGGCCTGGCTCATCACAGCCGTGCCCGTGCCTTGGACAGCTTCCGCAGCCGTCATTCTTGTCAACCTTATCTACGCGGTGCGGTTGTTCATCGTATTGCGGCTGCCTGCCGACGGGTTTGTCCACATCTCGCCGCAAGCTCAGCCTGCTCTGCGCCTTTCCCTTCTCGGGTCTCTGGCGTTCGTGCTGTTGGTGCTTGCTATTGACGCAAGCGTTCTTGTGACTGGGCTCGCTGCTGGCGAGGCACGCGCCATGGAACTTTTGTCCGACGCTGCCAAATTCGTCGTGCCGGTCATCTCTCTTGGTTTCGTCGCCGGTCTCGCGCTCGCGATTGGCTCTGACCGTAAACTTGAAGAGAAAGGCCAACCGGATATGCCGCCGCTGGCCGAAGACCAGTTGATCTTTGACCAGCTCGACACTTTGATGGCGGATGCCACGCTCTTTCGTGATCCTGAGCTTACAGTGGCCCGCCTTGGTCGACGCTTGGGCGTGCCTGCGCGATCTGTGTCCTCCGCGGTGAACCGGGTGACCGGCGAGAATGTGTCGCGCTACATCAACCATTTGAGAGTGCAGCATGCGATCTACCTTCTGGAGAGCACCAACCTTCCTGTGACTGATGTCATGCTCGAGTCCGGTTTTCTAAGCAAATCAAGTTTCAATACGGAGTTTCGCCGGATTGCTGGAAATACGCCTTCCGATCACCGAAAGGCGCATCGGTCTGGCCAGGCCAAAGAGGACATGTCGGCGATGGATCGTTCGGACTTGAACGCTCTGACAACCCGAGCAAACCACACAGCGTCAGCACGGCCCTCAAAAACGCGTGTGCAAACCAGACAAAGGGCCTAGTTCCATAATCCATTCGCCGTGGGTCCAAGGCTTCATCCTATGGTCTAGACACATCGCGGAACGTCCCCGGCGTCATGTTTGCAACCCGCTGAAAATCGCGGTGAAAATGCGCTTGGTCCGCATATCCACAGCAATACCCGATCTCCGCGAGCGAGGTGTCAGTATAGGTCAGCAACTGCGTAGCTTCCCGCATCCGAGCCCGGCGCAACACGCTTGAAAAGTTGCGGCCCGACTGCTGGAGGTGACGCTGCAGGGACCGTTCTGAGAACGACAGTTCCTTGGCCGCGTCTTTCAACCGCCAACTACGCCCGATATCGTGCGCCAACAGATCGGCCAGCGTGTCGGCGATGTTGCCCGCCGCTGGCCCGTGGGTGTGATCAGATGTTTGATCTGCAGACCAGAGCAGGGCGAATTCTGCGCAAGCGCCGCGGAGCTCCAAGTTTTCAAAGCTGTCTGCAGAGACCGTCTGCCCCTCGATCCTGAACCTGCAGTCTTCTGCTCTAAGCCGCTCAAGCAAACCAAAGAGAACGCCGGCGATCAGCAGGTTCTCCGCCAAGCTGGCAGGCACGGTTGTACTCTTGCGCGCACATGTCCACATGTGTCGCCGGGAGGGATCTATCGAGGTTCGATGGCTGGAGTGATGATAGCGCTCCAGGCGCATCCATTTTTCGGCCAACAGTGAAGGGTCCGGAGACATCGTCAAAACAGACAGCACCGGCGACTCCTCTGCTAGATCAAGATGCTGGCCAATATGCAAGACCGACGCCGGCCCATTTTTGGCCACGAAATCTGCAAGTAATGTTGCCTTGTCCTTGTCTGACGTGACGCCGGTTACCATTGGATCGGGCCGTGGAATCTCTGACCCCAGGTCCGGATCGATCCTTTCAATTGCCGCCACAACGAGGCTCACAAGGGTTGTGCTGGTAAATCCGGGCATCGTTCTGGTCCTCTTGGGCGCTGGCCAAGCCACCGAAGTGGCTCGACACCCACACCATATCCGAGATCTTAGGCCAAAGTGGGCGCGATCATGCCGATCGCCAGCGCAACGCCGGTGATCCAGGCCATGCGTCCCAGCGGACGGAACACAAAGGCGCCGTTTCT
>JBCCYF010000188.1:0-5644 GCA_039190275.1 Pseudomonadota bacterium | reverse complement strand
GAACCTGTGGAACAACACCGACAACTGGGCGGACCTGGGCCCTGTCGTGGACGACTGGGTGGCTCAAACCGCAGGTTACTTGGCCGAAGCGGCGCTGAGCGCCTGCTCGGTCATTGACTTCGAGGCGGTCATTATCGACGGTAATATGCCGGTTGAGGTCCGGGCCGATCTGCTCGCGGCCACACGCGCTGCCATGGAGGCGCAAGATACCCAAGGCATTCGACCATTCGACATTTTACCTGGTTCCATGGGCTACACTGCGCAGGTTTTGGGCGGGGCAAGCCTGCCTATTCTGGCGCGGTATCTGATCGACACGACAGTGCTCTTCCCAAGCGAGGCCGAGGATTAGGCGTTTCGCCTTTGGTCTATCGCACCCTCTGCTGGCTAAAATAAAGTTTGTCGTACTGTTTGGTGATGCCAGAGGCTTCTGGTCAAACGCGATACGCTTTAGCATTTCCCGAAACAGATTGGAGGCAGGATGTTGGGCGCAAGCGAAGCATGGTGGTGCTTCAGCGCATTTGGAGATCCTGTCGGATCTGGTTTTCAGCGGTACCAGGAAACTTCGAAACCGGGGCTGAGGTACAAAGCCTCGGTCATATCAGGGTCAAACCGCCCCAGGGTGGTCGATCCAAGTGCCGCGGCGGGACCTGAGGTTGCCATCCGCAAAGCCCGATCCAAAGGTAAACCAACATCATTTACCAGCACTTGCACCGCGGTTGGCATGTCCAGATCCGCCCCCGCTAGGGTGCCGTCCGACAACGTCAGACGCCCGTCGCGGCGAAGGATCTGTCGGCCATTGAGGGTGAATTCAGTGATATCGGATCCCAGGGTACTCATCGCGTCGGTGACCAGAAACACAGCGCCCGGTCCGGCCTTTGCGGCAAGGGCCGCGCGAATGGTCACCGGGTGTACGTGAACCCCATCGGCGATCAGACCCGCGTGTTGTGCCCCATGATCAAGTGTTGCGCCCACCAGACCCGGTTCACGATGGCCAAGGGGGCTCATCGCGTTGAACAGATGTGTGGTACAGGTCGCACCTGCCGCCATGGCAGCGCGACACATATCGTACCCGGCATCGCTGTGACCAAGGGAAATTACAGCACCCGCGTCGACCAGGGCCGAAATCTGCTCGGGTCGAACCGTTTCAGGGGCGACCGTCACCATAAGATGCGGCAAGCATTCAGCAGCGTGTGTCAGAAGGGCAAGATCTTGGGCCGACATTGGCCGGATTAGGGACTTGTCGTGCGCGCCTTTGCGGGCACGCGAAAGATGCGGACCCTCGAGGTGGAGCCCGACAACTCCGGGAACCGCCTCAAGAACGGCCCGCTTAACGGCATCGACAGCCTGTTCGGTGCGTACAGGCTCATCCGTGATCAACGTAGGCAAAAGGGCTGCAGTCCCGTGGCGGTGGTGGGCTTCAGCGATCCGGCGCAACGTGTGCACCGAAGGGTCGTCGTTGAACATCACTCCGCCGCCGCCATTGGCTTGCAGGTCGACAAAGCCGGGCAGGATGGTCCCGCCTGGAAGCACTTCCGGCGTAAGCCCTAGGGGTACGTCCGCCTCGGGATATATACCGTCTCCCAAGACCAGCGCATGCTGGTGCCGCAAGCGTTCGCCGTCAAAAATGCTGGCTCCGGTAAGCACGCGTCGTGTCATGCCTCAGACCGTCTCGGTCACTTTTTGCAGGTGCCGCGGCGCATCGGGGTCTAACCCGCGTGCCACGGCGAGTGCCTCGACCATGGCGTAGAAACTTGCGATCAGTGTAATCGGGTCCGTCAGTGGATGCCCGGTGCGAACAGCCGGCAGAACATGGGCCTGCCGAGCGCGGTCGGACGTAACAAACACGGCGGCGCCCTTCTGGGCGATCGTGTCGGCAACCTGGGTCAACACCGGCTCTGCGGCGTCCTGCCCGGTAAAGGCCACAACCGGGAACGCATCCCCGACAATCGAAACCGGGCCGTGCAGAACCTCGGCCGAGGAATAGGATTCGGCATGCATCTGGCAGACTTCCTTGAACTTAAGTGCCGCCTCGTTCGATATCGCATAGCTTGGCCCGCGCCCAAGACAGTAGAGCGAGTGATGCGGGTCGAGAACTGTGGATACTTCGCCCCAGTCCAAAGCGATTGCCTTGTCCAGCGCTTCGGGCATGCGCCTGAGCGCGCTCAGCAAATCCTCATCGCCGGCCCATTCGGCCACGAGCCAGATAGCGCAGATCGCGGAGGTTACAAAGGTCTTGGTGGCTGCAACGCTGAGTTCGGTGCCAGCGTGCAGCGCCAGGGTATGGTCGGTCACTGACGACAATCTTGAATTGGCGTTGTTGGTGATCGCCACCGTCAGCGCGCCGGAGGACTGCGCCACTCGCACCATTTCGACGATGTCCGGGCTTTGACCAGATTGCGACACCGCAACACAGGCGCTGCGCGTCAGCCTGAGCGGGCGTTTGTAGACCGACGCCACTGATGGTCCGACCGAGGCAACGGGCAGGCCTAGCAGCAGTTCGCTGGCATATTTGAAATAGGTCGCGACATGATCTGACGAGCCACGTGCGACGCTGATCATGAAGGCGGGATCGCTGTCCCTGAGTGCAGCAGCAGCGCTTCGTACCGCCCCGCTGCCGTGTTGCAGCAGTTGCTCTGCCACATGGGGGATTTCGAGGATCTCGGATCTCATCTTACTGCGTGAATTCGTCATATGCGCCCCTCCGGAGCGGCAAGCCGCATCTCGGCGACGAAATGGTAGGCATCGCCGCGATAGACCGATTGTGTGAATTCAATTACCTGACCGTTGGGGCGGTACGACTGACGCTCGATCCGTAGCGCCGCCGTGCCCGAAGCGACCTCAAGCCTTTCGGCGTCGGCACCGTTCACGTTGATCGCCGAGAGCTTTTGTATTGCCCGAACCGGCCGCATCCCGCGCCGCCCCAGCGCTTCGTAGAGCGAGGTTTCCACGGCCATCGGGTCCGGCAGCACTTCGGTCGGGAGTGCCGCGCGTTCGATCGCCATCGGCTGGTTGTCGGCGCTTCGAAGCCGGGTGATCCGCGTCACCGATGCCTCGGTGCTCAGGGCGAGTGCGATAACCTCTTCGGGTGACGGCATGAAAACCCCACGCTCCAGCCATACCGACGTCGATGCCAAGCCGCGGCGCGCCATGTCCTCGCTAAAGGAGGTCAGACGCGAGAGCGGTTGCTCCAGCGGCTGGGTCCGGTGTGCGACAAACGAACCTGATCCCTGCTTTTGAACGATCACCCCCTCATCGGCCAATGCGCGGATTGCCTTGCGGACGGTAACGCGCGACATCTCGGTGATTTGTGCTATTTCCCGTTCCGGCGGCAACGGGCTGCCGGGGGGCAGGACCTGCTGATCAACTCCTTCCAGAAGCCGCTTGCGCAACTGTACATACAGCGGCCCGGCGTCAGATGATAACCAGTGCCCGGGGGCCAGAAAATGCGCGACGTTCATGCCGTCACTCCGGTCAATCCACGCCCCGCAAGGAACAATGCCCCGTCAAGTGCTGTCCCCTTGGCCGCCACAATTCGCTTTTGCATCGCGACAGGCAAAAACGGTGCGTAAGAGGGCCCGACACCACCGGTCAGGCACACCGAGCCCTCAAGATCGCCAAGTGCGCCAATGGCGCGGCAGATATGGTCCGCCCCACGTTCCATCAATGCGCGCCCCACTGCGTCTTTGGCCTCGGCCGCTGCCAGAACCAGCGGTGCGAAGCCGGCAAAATCCACCGGTTCTGCGGATGAGGCAAAGCGCGCGATGGCGTTTGGCTCGTCTTCGAATTGCAACAGCAGTGCGCGGGTCAGATCGCTGTGGGCGCGAAGCCCGTCGTACGCCTCCAACGCCCGTTCCAAAGCCGCACGTCCAAGCCATGCGCCGGATGCTTGGTCCGACACATGAAACCCCCAACCGCTGACATTGCGCATGACCCCCCCAATAAGCGAGGCCGCTATAGTCCCGGTTCCAGCCGAGATGACAATTCCGTCACGCCCCCCGAGCGCGCCATGCACGGTCGAGGATATGTCTTCGGCAACCTCGATACGGGCAAAGTCGAACGCGCTGGCCACCTGCGCCCGCTGCGCCTTTGACTGAGCCCCGGCAAGGCCGAGGTAGGCATGCGCGCGCCCCAACCGCGCTGCCATACCGGCCGCTTCTGCCGCCGACCCGATTGCCGCACGGATGTTCTCAATCGCCTGCACCGGGTTTGACGTCACGTTCGCGGGCCCGCCGTCCGACATGCCAAGGACCGCGCCATCCATCTGCGCAATCGCCGCGCGGCAGCCAGTGCCGCCGCCGTCGACACCAATCAGCAGAGGTAAGGTTTGGCCTTGCATGAAAATACCAATACAATACCTATTACAGGATTGAAAGTGCAAAAAGCCCAGCATTTGGGCATATTGAGTGTGGAAATTAACCGATTGAATGAGAGGTATTAAATAGGTATTGTTGGCCTATTGGGGGATTCGTATGCCGTCACTACAAACCGAGCTGGTAGCGGAGCAGGGTGCGACCATCGATCGCCTGCCTCCGGTAGATGCGTTACGCGTCATGGCGCAAGGCCAGATTTCGGCGCTGCAATCGCTTTATACAGTGCTGCCCCAGCTTGCCCAGGCGGCCGAGGCTGTGGCTGCAGCGGTACGTGGGGGCGGCAGGTTAACCTATGTGGCGGCGGGCAGCTCGGGGCTTATGGCGCTTGCCGATGCGGCTGAGCTTACGGGGACATTCGGGATCCCGCAGCGCCAGATTCGCGTCTGCATGGCCGGTGGGGTACCGGCTGACGCGGTCATGCCTGGCCTGTCCGAGGATGATGTCGCCGCCGCATCGACTGAGGTCGGCAGCCTTGCGGCGGACGACCTGATCATTGCATTGAGTGCCAGCGGTAACACGCCCTACACCCGTCATATCGCCGAAGGCGCGCGGGCATTGGGCGCCACCGTCATTGCGATTGCCAACAATCCCGATACGCCGCTGTTGCACTGCGCAGATATCCCCATCTGTCTTCAGACCCCGCCCGAAGTCCTTGCCGGCTCGACAAGGCTTGGGGCGGGAACCGCGCAGAAAGCGGCGCTGAACATGATCTCGACCGCTGCGGGCTGCATGCTGGGGCATGTCTATCACGGCCAGATGGTGAATGTTCTGGCTGACAACGCCAAGCTGCGGGACCGCACGGCACGCATGGTCTCCAGCATAACGGACCGGTCCGATGGGGCTGCACGGGCTGCACTTGACCAGGCAAACGGGCAGGCGAAACCAGCAGTTCTGGTGGCCCTGGGCGCTGCACCCGATCAGGCGGCGGATCTCCTTGAGGCCCACGCCGGGCACCTTGGACCGGCCATCGCATCGTTCAGAGGCGTGAATGTATAACCAACACGGGAGACGACCATGACAAGACTAACGCTGACCGGCACACTGCTGGCATCAACGCTGATCGGAGGTGTTGCCGTAGCTCAAGACGTAACGCTCACGATTGAAAGCTGGCGAAACGACGATCTCGCGATCTGGCAGGACAGTATCATCCCCGCCTTCGAGGCCCAGAACCCGGGGATCAAAGTTGTGTTCGCGCCTTCCGCACCGGCGGAGTACAACGCTGCCCTGAACTCAAAGCTGGACGCAGGTTCTGCCGGTGACCTGATCACCTGCCG
>JBCCYF010000187.1:0-6004 GCA_039190275.1 Pseudomonadota bacterium | reverse complement strand
CCGGTTGGAGGGGACGAATGTCGAGAAAGGCAAGGAGATCCTCAACAACTCGGATGTCGACGTCATCGCCGCCGATGATCTGGCCGATGCGGCCGAAAAGATCGTAAAGGCGGTCAAGGGTTGACGGATATGGCCGAAGATGACGGCTCGCATGATTTTCTAAGGAGCATGTTTCCCCGAGGCTTTTGGTGGCTCGCACCGGTATTCATCGTGTTTATCGTTGGAAGTATTTTTATGATTTTTGGAACGGATGGGGATGCAGAGGCCGTTTGGATCGGCGTGCTTTGCCTTGTCTTCTTTGGTGGTGGATTTGCGGCCGTGCTTTGGGCCCATTTTCGGCTACCAAGCGTCGTTCTCAGTCTCAAGGAAGACGGAGTCCACCACCACGGACACAATCTTTTCGTGCCTTGGCACTCGATCCAGGGGGTACATGTCACGAAAATCCAAGCCACGCGGATCCTGGTCCTGGAGGTTACAGAATCCGAGATGGCCAAGCTGTCGGGGTCAGCAATTGCAAAAGGCTTGCGGGCCGCCAACCGCCTTCTGGGTGCAGATGGTATTCAAATCGACACATCATCGCTGGCGATCAATCCAAATGAGGTCGCTCGCATCATCGCAACACGCGCAGGCGCAACGGGCTGATGCTGACAAAATATGACCGCGCTTTCTGTTCTAAGGGACCAACACCATGGCCGTACTTGTAAACGAACAAACTAAGGTGATCTGCCAGGGCCTCACCGGCTCTCAGGGCACATTCCACTCTGAACAGGCCATCGCATACGGGACCAAGATGGTCGGCGGCGTCACACCCGGTAAGGGCGGGCAAAGCCATATCGGCCTACCGATCTTTGACACAGTGCACGAGGCAAAGGCCACAACCGACGCAAATGCCACTGCGATCTACGTGCCCCCGCCCTTTGCCGCAGATGCGATCCTGGAGGCCATCGACGCCAAGATGGAGTTGATCGTCTGTATCACCGAAGGCATCCCGGTGCTGGACATGATGAAGGTAAAGCGCGCGCTCGAAGGGTCGGCATCGGTCCTGATCGGGCCCAATTGCCCTGGGGTGATTACCCCGGATGCCTGCAAGATCGGCATCATGCCAGGTCATATCCACAAACGCGGCTCGGTCGGTGTGGTCAGTCGGTCGGGCACCCTGACATATGAGGCGGTGGGACAGACCACTGCCGCGGGACTAGGGCAATCGACCTGTATCGGTATTGGCGGCGATCCGATCAAGGGCATGGAGCATATCGATGCGCTGGAACTGCTGCTGGGTGATGACGAGACCCAGAGCATCATCATGATCGGCGAAATTGGCGGCTCGGCGGAAGAGGATGCCGCACAATTCATCGCCGACGAAGCGAAAAAGGGACGATCCAAACCGATCGCCGGTTTCATCGCCGGCCGTACCGCGCCTCCGGGTCGCCGAATGGGGCACGCGGGCGCCATCGTCGCCGGTGGAAAGGGCGGCGCCGAGGACAAAATCGAGGCGATGCGGGCCTCTGGCATCGTCGTGGCCGATAGTCCGGCCGGACTCGGTGAGGCAGTATTGAAGGCAATAGGTTAGACACATGCGAGAACCGCTGCCGCTTAAGCGGCAGCTCAAGCGAAATGACCCCGCTTGCGGGGTCTCATTTAGGGAACGGACGCCAACACAGACGCCCGGTATGCCATGACCGAACAATCGCCCAATGATCAGTTTCATGCCTCCAGCTTTCTGCAGGGGCACAATGCAGCCTATGTGGATCAACTGTATGCAAGATACGCCGACGATCCCGGCGCCGTTGACGAAAGCTGGAGGGTGTATTTCGAGTCCCTCGGTGAAAGCACGGTCGACGTTAAACGCGAGGCTTCGGGACCGTCCTGGGCGCGCAGCGACTGGCCACCGCAGCCAACGGATGAACTGACGGCCGCCCTGGACGGGCAGTGGGCCGAGGACCCGGTCAAGAATGTGACTGAGAAAGTCGGGGCCAAGGCAGAAGCCAAGGGCATCTCGCTCAGCGACGACCAGATACGCCGTGCGGTCACTGACAGTCTGCGTGCGTTGATGATCATCCGCGCCTATCGGATCAGGGGTCACCTGGCCGCCGATCTGGACCCTTTGAAACTTGCCGAAACCACCGAACACCCGGAACTGGATCCGGGTTCGTATGGTTTCAACGAAGGGGACATGGATCGGCCGATCTTCATAGACAAGGTATTGGGGCTCGAGACGGCCTCCATGCGAGAAATCCTGGCGATCCTGAAGCGTACCTATTGTGGGACTTTCGCCCTTCAGTACATGCATATTTCAAACCCGGCCGAAGCCGGATGGCTTAAAGAAAGGATCGAAGGCTTCGGCAAGGAGATCGCCTTCACGCGCGAGGGGCGCAAGGCTATCCTCAACAAGATGGTCGAGGCCGAAGGCTTCGAAAAATTCCTGCACGTCAAATATACCGGTACCAAACGCTTTGGCCTGGACGGCGGCGAAGCGCTGATCCCCGCCATGGAACAGATAATCAAGCGCGGCGGCTCGCTCGGGGTGCAGGATATCATTGTCGGCATGCCGCATCGGGGGCGCCTGAGCGTGCTCGCCAATGTGATGGGTAAACCCTATCGCGCAATCTTCAACGAGTTTCAGGGCGGCAGTTTCAAACCGGATGAGGTCGAAGGATCGGGAGACGTGAAGTACCACCTGGGCGCGTCCAGCGATCGGATCTTTGACGGCAACACCGTCCACCTGAGTCTGACGGCGAACCCCAGCCATCTTGAGGCGGTGAACCCGGTGGTTATCGGCAAGGCGCGGGCAAAGCAGCAGCAGTTGAATGATACAGAACGCACAACGGTCTTGCCGGTACTGCTGCACGGGGACGCGGCCTTTGCGGGTCAGGGTGTGGTGGCCGAGTGTTTCGGACTCTCCGGGCTGCGGGGCCACAAAACCGGTGGCACAATGCATATCGTTGTGAACAACCAGATCGGCTTTACCACCAGCCCGCACAACTCTCGCTCGTCACCCTATCCTACTGATATTGCCCTGATGGTCGAAGCTCCGATATTCCACGTGAACGGGGACGACCCCGAGGCTGTCGTGCATGCAGCCAAAGTTGCCACCGAGTTCCGGCAGAAGTTCGGCAAGGATGTCGTCATCGACATCTTCTGTTATCGCCGGTTCGGACACAACGAGGGCGACGAGCCCATGTTCACTCAGCCTATCATGTACAAGGCCATCAAAAAGCATAAGACATCACTGCAGGTCTACACCGATAGGCTGATCGCCGACGGTCTGATCCCTGAAGGCGAGATCGAGGATATGAAAGCCGCGTTTCAGGTACACCTCAACGAGGAATTTGAAGCCGGTAAGGAATATCGCCCCAACAAGGCCGACTGGCTAGACGGCCGCTGGTCGCACCTGGACAAGGAGGGGGAGAACTACCAGCGGGGCCAGACCTCGGTACCGATGGAGACCCTAAAGGAAGTTGGTGCCGCGCTGACCCGCCTGCCCGAAGGATACAAACCCCACCGCACGGTGGAACGGATGCTGACGGCAAAGAAGGCGATGATCGACACCGGCACGGGAATTGACTGGGCGACAGCCGAGGCGTTGGCCTTTGGGTCGCTGATGACCGAAGGCTACCCG
The DNA here is from genome assembly GCA_039190275.1 of Pseudomonadota bacterium. Classification (GTDB taxonomy): domain Bacteria; phylum Pseudomonadota; class Alphaproteobacteria; order Rhodobacterales; family Rhodobacteraceae; genus Halovulum. The sequence continues at coordinate 2,385 of JBCCYF010000187.1, read as the reverse complement.
GTTCGGCTTGCCGGTCAGGATTCAACCCGAGGAACGTTCAGTCAACGGCATTCGGGGATCATCGATCAGGAAACGGAAGAGCGGTATCTGCCGCTCAATCACATCCGCACAGGGCAAGCACCCTACGAGGTGGTCGACTCCATGCTCTCGGAATATGCCGTACTGGGGTTCGAGTATGGCTACTCGCTGGCTGAACCCAATGCCCTGGTCCTTTGGGAAGCGCAGTTTGGTGACTTTGCAAATGGCGCGCAAATCATGATCGACCAGTTTATCTCATCGGGTGAAAAAAAGTGGCTGCGGATGTCAGGTCTGGTGATGTTGTTGCCCCACGGCTACGAGGGGCAGGGGCCTGAGCACTCTTCGGCACGTCTGGAGCGGTTTCTGCAAATGTGCGCGGAGGACAACTGGATCGTCGCAAACTGTACGACACCGGCAAACTACTTTCACATTCTCAGGCGCCAGCTGCATCGCAGTTTCCGCAAACCGCTGATCATGATGACCCCCAAATCTCTACTGCGCAACAAAATGGCGGTAAGCACGCTGGACGAAATGTCGAATGGATCGAGCTTTCACCGGTGTCTGTGGGACGACGCGCAACAGGGCAATTCGGACATGACCCTGAAGCCGGATGCAAAGATCCGCCGCGTGGTGATCTGCTCGGGAAAAGTCTACTACGATCTGCTGGAGGCGCGGGATGAGCAGGGGCTGGACGACGTCTATCTGCTGCGCCTTGAGCAGTTCTATCCGTTTCCCGCTCAGAGCCTCGTCGGAGAATTGAAACGCTTTCCCGAGGCCGAGATCGTCTGGTGTCAGGAGGAGCCAAAGAACCAAGGCGCCTGGACCTTTGTCGAGCCGAACATTGAATGGGTTCTTACCCGCATCAAATCGAAGTGGACGCGACCAGCCTATTCAGGGCGCGCTGCAGCCGCCTCGCCCGCGACGGGCCTGGCAAAGAGCCACAAAGTACAGCAAGACGCGTTGGTAAACGATGCGTTGACGGGTAAGAAGGACTGAAGCGATGACCGAGATCCGCGTCCCGACACTGGGCGAAAGCGTCACCGAGGCCACTGTAGCGACATGGTTCAAAAAACCGGGCGATACGGTCGCGATCGATGAAATGCTGTGCGAACTAGAGACCGATAAGGTGACGGTCGAAGTCCCGTCGCCCGTGGCTGGAACACTGGCAGAAATCGTGGCGTCGGAGGGCGACACCGTTGGTGTCGATGCCCTTCTGGCAACCGTTGGCGAGGGGGCTGTAACCACCGCTTCAAACGCCAAGGCGGAAGAAGCCCCTCCCCCTGCTGCTCCGGCAGCGGCACCCGATACCGCCGGTGCGACCGTGGATGTCATGGTGCCAACACTTGGCGAAAGTGTAACCGAAGCGACCGTGGCCACCTGGTTCAAGCATGTCGGCGACGCTGTGGCGGCGGACGAGATGCTGTGCGAGCTTGAAACGGATAAGGTCTCGGTCGAAGTGCCGTCCCCAGCAGCCGGTGTTATCGCCGAGATTCTGGCCGCCGATGGCGCCACGGTCGAGGCTGGCGGCAAACTGGCTGTTCTGGCGCCCGCGGGTGAAGGGCATGTTGCCAAGTCCGCTGCAACGGCCGCGGCGGCCCCAACCACGGCGCCTGCTGCAGGTAAGGACATCGAGAATGCCCCCTCGGCCAATAAGCTTATGGCCGAGAAGGGTCTGAGTCCGGATCAGATCAGCGGAACAGGCAAGGACGGCCGGATCATGAAAGAGGACGTGTTGCGCGGGCCGTCCGCCCCAGCGTCTGCCCCTGATCCCGCGCCGGTCTCGGTGCCGCGCGGTCCGGTGGCAGCAGGGGATGCCGCGCGCGAGGAACGGGTCAAGATGACGCGTTTGCGCCAGACCATCGCGCGACGCCTGAAAGACGCGCAGAACACGGCGGCGATGCTCACGACCTATAACGAGGTCGATATGTCCGCCATCATGGCGCTGCGCAATGAATATAAGGACCTGTTCCTGAAGAAACACGGTGTCAAACTGGGCTTCATGTCGTTTTTTACGAAGGCCTGCATCCACGCGCTGCATGAGGTTCCCGAAGTAAACGCCGAGATCGACGGGACCGATGTTGTCTACAAAAACTACGTTCACATGGGCATCGCGGCGGGCACGCCGACTGGCCTGGTCGTTCCGGTGATCCGCGACGCGGACCAGATGTCCTTTGCGGCGATTGAAAAGGAAATCGCTGAAAAAGGTGCGCGCGCTCGCGATGGAAAGCTGTCCATGGCGGAAATGCAGGGCGGCAGCTTCACAATCTCGAATGGCGGGGTCTATGGATCACTGATGTCCTCGCCGATTTTGAACCCGCCACAGTCTGGGATTCTGGGGATGCACAAGATCCAGGAGCGTCCGATGGT
>JBCCYF010000186.1:0-6111 GCA_039190275.1 Pseudomonadota bacterium | reverse complement strand
GTCGTATTCCCGATAGGAACCTTGCTCGCGGAACTCATCAGGGCCAGTGGCAATCGCCGCACAAACAGGCCGGACACACGACTGTACTGACAGACCGTCGCAATCACAGAAACATCTTGCAATGCAGGAGCCATCCACACAGGACGTTGTCCGCAACTCGAAGTGCTGCGACGCAGAGATCTTCAAAATAAAATTTGATCCAATTGCATGTTCTTTCTGCTCACACAGGCGCGACGGGCTGTTAACGGACCATGGACACATCTCTTTTCCGTTGTGCGTCCCGGATCAGCGCCGCCAATCGGTAAAACCCGTGTGCCATTTTTGTGTAGGGCGTCAGCAGGAAGAAGGTTAGGACCGATCCGAGGTGGATGGCCAGCAGTGCGGGCATCAGAGGCGTTGAACCGAGGGCATAGAGAACCAACCCGCTGAGCCCCACAAACCCGAGCAACAGGATGAAGCCGATATCCCCACCCCAGGCCGACGGATCGCCGAGGTCTCGGTCTGACTTTAGCTTGAGCAGCGCCATCGCACCGCACCCCACTGTCAGCAGCAGCCCCCCGGAAATCCCGAACAGTTTCGGCAACGACCAGAACCCGTAAGGCGCGTGCATTCCGAAGACATAGTGCATGATCGTCGCCACCGAGGTCGACGCAAAGCACAGCAGGAAGCCATACATGATGGCGTGGTGGATGTGGCGTCGGCCCTGACTGAACCGGTCTTCGTCCTCGAAGTTGCAGCCTTCGCCATGGCCTGCCGCCAAATCCTGCATCTTGCCCGCACGTTTGAGCGCAACCGTTAGATCAGACATCTGGATCGGTTTGCCGTTCACCTCGGCCCAATAGCGCCTCAGGCTGAAGGCGATACTGAACAGAGGCAGCAGGAATGCAGGCGCAAAGATCGCGACCATCGCGTTATGGGATAGGACGGCATAAAACCCTTCGCCTCCGCTGGAGCCGATAGCGCGGGTCGCCCAGAACAACAGGGCAAATCCGATCACCAACGCCAGAGCGATGGCCCCGCCATGGGTGTGGAACCGGCGCGCCAGCGGTTGCGGCCATGCCAAGCTCTCCCAACTGTCGCGCCGCACCTCGGCCAGCGCCTTGGGCAGGTTCAGGTCGAACGCGTGCGGGGCGGTGTACTGACAGGCGTAGTAGCACCCCCGGCAGTTGTGGCACAGGTTGGCCAGTTGCGTGATGTCCCCATCCGAGAACGCACGCTCTGCGTGCAGCGACGGGAAGACCGAACAATAGCCCTCGCAATAGCGGCAGGCGTTGCAGATCTCGGCCTGGCGGCGGGCTTCCTGAATAAAATCAGTTTGCATAAGCGGCGGCCTCTCGTCCTGCGATGCGTCCAAAAACAGTTCCGATGGTCATGCCGAAGCCCGCCAGATAGCCTTGCCCAAGGATCGACCCGGCCATCGTTTCCCCAGCCGCCCAAAGGTTTTTGATCTTACTGCGGGGGGTCGAGCACTGGGCCGTCTCGTCAACCTGCAACCCAAGATAGGTAAAGGTCACGCCGGTCCTCAGCGAGTAGCCGTAAAACGGCGGTTCGGTAATTGGGCGCGCCCAGTTGGTCTTGGGCGGGATCAGCCTCGAGGTCGCCACCCCGTCCAGTTCGGTCGGATGAAACCCGCTGGTGTCACCGCAGGCGGCGTTGAATGCGCTGACGGTTGCTTTCAATTTCTCCGCGGGCAGGTCCATCATCCCGGCCAATTCGTCCAACGTGTCCGCCTTTAGCGGAGGGAACACGGACGGCATGAACAGATTCAGCGACTTGGCGTCGATGATCACGTACCCCACTTGATCCGGCTGAGCCGCCACCAAACGGCCCCAGATCGCGTAGCGCTTGGGCCAGACATCCTCCCCCTCGTCATAGAACCGCTCGGCATGTTTGTTCACAACGATGGAAAACGGCACGCAGTCCAGGCGGGTGACGATGCCGCCGTCAAACTTTGGTGCGCGCCCGTCGATAGCCACGGCATGGCATTGGGTCGGGTCACCGACGCTTTCTACTCCTTGGTCCAGCAGATCAGACAGGACCACGCCTCGGTTGTACGGCGTTCCCCGGATCAGGAAGTTCTTGGCAGGTTCACCCCAGGCTCGGGTGAGCCAATCCGTGTCGGCCTGAAAGCCGCCGGAGGCAACGATGACCGCCTTGGGAGCGATGCGATGAGACTGGCCGTCATAGCTATAGTCGACCCACTCGATCCGATCACCATTCAGTTCCAAATGCGTGACGGCGGCTTCGTACAGCACATCTACACCCAAACCTACCGCCGTGCGGTAATAGGCATTCACCAGAGATTTGCCGCCCCCCATGAAAAACGCATTGGTCCGTGCCAATGACAATGTGCCGGAAAGCGACGGCTGAAACCGGACCCCGTGTTCTTGCATCCACGGCAGGCATTCTTCCGACGTTCGGATCGCGAGGCGGGCCAAATGTTCATCGGTTTTACCGCCGGTGACTTTCAGCAGATCCGAGAGGTATTCGTCTTCGCTATATTCCTCGACCAATGGCCCCAAAGGTGTCTTGTGCATGCAGCGAAAATTGCGCGTATGGCGGGAGTTTCCGCCGCGATAAGGTTTGGGCGCCGTTTCAAGGATCAGAACACGGGCGCCTGCCTCGGCTGCAGTCATCGCAGCGCAGAGAGCCGCATTGCCGCCACCGATCACAGCGATATCGTAAGCTTCCTTTGGGGTGGCCATATCCTGTCTACCTACTGGTTTCCGTCGATTGAGCGCTCGCGGTCCTGCAACGCGCGGATGCGCATCCGCTGCGCAGCCTGAATATGCGTGCGCATCTCTGTCTCGGCCGCTGCGCCATCGCGAGCCTTCAAAGCCGCCATGATGCGCCGATGTTCGGCCACTGCAGCCTCGGCGCGGTCGCTATCCAGCAGTTGAGACGGCCCAAGGATCAACAGCGCCTTTTGCAAGGACAACATGGATTTTGCCAAAAACCGGTTCTTGGCCGCATCCAGAAGTGTTGCGTGAAAGACCTTGTTGATTTGGGCCGCATCGGGGCCAGTACCCGCCTCGGCCAACCGGTCGTTCAGAACTTCGAGCTCGTCCATTTCGACATCCGAAGCAGCGCGGGCCGCCAGACGGGCCGCTGTCCCTTCAAGCACCGCGCGCATCTCATAGAGTTCCATAACCTCGGCGTAATCCAGACTGCGCACTGTGGCGCCTTGCCGGGGCACATGGGTCACCAAACCGTCGGCTTCAAGTTGGCGGATCGCCTCGCGTACCGGGGTACGGCTGACGCCCAGCCGCTCAGACAACTCAATCTCACGCAGCCGGTCGCCGGGCAGAAGAGTGCCCTCGCGAATCTCGTCCAGCAGGCGCTGATACGCAGAATTGCCTTGTGGGCCAGGCTGTAACGGGTCGTCCTGAAGGGTCATCGCAGGCTCTCTTGTCATCTTGCGTCCAGTTGTATACATACGGATACAAGTCAAGTCAACGAAGCTGGAACGCTTACCTTGCACAGCCAAACCGATACCCCCTCTCTTCTGACGAAACGGGCCGTCACGCTCGGCCTGGCGGTGTTGGGCACTGGGGTATTTTGGGCGCTAAACCTGCCGCTACCCTTTCTGTTCGGGCCAATGAGCGCATGTTTGATTGCAGCTCTTGCGCACGCACCGATGGAAGGCTTTGGACAGGTCTCGGTTGCCGCCCGCACTATGCTGGGCGTGGCGGTAGGGGCATCGATTACGCCGGCCCTGTTTGCTGAATTGCCGAAAATGGCCGCGTCAATTGCGCTGATCCCGTTCTTCATCCTGCTGATCGCGCTGGTAGGTGTGCCATTCTTTCGCAAATTCTGGGGCTTTGACTCCACAACGGCTTTCTACGCAGCCATGCCGGGCGGTTTGCAAGACATGATCATCTTTGGCACTGAGGCGGGGGCCAATCCGCGTACCTTGTCCTTGATCCACGGTACGCGCGTGCTGATCATCGTGACGTTGGCTCCCTTGTTCCTCAACGTGTTCTATGATGCCCAACTCACCAATCCGATTGGCGAGCCCGCGTACAACCTGCCAATGCAAGAATTGGCGCTGATGGTTCTGGCCGCCTTTGTCGGCTGGAAAGGCGGAGAGCGGATCGGCCTGTTCGGGGCGTCAATCCTAGGGCCAATGATCCTGACGGCAGCCTTGTCACTGGGCGACTTCATTCATTCCCGACCCCCTCGCGAGGCCATCCTTGCAGCGCAGTTTTTCATTGGCTGCGGAATTGGTGTGAAATTCGTAGGTGTCACATGGGTCGAACTACGCCGGGTAGTGGCAGCGGGCTTCGCCTATGTCATTGTTCTTGCCGCACTGGCCGCGGCTTTCACCGCAGTTGTCACCACGTTGGGATTCGGCCAACCGGTCGAGGCGTTTCTGGCCTTCGCCCCCGGCGGACAAGCCGAGATGACGGTGTTGGCCATCGTCTCGGGCGCGGATTTGGGCTTTGTGATCACCCACCATCTGACAAGGATCGTGTTGGTGATCATCGGTGCGCCCATCGCCGCAAATCTTATTCTGCATTGGTCCAAACCTCGGGGTTGATCATGTGGATCGGAGCGCCTTCGGCATAGGCGTTCACCTGACCGAAAATATCTGCGAATTGCAGGTCGAACTCATCCTCGGTGACGAAGCCGATATGTGGGGTCGCGATCAGTTTGGGATGCGACAATAGCGGGTCGGTCGGATCGGTCAGTGGCTCGGTATCGAACACATCAATCGCCGCTTTGCCGAGGCGACCGACGTTCAGCGTCTCTAGCAATGCACCCGGAGCGATCAGTCCGGCCCGCGAGGTGTTCACAAACAGTGCTCCCGGCTGCATCTGTGCAAAATCCGATGCGGTGATGATCCCGCGCGTTTCCGGTTTCAAGCGCACATGGACCGAGACAACATCGCTGCTGGCAAAGAACGCCTCACGGCTGGGCGCGACCTGCACGCCATCCGTCTGAGCGCGTGCACGGCCTTCCTCGGACGACCACCAGACCACATTCATCCCAAAGGCCTCGGCATAACTTGCAATGGCGCGGGCAATCCGGCCGTAACCGTAGAGTCCGAGCTGACGGCCACGCAGCGTCTTGCCCACGCCCGCCTGCCAGTGGCCTGCTTTGACCGAGGCCATTTGTTCCGGCAAATCCCGCATCCCGACCATGATTAACGCCCAAGTAAGTTCAGCTGCGGCGTAAGACGGCGTCCCGCCATGCATGTTCGAACACAACAGCACTCTGCTATCCGAGCATGCCTGCACATCGACATGAGGATAAACGCTGCGCTGGCTGATCAGTTTCAGGTTCGGTAACTTTCCCAGCAATGAGCGAGTGACTTTGGTACGTTCGCGGAACAGCACCAACACCTCTGCCTCCTGCAATCTCTCGGCCAGAGTGTCAGTGTCTTCGACATGATCCGTCCATACCGTCACCTCATGACCCGTGAGTCTCTCAAAGCAAGGCAGGCCACGAAGCGTGTCAAACCAGTCATCCAGAATGTGTACGTTCATCGGCTTTCGATACCCTTCCCGGTGGTCAGCTTTCTTGGGGTTGGCACAAAATGCGGCGCGTCTAGAGCGGCCAGCGCGTTTCGGACGCGTTCGATTTGGTCCAGCAAGTGGTTGAACTGCTCATCGCACCCGGCGATCGGCGTCGGGTACTCTGCCATGTCCCGCCGCAGGGCCGCTTGTGCCAGCTTGAGTTCCTGACGCGCGATATCGAGGCATTCCAAGTAGTCGTCCATCGTGACCTCCACTATTGTATACCATAGTATACTTAACATGGATTGCCCGATCAACTCTCCTTCCACACCGATTTCGGCACATAGACATGCCCGTCCGCCAGCTTGCGCGCGGTTCGCACCAAGCCCGCCGCTTTCACCGTGAATCCTTCATCGGTTGAAAATTCCACCAACACGTCAATCTTGCCTGAGGCGTGCTCCAGCACGACTTCAGCCGGGCTTGCCGTGAGGCTATCCAGCAGACCGTCCGTAACGGTCCCGGGCGTCAAAGCGCAAGACGCCATGCATTGCGCCCCGGTGACGGCCATGGTCGGGTGCGTTTTCCAGGGCATGAAATACCGCACTGCAAGCGTTCCGCCGTCTCTGGCAGGCGCGACAAGGCCGAATTTGGG
>JBCCYF010000185.1:0-6116 GCA_039190275.1 Pseudomonadota bacterium | reverse complement strand
GTCAGCCGACGTAACCATGGTCGCCGCGCTTCTGCGCGCAGATGGGAGCGTGGCGCAGAACCTCCATCTGGGCGGGCGCGGCAGCGGACATTCCCTGATCGAGGAGCCGGGAACCTATCGCGTGGAGGTCAATGCCTTAGGGTCGAGACTCAATCAGGTCCACCATAGGATTGCTGAGGCTATTGCGACGGCTGACAGGAAGTTACGAGCGAGCTTGTCGTAGCGAGTTGCGATCCGGCGCCAGTCTTTCAGGGAACAGAATGCGCGCTCGATGCGGTTGCGTTCTCGGTATGCGACCGCGTCGTATGGGATGGGTTCCTTTCGCGATCTGGTCGAGGGGATGACGGCTTCGGCCCGGAGCTCGGCGAGCGTCCTGCGCAGGCTGTTGGCGTCATATCCCTTGCCCGCGATCAAGCGCTTTGGCGCTGGCATCGCCGCCAGCAGCGCAGGCGCAGCCGAGATATCGGCGACATTCCCGGGCGTTAACGAGAAGGCCGCGACGCGTCCGCAGGTATCTGTCAGGGCATGGATTTTGGTGGTCGGACCGCCGCGCGAGCGCCCGATGGCCTGAACTTTCGCCCCCCTTTTCCGCCATGGGCCGAGCGATGCGCCCTGACCGCCGTGCTGTCGATGCTTAGGTCTTCGGGGATCTCCGCCTGGGCCACAAGTTCCGCGAAGATCCGGCCCCACAGCCCCCTCCAACTCCAGCGGTTGAAACGGTTGTAGACGGTCGTCGGTGGGCCGTAGATCGCGGGACAATCCTGCCAGCGGCATCCCGATTTCAGCACGTGAATGATCCCGCTGATCACACGGCGATCGTCCACACGCCGGGCGCCGGGCTGATTATGCGGCAGCAGCGGTTCGATGGCCGCCCATGCCCGGTCAGAAAGCCAAAACTCGCCAGCCATCGCTCCGCTCCTGTCGAATTTTGTCAACAGGATCAGAAATCCCACGCACATTCAACGATATGATTGGGTTTCGACCCTAGCGTTTCGATGGACGTCGAGGTCTCAGCCTCGTCAAACTCCGCGCCAGCACCGTAAATCTCGCGTGCGGCCTGGGTCGTCAGGGCTTCGGGGCCGCCGTCAAAGACGATCTGGCCATCACGCATTCCGATGATCCGGTCGCAGAATCGCCGGGCCGTATCTAGGGTGTGCAGGTTGCAGATCACCAGCCGCCCGTCTTCTTCATGGATCCGGCGCAGGGCGGTCATGACGATATCGGCATTCATCGGGTCCAGCGAGGCAATCGGCTCGTCCGCCAGCACGATTTCCGGATCCTGCATCAGGGCGCGGGCAATCGCGACGCGCTGTTGCTGGCCGCCCGACAGGGCTTCGGCACGCTTGGCAGCATTTTCCGCGATGCCAAGACGTTCAAGGATGTCGATGGCCTTGTGGATGTCGTCCTTTGGATAAAGGTTGAACATCGTCGCGAACGTGCTGCGCCGGTTAAGGGTGCCGTGTAGAACGTTGGCGACCACGTCCAGACGCGGGACCAGGTTGAACTGCTGAAAGATCATCGCGCAGTTCGCCTGCCAGGCCCGAACATCCGCACCCTTCAGCGTCAGGACATCCCGGTCCTTGTAGGTAATCTGCCCGGCCGTCGCATCGGTCAGCCGGTTGGTCATGCGCAGCAGTGTTGACTTGCCCGCGCCGGATCGCCCGATGATGCCCACCATCTGCAGATGGCCGATTGTGAAGCTGATGTCATCCACCGCGGTGACGCTGCCGAATGACTTGGTAAGGGATCGGATTTGAAGCAAAGCTCACCTCGTTTGACCGCGAGATGGCTATGGCGGCAGCGTTACGCTTTCTTATGATTTGGACGACGCTTTTGTCACTTTCCTGCCCTGCAGGTATGGTCGCTGCGCCCCAAGGGCGCTGAATCCAGATCCTGTCTGAAGCACCGAACTGTCACAAAACCGTCGTCCAAGTTCGGTACGCGCACGGGAAGCTGTTGCACTTGGCGGGCGACCCCAATCAGATAGAGGCCGACCGTATGGTGAAGATCGCGATCAACGGCATGGGCCGCATGGGAAAGCTGGCGCTGCGCGCCCTGGTCGAAGATGGCGTGCCCGGAGAGGTCGTCCTGTTGAACGACATCGCGGGTGATCCGGCACAGATCGCGCAGCTGCTGGAGTTCGACACGGTGCACGGGCGCTGGGCCGCCGACTTCAGACACGATGCCGACAGCGTCACCTTCAACGACCACCGGATGCGCATGACGTTTGCCCCCCGGATCGAGGACCTGCCGCTGGCCGAATTGGGTGTGGATCTTGTGATCGACTGCACGGGCGTCTTCAAGACCCCCGCCAAGGTGCAGCCCTATTATGATGCCGGGGTGACGAAGGTTGTCGTCTCGGCCCCGGTCAAGGAAGACCCCGCGCTGAACCTGGTCTATGGCGTGAACCATGACCTCTATGACCCGGCCACGCACCACCTGGTCACGGCGGCAAGCTGCACCACGAACTGCCTGGCCCCGGTGGTGAAGGTGATCCACTCGGAACTGGGGATCGAGCACGGCATGATCACCACGATCCATGACGTGACGAATACCCAGACCATCGTGGACGCCCCGGCCAAGGACCCGCGGCGGGCACGGTCGGCGCTGAATTCCTTGATCCCGACGACCACGGGCTCGGCCACGGCGATCACGATGATCTATCCGGAACTGAAGGGCCGCCTGAACGGCCACGCCGTGCGGGTGCCGGTGCTGAATGCCTCGCTGACCGATTGCGTGTTCGAGGTGAAGCGCCCGACCACCGCCGAAGAGGTCAACGCCCTCTTCAGGCACTATGCCGACGGCGACCTGAAAGGCATTCTGGGCTATGAAGACCGCCAGCTGGTCTCCGCCGATTACCTGAACGATCCGCGGTCCAGCATCGTGGACGGGCCGATGACCATGGTCACCAATGGCACCCAAGTGAAGGTCTTCGCCTGGTACGACAATGAATGGGGTTATGCGTGGCGTCTGGCGGATGTGGCGCGGATGGTGGCCGCCAGCCTGTGAGCGAGACCGCCCAGCATCGCCCGGACGGTTTTACCGCCTATATCGCGGTCACGGCGGCTTATTGGGCGTTCATGCTGACCGACGGCGCGCTGCGGATGCTGGTGCTGCTGCATTTCCACACGCTTGGCTTTTCGCCGATCCAGTTGGCCTATCTGTTCCTGCTGTATGAGTTCATGGGCATGGTCACGAACCTGTCCGCCGGTTGGGTCGCGGCGCGGCTCGGGCTGACCAGCACGCTCTATGCCGGGTTGGGGATTCAGGTGGTGGCCTTGGTGGCGTTAGCTCAACTGGACCCGACGTGGACAATCGCGACCTCGGTGGTCTTTGTCATGGCCGTGCAGGGCGCATCCGGGGTCGCCAAGGACCTGGCCAAGATGTCCTCGAAAAGCGCGGTGAAGATCCTGGCCCCGGAAGGCGAAGGAGCCTTGTTCCGCTGGGTTGCCTTCCTGACGGGATCGAAGAATGCCGTGAAAGGTTTCGGCTTTCTGCTGGGGGCAGTGCTGCTGGGCCTGGTCGGGTTCACGGGGGCCGTCATCGGCATGGCAGTCGCGCTGGCAGCGATCCTTGTAGCGGTGCTGTTGTTCATGCCGGGCGGCCTGCCAGCCGGACGGAAATCCGCCAAGTTTACCGAGGTGTTTTCCAAGGACCGCAATATCAACCTGCTCAGCGCCGCGCGGCTGTTCCTGTTCGGCGCGCGTGACACCTGGTTCGTCGTCGGCATCCCGATCTACTTCTACAGCGTGCTGTCCGATGGCACGATCGAAAGCAACCGTACCGCTTTTTTCCTGATCGGCACGTTCATGGCGATCTGGATCATCGGATACGGAGTCGTTCAGGCCCGCGCGCCGAAACTGTTGCGCGCGGACAGCAAGACGATCCCGCAAACGGTGTCCCTTGCGGGGGTCTGGATCGGCGCGCTGTTCCTGATTCCGCTGGTCCTGTCCGGTGCCGCATGGCTTGCGGCAGATGCCGTTGATCCACCGCTTTGGTTGACAGTGATCTTGGTGACTGGGCTGCTGGCCTTCGGCGCGGTGTTCGCCATCAACTCGGCACTGCACTCTTACCTGATCTTGGCGTTCTCCAGCGCCCAGCGGGTCACCATGGATGTGGGTTTTTACTACATGTCCAACGCGGCAGGGCGTCTTGCGGGCACGCTTGCCTCGGGGCTCAGTTACCAGGCCGGTGGGCTGGCGTTCTGCCTGCTGTGCTCTGCCGCGATGTTGGGGGTGGGGTTTCTGATCACGCGCGGGTTGTCTCGGAAGGCAGTCTTACATTGAAGCCAAGCCCAAAGACCTCCGCCTTTTTCAAAATGGGGCTGCGTCAGCTTTGCGTTCTTGTTGTGAAATCTCGATAAAACGCTGGATCGCGCGCAGATCCGACTTGTCGCTGGGGATGACAAGGCAGTGCTTGTAAAGCTCGGGCATCTCGACAATCGGTTTCGCCACAAGCCCGGTCGACGGGAAAAGCGAGTCCTCCAGAATCAATCCGATCCCGATGCCATGCAGGACGGCCTCTTTGACGACAGGGAACGTCCGCGTCTTGATGATGTTCGGCATGGCCAGACCCAACTCGCCAACTTTGCGGTTCAGGATGATCTGGGTCAGCGACCCGTCCTCGGGCACGATCAGATGTTCGCCCTGCAGGTCTTGCAGCGAGATTCTCTCCCGGGCCGACAGATGATGGTCCCGGTGCATATGCGCCATGTAGGCGGTTTCATCCAGCTTGATCACCGTCGCCCCTGCGGGCGGGTCAGGGTCTGTGATGATCGCCAAATCCACTTCGCGATTGCGCACCATGGACCGGGTCGTGGTCCAGTCATACAGGCTGAACTCAACCTCGACGCCGGGATAGGTCTCTAGATATCTGCGGATCAATGGCATGGCCGGGCGCGGCGCATTAGCAACGATCCGCAAGGTCCCGGCGTCCACCGCGCCATAGGTCGCGACCTTTTCGGCAACCAGTTCCTCCAGCACCAGCAACCGGTCGGACACTTCGAACAGATCACGTCCAGCGTGCGTCAGCTCCACACCGTCATGGCGGCGCACGAAAAGCCGGGTGCCCATGGACCTTTCCAGCTTCTGCACGTGCTGCGTTATTGAAGATTGTGTGACACCCAGCGCCTCGGCCGCGGCGGAAAAACTGCCGGCCCGGGCGGTTTGCGTAAAGGCGGCAACCTGATAGGGGCTCAACTTCATGCGGGGCCTTCGATCATCATCATCCACCCCGGACTGACACTGAGAGCAATATTAGTCCAGCTAATTTTGCATCATCGAACAGTCAATCAAACTTGCTACCTGGGTCTTCAGTCGATTCGGCGACTTGGGGAACACGACATGGCCGCGATCACGTTAAACGGCATCACCAAGTCCTTCGGGGACACCTCGGTCCTGAAGGGGATCGACCTGGATATCACTGACGGAGCGTTCCTGACCCTGGTGGGTCCGTCTGGCTGTGGCAAGTCCACTTTGCTGCGGATCATTGCGGGGTTGGAGCAGCAAAGCGGCGGCGATGTGCGGATCGGCAATCGGTTGGTCAACAGCGTCCGCGCGGCGGAGCGGAATCTGGCCATGGTGTTCCAGTCCTATGCCCTGTACCCGCACCTGACCGTTGCGCAGAATATGGCCGTGCCGCTGCGTCTGCGGGAGCTTGGGTTCTTCGAACGGTTCCCGCTGATCGGGCGCATGGTGGCGCGTGCAAAGCATGCTGCCATCATCGAACAGATCCGGGAAACCGCCGATGTCCTGCAAATCGGTCCTCTGCTGGATCGCAAACCCGGGCAGCTTTCCGGCGGTCAGCGCCAGCGCGCCGCCTTGGGTCGGGCCATGGTGCGCAAACCCGTTGCCTTCCTGATGGACGAGCCACTCTCCAATCTTGATGCCGCATTGCGGGTGCACATGCGGGCAGAACTGGCCGAGCTGCACCGCGATCTGGGCGCGACCTTCATCTATGTCACCCACGATCAGGCGGAGGCCCTGACCATGTCGGACCGCATGGCCGTCATGATGGGGGGCGAGATCCTGCAACTGGCGCCACCGGACGAGGTCTACACAAACCCGACTGACCTGCGCGTCGCGCAATTCGTGGGATCGCCCAAGATCAACGCACTG
>JBCCYF010000184.1:0-6254 GCA_039190275.1 Pseudomonadota bacterium | reverse complement strand
TCGAAATCCAGATCCAGGATCAGATCGGCCGGATCCAGCCCCGGCACCAGGTCAAGCGCGAACCAGCCCTCGGCCCCGTACTGCCGGGCAAACTCATCGCGCGCCGTGTAGAGATCGACATGGTTGGCCCCGAGCCGATCATTCAGCCAGTTGAGCTGGCGCGTGAAATGATGACCCGGCGCGATCCCGCTCTGATCGAACATGGCTTCCCAGCTTGTGTAGAGGCCGGCCGTGCCGCCCGCCGCTGCTTGAAGCGCGGCATGAAGGCGAGCCAGCGAACCGCCGTCCGGCATTACGCGGCCGCCCTCAGCGGCATGGATTTCGGCATGCCCCGTTTGAACGACCGGCGACCCTCGATAATCGCCTCGGCGTGATCGCGCAGATAGTCGGGATCAATCCCGGCCGCCCCGGCGGCGGCTTCCCGCGCATCGGCCCACCGGCCCGACCGAGCGGTCAGGAAGTTGATCGCCTGCTGCTGTTCGACCGGCGAGTAATAGAAACCCCTGGCCGGCATGACGGCATCGTCCAAGGCTTGCTTGATCACGCTCAGCCATAACGCTCGTTCGTTCAAAGCCGGCTCCCAAAAAGAAAACCGCCCGACCGGGAGGGGTCGAGCGGTTCAGGGTGCCCAAGCACAGGGAGGGGCTTGGGCGGTTGGGGTTCAGTTGGTTTGCAGGCGCTCGCCTGCCGGTCGGAATTCTGGAACTGAAAAGGCCCGCCCCGGCGCCCCGGTTGCGAGCCTTTTTAACTATGCGGACCCTAGTTCAAGACCAAAACATCAGTCAAGCGGAAATTTGCCAAGGTGTCATTGCGGCGGCTGGGCCGGTCACCTGATGCCCTTCCAGATTTTGGAGATTTTCCGTCAAAAACTGCAGCGAGTGCCACCAGTCACGATAACGCGTCCGTTGAGAGGTAATGTATTCCGGGTGATTGATCAGGCGTAGCCAAATAACCCAGGGCCGCCCGTTTTTTCGGCTGTACTCCGCCACCGGCTTGCCCTTCCGGCTGAGGTCGCGCGGCACCAGCTGCGGCCGTACCCCGATCAACGGATCCGGCCTGGTGCCCGCCCTGGCGTGACCAACGACCAGGACAGCCAGATCCCGGCCCAAGGTGCCGACCAGGTCATGCACGGCCTGGGCATCGCCATGCACCGCATCGGCCCCATAGCCGCCAGAGCCTTCACAATCGACCCGCACCCCTTGCAGGCCCAGCCGCTGAACTGCGCTGAGCGTCGATCCGGAATACCCGGCCGGCGTGGCGTTCCGGCCCCGCTGCTCGGCTCTGTCGACCTGCTGGCGCTGATAGGTCCAGATCAGCAAGTGCTCGATATCGATCACCCGTCGGCCCGGTCTGGGCGTGTCGACAGTTGTCGACAGTTGATGCGACGGTTTGTGCGATAGTTCTAATCCTGAATTTTCCCGTCTTATCAACACCTTAAACACCCTTCTGCGATAGTTGCGATAGTTATCACCACCTTACGCGCACAGGCACACACCTAACCGCGCCTTACGCATGACCTCGGAAAAACTATCGAAAACTATCGCAACTATCACAAACCGTTGAAAACATTGGCCGTTTCGGTGCGATAGTTTGCGACAGTTGCGATAGTTTCTAGCCGCTACTCATACGGATCACCGGGCGGCGGGTCCGGATCCGACGGCCCGTCATCGATCAACCCGCCCAGATCCAAGCTCACGCCCATATAGACAACGATCCGGCCCTTCGATTTCTCCAACCCTCGCTCGACCAAGGCCCGGCCGAACGCGGTCTGGCTGAACTTCTTCTCGCTATTGACCTCGCACCACTTTTCATAGCCGGCATACATCGCGGAGGCCTGGACCGACGCGCTAGGCATGGGCTTCACACAGGCCTCGATAAACCGGCTCACCGGGTCCGATTCCTCGCGGAAATCCTCGGTCGCGACCCGAACCGCTTCCGGAATGCTAAGCCCGCTTTCCAACCAGATGCGAAGACCGTCCAGCGCCCAATTCAGGACGCCCGCCCGCTCGGCCCAGAGCTTCTTATCAAGGTGCCGGTCGCGCTCCGGTTTGGGGATGTGAACGTCCCACGGCACCAGCAACAGCCGGTCCCAAATGCCCTTATCGTTGCCGCGCACCTGTGGCCGATAATTGCCCGAGATCATCAACTTGAATTCGGGATAGAAGGTGAAGAATTCCTTGGCCATCCGCCGCACATCGATCGGATCCCCGCCGGTCAATTTCTTGATCAGCGACTCGCCAAAGACCGAGCCTTTTTCGGCTTCCGAGGCCCGCACCATCCGCGCACCGGGCAACCGCACCAGGTCCGGCGTTGGTTCGCTGCCCTGCTTGCGGTCGTTGTTCATCAGGCTCTCGACCGGCACCGACGCGGCATACGGCCCCATCATCTTGGCGAACAGCTCGGTAAACACGCCCTTGCCGTTTCGCCCGGTCGGCCCGTAATTGAAAACCAGCACTTGCTCCGAGGTATTGCCGGTCAGGCAATACCCCATCCAAACTTGCAGGAATTGCCGTATCTCAGGGTCGGGCTGCACCCGCTCCAGGAAGGCCAAGAATTTTGGACAAGTCGCGTCCGGATCGAAAGAAACATCCATGATCTTGGCGAGCCGATCGTCGCGCCGATGCTCCCGCAATTCCTCGCAAGAGCCTTCCAACACAAGCGTGCCGTTTTTCAGGTTCAACAGCATGGGATCGGCATCAAGCGCGGCCGGCAGGCAGGCCCGATAGGGCGCTGCCTCGGCAACCATGGCATCGAGCCTCGGCTTGTTGCCCGAGGCGAGCGACCATTTTAGATGCTTGTCGAGATAGTCATCCCAATCCGACTTGAGCACCCCTTCGGGCGCCCCATCTTTCTGCAGCGCACCGACCTCTTCCATGATCGACTTCGCGGTCTCATGCGATCGCTTTTTGACGATCGCATCGGCCCCCTCGTTGACCCAATGAGTGCCGGTCCAGACGTGCCACCCGACCCTGTCGACGGCCAAAAGATCCTTACCGTGCCGGGCCAGCAACCGCTCGGCATTGCCGATATCGTTGCGCTCCAGCCGGCCCAGCTCCAGGTTGAGATCGACGCCGTCGCCGCCGCCATCCCCCGGCCCGGCAACGGTTTCGGCATCGGCCAGGGCCTCGGCCATGCTTGGCGTCTTCGTTCCCTCAGCCACGGCCGCCCCCAAAACACGCCGAACCAAGCGTTCGAACGCACCGCGTCAAATGCTTCGAGAGCGCAACGGCCCGCTCGGCCGGGTAGGGACGGTGCCCAAAACCCTGCAACAGCGCTCTATGACCGGTTTCTCGCCCCATCACGCGACGCCTTGCTGGCTCACCCAATCACCTTGCCGCTGGGCTTCCTCGATGCGCCGGCACGCAATCTCGAAATAAGGCCGGTGCACCTCAATCCCGACAAACGGCCGCCCCAGCTTGGCGCACGCAACCCCTGTCGTGCCCGACCCCATAAACGGGTCAAGAACCGTCTCCCCGGCATCGCTGCCCCAATGCACAAGCCAATCGAAATGTTCCACAGGCCGGTTCATCGGGTGCCGGACCTCGGCCCGCCGCGCCGATTGCGCCACCGGCCCGCGACCGGGAATAACGCGCCGCCCCGGCGCAAAGGCGATCGGCGCCCCGAACCAATAGGCGTATTCATCGCCGCCCAAGACCCGCCCCATCCGGCCCGGCACCGCATAGGACAGTTGGATCACTCGCAGGAACGGCAAATCGCGGGTTATCTCGGCAAGGAATCGCGGATCGCTGTCACACCGCATCACGGTGATCAGACGCATGAACTCCGGCATGGTCCGAACCGCGCTGCGCCACAGCCCCCAAGGATCGTTAGAGCCCGGCACGCTATCCTTGGGCGCGTTCGGCCAAACCGGGTCGGTAATCACCGAATGCACCGGCCCCAGCCTCAACATCACCACCCGGCAATCCCCGCAATAAAGCGTGGCATTACCAATTTCGACTTTGTCGAACCGCTCAGGCACGCCGCCCCCCTTGCGGCGAGCTGCCGCGCCAGGCCTCCAGGGATACGACGTTCTCAACGTCGCTCTGCACCAGCAAGGCGCGATCCCACGCCGCTTTGAACTCTGCGGTGAACCGCGTTTGGTCATCCTCATCAACGATCAGCGAGATCGCGAGCATCAACCATTCCCGCGCCGTGAACACGGTTTCGGGATCCTTACCCATCACGCGAACGCTGTTGACCAGGCTGTCATATTGGAGGTTGATCATATGCGCGCTGTCGACCAGCCAATGGCTGCCCTGGCCGCGCTCCAGCATCTCGACATCGATCAAGCTCACGACGCCACCGCCTCGCCAACGGCCTCGACATGGCCCAAGCCCTCAACACCGGCCCGCGCAAAGAACATACCGATCGGCCGATCAAGACAGCACTTGCCAATGGTGAGAGCGCCAGACCATTTGCCATCGACCATCACCACATCGCCGGCGTCGGTGACACGCGACCGCCCGAACACCGTGTCGACCAGCACCACACCAGCGCTGCTGCCGGCCGGAAGTTCAACCCCGCATCCGCTGCAGACCACCGCCATCACGCGCCCCCGTCTTGATGACGAAGGGCCTTGGCCGCCCCCCCCCGGACGGCGCGCCCGATCATCTCGACAATTTGCGGAAGTACGGCGTTGCCCGTGGCGTCTATTCCGGCCGCGTCCAATCGATCGGATACCCCATCATCCATTCCCTGAATCGACGAAAGGACTTCCGGCCAAGGGGTCTCCCATCCAGGTGACGGCGCAGAACAGTCATAAGCCCATCCCCCGATTTCTGAGATAAGCCCCGGCGGTTGTAATCCCCCTTCACCGTCGGCGTCGGCAGGACCAATGGCCAATCGCCCTTGATCACATGATGCAGGTATTGCTTGAGCCCGACCTGGCGCCGAGACCCGTCCGGCATCCGTCCGGTTGGACTGATTCCCTCGAGCATTTCTGCCCCACGCTTCGACTCGGTCGCATTCGGCGTCGGCAATAATCCAGAGGCGATCCCGTTGGTGAGGGGCACCAACGGCCGCCGCCGGTATGCAATGCCATTCCGCGTCATACCCGACCTCGGCCAGGTCCCCGAGTACACGGTCCAACCCTCGACCAAGCAACGCTGCCACGTTCTCCACAAGCACCGTTCGCGGTCGTACCAGGCAAACGGTTCGAACCATATCCCGCCAGAGCCCCGAACGGCTTCCGGCAAGTCCGGTGCGCGGGCCCGCATGACTGATATCCTGGCAAGGGAAGCCGCCGGCGAGGATGTCAATCCGCTCTGTCCGGGTGGCGTCGAGCGTTCGAATGTCGTCATGAATGGGCACCCCCGGCCAATGCTTGGCGAGCACGTCACGGCAAAACGGATCAATCTCGCAAAACCCAACCGTCTCAAACCCGCCCGCCAACTCGAGCCCGCGCGAAAACCCGCCGATGCCGCTGAACAGATCGAGCACGCGCAACATCAGCCCCGCCCCAGAAAAAGGGTGGCCGGGCAGGGAGCTTGCAACGGCGCTGCCCGGCCGAGTGAGGGCCGAGCCCTCAGGGGAGGAAACCGCAATGCCATCTAGTTCAGGTCGCTCTTGCCGACGAAGTCAATTTCGATCACCGGATCGGCTACCGCGTCCGCGACACGGCTGCCGAACGTCTCTTGCACCCGGATCACCCCGCTCTGTCGATCGGCTTCCGGCAGTGCCGCAACAATCGAAGCCAGGCACAAAAACAGGGCATTCGCGGCGGCATGGGCATCGACTGGTCCCATATCGTTGATCCGCTCGGCGACCAGATCGATCAACTCTTGGCTAAAGACCGGAACAGGATCATCCATTGTCCCGCTCATCTCTGATCTCCAGCCGCTCCCGCGCTGCCTTGTAGCGGGCGATGTCGTCATCGCGGATCGAATGCAAGGCTTTGAGCCGGCGCACCAACTCATCCGGCAACGGTGTCGCGATCGGCAGCTGCAGCCGCTGCTTACGTGTCAGCATCACCCGCCGCCCCCATCCATTTGAGAAAGGTCCAATCCTCTTGCGGCGGCCGGAATACCTTGACTTCACGGCCCAGCGCCGAGATCCGTTTCGTCGCCTGGTCGATCTTGTATCGGTCCAGATCGCTCGCCGAATGCTCGGCACAAATCACGACCGTCTTGACGATCGGCGGCAGCTCGACCTCGCCAAACCCAGCCAGGGTCGGGACGAACCAGCACGGCATGCCCGTTATCTTCCAGATCGCCAGCGCCGCCTCGACCGACTGGGCTAGCCCCAGCTCGCGCCCG
>JBCCYF010000183.1:0-6338 GCA_039190275.1 Pseudomonadota bacterium | reverse complement strand
GCGGCGGGCGCCGTCTTTGTAGCCCTCTGGATCGGAGAAATCACCGAATGGTCCATCGATTGCACGCAAGCCATAGGCCCGGCAGGCGATCACCATCCGGCTGATCCCAGCATGCCATTGGTCGCCCGGATAATCAGGGTTGAGCCCGCCGATATTCACGGTTCTGGCGCGCAGAGAGGCGGCGTAATCGGCAACTCCGAAATGCAGTGCTTCGAGGCGCCCACCAAATTGGGCAATCGCCTCGACATTGGCCATGCCCAACGCGGTCTCGATCAGCGCCTCCAGGCCGACGCGGGTCTCGAACCCCTCGCCCTGCTCGATCTGATTGACCAACGCGTCGACCATGTAGAGGTCCGAGGGGACACCCACTTTGGGCACCAGCAGCGTGTGGACCCGACTGCCCGCCTGCTCCATCACATCGACCACGTCGCGGTACATGTAATGAGTGTCGAGCCCGTTGATGCGGACGGATACGGTCTTGCCCTTCGCGGCCCAGTCGATGTCATTCAGCGCCTGGACGCAATTCTTGCGCGCCTGCTCCTTCTCGGGCGGGGCGACCGCATCCTCCAGATCCAGGAAGATATAATCCGCAGCACTGTCGGCGGCTTTGTCGATCATCGCCGGGTTTGAAGCGGGGACCGCAAGTTCCGAGCGTTGCAGACGCTGCTGGCGCAGCGGGTGAAGCGTGTGGCTCATGATCCGCCTCTTACTCAGCAGCCAGGGACATGGCAGCGCCATCGGCGGCATACCAGCTTTGTGCCGCCGCAACGCCAGACCCGAATTCAACCGAAGCACCCGCCTCGCGCAGGGACAATTCAGCAAGCGACAGGGCCGTCAGGCACATGCCCTCGTTCAGATCACCCAAGTGACCAATGCGAAAGACCTTGCCAGCCAGTTGCGACAGGCCCGAGCCGAAGGAGGTGTTGTAACGCTCATACCCGATGCGAATGACATCCCGCGCATCAACACCCGCCGGCGTGCGGATCGCGGTGACAGTGTCCGAGTGCCACTTTGGATGTTCAGCCACCAGGTCCAGGCCCCAAGCGGCGACCCCGCGGCGAACCCCCTCGGCCAGTCGATAATGACGGGCAAAAACGGTCTCCAAGCCTTCGCCAAACAGCCGGTCCAGCGATTTTCGCAGACCATGGAACAGCTGGGTTGGCGGCGTGTAGGGAAAATAGCCATCCGCATTCATCTTCAGCATGTCGTCAAAGCTGAAATAGCAGCGGTTCATCTTGGCGGTCTTGGCCGCCTCCAGCGCTTTTGGCGAAAGGCCCAGGATGCCCAGACCTGCGGGCATCATCAGGCCCTTCTGGCTGCCAGTAACGGCGAGGTCGACACCCCACTCATCCATGCGAAAATCGAGCGACGCGATCGAGCTGACGCCATCCACAAACAAAAGCGCGTCATGGTAGCTTTCGTCCAGAACCCGGCGGACCCCAGCAACATCCGATGTCACACCGGTGGCAGTCTCATTATGGGTCACGAAGACCGCTTTGATCTCCGACTTCACGTCACGGCTGAGGCGGCGGCCATACTCCTCGACAGGGGTGCCCGCGCCCCAGGCGACATCGATCACCTCCACATCCAAACCCAGCCGCTGAGCCATGTCGACCCACAGATGGCTGAACTGGCCGAAACGGCTCATCAGCACTTTGTCGCCCGGGTTCAGCGTGTTGGAAATCGCAGCCTCCCAGGCGGCGGTGCCGCTGCCTGGGAAGATCATGACCGTACCCTCCTCGGTCTTCATGACCTTCTTAAGGTCTGCAAACAGATCCAGCGTCAGATCGCCAAAGTCGGGCGCGCGCATATCCTGCATCGGTACGTTCATGGCCTGGCGCACCGGCTCGGGCACATTGGTGGGGCCTGGGATGAAGAGGTGAGTTTGACCTGTGCGCATGGCGTCCTCCTGCGAATCTGTGCGGCTTGACGCAGGGATATGCAGCGGACCACCCCGTTCAGGAACTGAAACCGGGTCGTGTTGTGAACGCGAGAGTTCACAATTCACAGAAATTGTGTAATTGTAAATTTAACAAGCAAATGTACTGATCATGCGCAAAACATTCATAGGTCCTCATCTGCGCCGCCTGCGCCTCGACAAGCGGGAGACCCAGGCCGAAATGGCCCGGACGCTTGGGATCTCGACCTCCTATGTGAACTTGCTCGAGAACAACGAGCGCAGCGTGTCAGTGCCCGTGTTGCTCAAGCTGATCGAGATCTACGGGATCGATTGGCGCGACTTCTCCGATGGCGAGGATGCAACGGTTCTGTCGGACCTGCGAACCCTGGTCCAAGACCCGCTCTTCGAGGGCCGTCGGCCAGACCTGGCGCAACTGCGCGCGGCGCTGGTCCACAGCCCGGATCTGGTCCACTGCATATTGGCGCTGAACCGAGCCTATGAAGCCGCAACCGATCAATTGCTGACAGTCGCCAGCGCGGAGGGTGAGGCGACCGCTGTCGTGGCCGCGCCCGAAGCGGCTGTTCATGCCTATTTTCGCAGCCATCACAACCACTTCGCACCGCTAGAGAAGGCCGCAGAAACGTTCTGGGATGGGGTGCCTGTTGCCACAGACGAGGCTTATGTCAGGGTCAAGGAACGCCTCCAGGACCGTCACAATCTGGAGATCCAGGTCGTCCCTGTCAGCGACCTGCCCTATACTCTGCGCGACTATGATGAAGCGCGCGGCATCGTGCTGCTGTCAGAGGCATTGGATCACCCCAACCGCATCTTCCAACTCGTCCATGTGGCCGGGCTCATTGAACAAAACAAAGTGCTCGATCGGCTGCTTGCGCGTTCCGGGATTGCCGATGAGCAGGGTCTCGCGCGCTGCCGGGTCGAGCTGGCGAACTACTTCGCGGCGGCTGTGCTGATGCCCTATGCGCGCTTCCTCGCCGAGGCCGAGGCATGCAAGTATGACATGGATCATCTGGCCAACCGCTTTGGCGTGAGCTTCGAGCAGGCAAGCCACCGGGCCACAACGCTGCAGCGAAAAGGCACCCATGGGGTGCCGTTCTTCTTCCTGCGCATTGACAAGGCGGGAAACGTGACCAAGCGCTTCAATTCGACCGACTTTCCCTTGGCCGAGCATGGCGGCGCCTGCCCGCGGCTCGATGTCCACACCTCGTTTCGGGTCCCTGGGCGCATTGTAACTCAGTTCGTCGAGATGCCGGATGCCAGCGAGTTTGTTGTCTTCTCGCGCACCGTGGAGCGGCCCAAATTCACCCGTCATAACCAAGATGTCCGGCTCGCCATCGCCATGGGGTGCAGCGTCGAGCATGCGAGCAAGATCGGATATGCCGAACATCTCAGCATCGCCGGCATCCAGCCAACCCAGATCGGCATCAACTGCCGCGTTTGCCCCCGAGCAAACTGCGATCAGCGCGCCCACCATGCAATCGTCATGTCCCAACCGGTCGACGCAAGACGAAGGGGCGCGACCCGGTACGAGAGCTGACCTTTGAGGCAAGCGGACGCGTCAGCAACGCAATCCGCAGCATTAGGGCTAGGCACCAAATCCAAAGCCAGCCCGGAGCTAGTCACAGCCGGATGCGGCCGTTTTCCAACCGCACGCCCCCTTAGCAGACCTTCATAAGGTAAAAAGTGCACCCTGCCCGCCTCAAGCGACCTCGCAATCCAACCGGGTCTACTGATGCGCTCGGCATGTGACGATCTTCACATCGTCATAGCGCTAGGCGCGAGAGACTCTTCCCACCAAGAGTTGAAATCCAGTCGCGTGACACTTGCAAGTTCAGCATGTGCGGGCCGTTTGTGGGAGGCTTATCATGGTTGCTACACAGTCGGATCTTTCTGATCCGCGCTACGGATACGATCTCGTCGCAGGCACCACTCAGGCATCGATCAACGCGACGATGAAAGAGTTTCTCTCGAAGTTTCAGGCGGTTGAGTGCATAAAGTGCTACGCTTATGTCTCCGGCACGAACGGTGGTCAGGGCAGTTTTGAGGAGCTGGACTTTGAAACCCTCAAGTCGTTTGTGGGCAAAGACCCGTTCTCGATCACAGACAAAGACGCCGACGCTGAAGCGCTGAAAAAACTCTATGAGAAGAAGTTCGTCTTCGGGTTCAAAGCGAAGCTCGGCTTGCCGACCGAGTTTGAGCTTGCTGACATTCCGGATGTTGTTGTTCTCGACAGGGGTAACCACAAGGTCACCTACAACCTGACCGCCAAGGACTTCAAACTGATCGCAATGGAGGAGCACTTTGGTGATCTTTCATGGACCAATATCGCACAAGCCGATCAAGCAAAGCCATGGACCTTCCGCTTCGAAGTCGACCTGGATCTCGCCAGCAATGATGCGGCTTTCAATGATTTGCCCGAGGACGTCCAGCAACATGTCAAAAACCTCGAGCCAGGCTCGATGTTCAGTGTTCAACAGCTCTATCTCGATCTGAACACACCCGGGCTGGAAGCGGCGCCCGACATTCCGGGTCTCGACAAATCAAGTACGGCCTACCTCTACCTGACGCGGTTCTTTCTCAACACGTATTTTGAGGCGCTTCAGGACAGAAATCGGACCGGCGGCAATCCTCAGGGGAACTACCTCCTCGGCTATGCGATCAAGCCATCGAATGTTCGGCAACGGAACTCCATCGTTCCAACGGATCTGAACTTCATGGTCTCGCCCTTCCTCGACGAGACCGGCAACGCGACCAAGCATTACCCCCTCTACACCCTCAATTGGCTGGTCATGACAGAGGATCACCCGATGGTGCCTGCCAAACCATTTGGCTGGAATTGGGTGCAGGAGGCCGATGTGTCGAACTTCCACGGCGCGATGGCGATCAAACGCGGCGTGTTCGCCGAGTTTCTCAGCGGGCTCCTGTCACCAAGCCTGACATCGATCTGCCTGGTTCCATCTGCCAAGATCGACGCCAATTGGAAGGGACTGACAGTCAAGCTGTCGATTAGCAAAGATCGCTCCCCTGGCAGCTTCAAACCAGTAACCAAACCGGGGGCGCATGTCCTGACCTTCAGCCATCACAAGTCCGACAAGGACGATGTGTGGAAGGGGATCTACTGGGGCAACATCGAGGTGAAGACCAATGTCACGTCGGATGTCTACTTCGAGGGCAAGACCATCCGCGTCGTCACCACGGCAGGGGCCTGGATGCACTTCAATGCCGAGGGAGGTGTCTCGGAAGGTGACATCGTGAAGTACCGGGTGACCACCCGGTTCAACCTCGGTGTCGATGCAAATGGTCAGCTGGCCGTATCGATGGCTGATCCGGCCTTTGAAGATCTGTCGAACTTTGACACGAGCTTTTGGGCAAAAGTGATCTCTCTCGGCCAGATCAATCAGTTCATTGCGAATATCAAGGGGTTCCTGGATGTGATGCACCGCTTCCTCTCGGATCGACCGAACCGAGTTAAGGCGATGCTCAACGGATCTCGCTCCTGGGTTTTCCCTGGTGGACAAACGTTCTTGTTCAAGGATCCACAATTCTCGAGCAAGCAAGACCTGGTTGCTCATGTCACCTATGCCGCGCCGACCAAACTCACCCTGAGCGGCTAGCGCGGCCACTTCCTCGCGCTGGACAGATCAAACTTCCAAAGAGCCCCAAGCAATTGAAAGGCCCGCAGATGGCACATAACATCATCGCAACAACCGAACTCATGAAGAACCAAAAGCAAGCCCTCGTGATGTCGGCTGAGCGGAGGTTCGATGCCTTGCAAACCCGCGAGGGCCGAGGCCTTTTCTTCTCTATCGGCGACGACGATGCCTTCTATCTCACCCAAGAGCTATCCGGAACGGACACGGGTTGGAAAAAGCACGATCTTGCAGCCCCGCTCAGGGATTTGCACGGCGGCGCCGAGGTCAAAGCGGTCGATTTCAAAGTCTTTCAAGAGACCGCCGGTGGCGCCGTTGACATCGCACTCGCGGTGAGCTCTCAGGGGCAAGATCACCTCTATATGGCCTTCGATCTGGACAACAGCGAGGGTGTTTGGTCTCAAGAGATCGACTGGCAGTTGATGGCCTATGACGACACTGGCCGCGAAGTTCCAAAGATGCAGATTGCCAAGGTTGATCTCGCCGCAGCCAAGTCCCAAAAATTTGTCATGGTCGACATCCTGGTTGAGCCAGATGGCGATACTGACTTCATCTTCCGCTACTATGTCGACCCAACCAAGAAGCTTACGGGCCGCGTTTGGAACCAGCACGATCTTGGTGCGAATTTTGACGCTGGCACAGTGCGGTCTGCTCTCGGCCGCAAGGGGGGTGAGCGCGTTGATGGAACCTATACGCTCGGCTCAGTGCATGGCGCAGAACAGCTGATCTACACCCCGCTCTACAATCCCTTTAACCCCGAGCTTCCAGCG
>JBCCYF010000182.1:0-6470 GCA_039190275.1 Pseudomonadota bacterium | reverse complement strand
GGCATGCCGCTCTGGAACGCTCTGTTTGAGGCGGGCAAGGATCTTGATGTTCGTGCCGGTTGCCCGAATTCCATTGAGCGCATCGAAAGCGGTCTGCTGAGTTTTGGCAATGACATGAGCCGCCGCAACACGCCCCATGAATGCGGTCTGGGCCGGTTCTGCAACACGCAAACGGCCATTGGTTGCATCGGTCGCGATGCCCTGTTGCGGGTGGCAATGGAGGGGCCGGTCCGCCAGATCCGCCCTGTTTCCATCGACGGTCCGCCAGTGCCGCCCTGCGACCGGCACTGGTCGCTGCAGGCGCAGGGTAAAACTGTCGGGCGCATCAGCTCTGCGGCGTGGTCTCCGGATTTCGAAACCAACGTGGCGATCGGCATGGTGCGTATGACCCATTGGGACCCGGGCACACAACTTGAGGTCATCTGCACGGATGGACGCCGCCGAGCCACGGTTCTGGAGACGTTTTGGAACCGGTGATATAACAACGAAAAAAGCGGGGAGGACATGCCATGCGTGCGCATTTTGAGGCTTTGGACAGGACCGCGGCGAACTATGTCCCGCTGACACCGATATCGTTCCTCAAACGCGCGGCGCTCGTGTTCGGCCCCCGCGAGGCCGTGAGCTACGGCACCTGCCGCCGGACATGGGCCGAGGTTGGCGCACGCTGCGCGGCGGTCGCTTCGGGGCTGATCAAGCGAGGCATAAAACCAGGTGATACGGTTTCGGTGCTTGGACCGAATATTCCGGAGTTGTTCGAGCTTCATTACGCCGTGCCGATGGCCGCAGCGGTGTTGAACACCATCAACATCCGGCTGGAACCCGAAACCATCGCCTATATTCTGGACCATGCCGACAGCCAATTGGTTATCGTGGACAGTCAATATGCTCCGGTCGTCCGGGAGGCGTTTGCGCTCATGGGTCGGGACATTCCGGTGGTTGATATCGTGGATACGCAGGCCGGGGGCAAGGCGGGGTTCGGCCAGACAACCTATGACGCGTTGATCGCAGAAGGTGACCCAGAGTTTGAGGGACGCATGCCCGCCGACGAGTGGGAAGCCATCGCGCTCAACTACACATCCGGCACATCGGGCCGGCCCAAGGGCGTGGTGTACCATCACAGGGGCGCCTATTTGATGAGCATGGGCACCGTGGCGGGGTGGGCTATGGTGCCACGTCCCGTGTATCTGTCGGTTGTACCGATGTTTCATTGCAACGGCTGGAACCACCCCTGGGCCATGGCGATCGTCGGTGCCCGTATGGTATTCCCGCGGGACCCGCTGCCTGAGCGGCTGTTTAAGGCTATTGAGGATGAAGGTGTCACACATTTTGGGGCCGCGCCGATAGTCCTGTCGATGATGGCGGACTTCGAAGGTGCGCCGTCGGAGCCCTTCTCGCCGCCGATCCACGTTATGACGGCCGGGGCGCCGCCGCCGCCCGCAGTGCTGCAAAAAACCCGCGCGCTGGGGTTTGAGGTAATGCAGGTCTACGGGCTGACCGAGACCTATGGGCATATCTCGCAATGCCTCTGGCGTGAGGAATGGGACACGCTTACCGCCGCCGAACAGTCCGAAGTTCAGGCCATGCAGGGTGCGGCCTTTCCGATGGTCGACGGTGTGCAGGTCATTGATCGTGCCACCGGACAATCGGTTCCGGCCGATGGCCAGACGCAGGGCGAGATTGCAATTCGCGGAAATCCGGTGATGAAGGGATACTACAAAGACCCCGAAGCGACCGCAGCGGCGTTTGACGGAGGCTGGTTCTGGTCCGGCGACGCAGCGGTGCTGCATGACCGCGGATACGTCCAGATAAAGGACCGGCTAAAGGATGTGATTATTTCGGGCGGCGAGAACATCTCTTCGGTCGAGGTTGAGAACACACTGCACCGCCATCCCGCTGTACAGATTGCTGCCGTCGTTGCCATGCCGCACGAAAAATGGGGCGAGGCACCATGTGCCTTTGTCGAATTGCGCCCGGGAAATTCGGCGACCGAAGCGGACATCCAGGCGTTCTGCCGCAGTCACCTGGCGGGGTTCAAGACGCCCAAAGCTGTGGTGTTCGAGGAACTGCCAAAAACCGCCACGGGCAAGATCCAGAAATTCATTCTCCGCGAACGGGCCAAGGACCTGGCCGGAGTGTGACGGTTCGGACCGGCCGCGGGTGGACCCTCAATCTTGAAAGTCGGGAATTTTGGGTACCCCGCGCATCGGTCTGAGCGCGGAGCCATTGCTCTTGGATATTGCACATAAAAGTGGCCCCCGAGGCTTTCCCCAGGGGCCAGATGTTTTCAAAGTAGAATGTTACTCACCCGGTGCGACGACCGTTTCCATTCCTGCCTTCTCGCGGCGACCGTCGTTGTAGATCGCCTTCACCAAGGCAAAGCACATCAGCACCATCACCAGCGAGAATGGAAGCGCACCAATGACCATCGCGGTCTGGATCGCTTTGAGACCTCCCACCAGCAGCAGGGCCGCAACAACCGCACCAAGGGCGACGCCCCAGAACAGGATATGCGGGCGGGCCTTCGGGCCCTCGTCACCTGCTGCGTTGATCGTGTTCACGATCAGGACAGCAGAGTCTGCCGTGGTTACCAGATAGGTCATCAGCAGAACCACGATCACAAGCGACATGATCCAGCCGATGGTTGGTGCAAGCATGTATTGCACCATGGCGAAGATCTTGTCGCCATCCGGGGCGTTGTTGATGATACCGCCTGCACCGCCATTCAGTTCCAGGTCAATGGCGGTGCCGCCAGCCCAGGTGAACCAGACAAAGCACATGAGCGAGGGTACGATCATCGCGCCCAGCACGAACTCGCGGATCGAACGGCCGCGCGAGATGCGTGCCAGGAACAGACCCACAAAGGGCGCGAATGCAACCCACCAGGCCCAGTAGAACACCGACCAGCCACCCTGCCAGCCGGCAAGTTGCGATGCGACGCTGTCCTCAACGCCATCGGATCTCCATACCCGGAACATCATGTCCGGCATGGCTATCAGATAGTCCCATATGCCAAGAACCAGCGCCTGCAGGCCGAAGAAGGTCGATCCGAAAAGCAGGAAGAAGCACAGAAGAAAGATGCTGAGCCCCATGTTCAGGTTCGACAGCCACTTGATTCCCTTGCCCACGCCCGAGAGTGCGGAAAGCGTCGACGCGCCCATGATGATGAAAATAGCCACGAGGATCCCCAAAGAGGATGCCGTACCCTCGTCATTCACGAGCCAAGTGCCGATGCCGATGCGTGAAAGCCCCGCGACGAACTGCTCAACCCCATAGCCCAGCGTTTGCGCCACACCCAGAATGGTCGCCACAACTGCGACGATGTCGATGACATGTCCCAGCGGACCGGACAGCGACTTGCCGAAAATCGGGGTTAGCGACGACCGGATGGTGAGCGGCAGATTGCGACGGTAGCTGAAAAAGGCCAGTGCCAGACCCGCAATCGCATAGCAGGCCCAGGCCCCCAGACCCCAGTGCAGGAACGACCATTTATACGCCATACGTATATTGTCTTCGGACCCGCCTGTGGTCAAACCCTGGATGACCTCGGGGTTGTTGTTAAAATGATACACTGGTTCGGCAACGGCCCACGTGAGCATCCCCACGCCGATACCGGCACCGAACATCATGGAAAACCATGAAAAGTTTGAAAACTCGGGTTTCTCGCCGGGCTGACCCAGGTTTAGCCGTCCCGCGGCGGGCCACAGCGCGAGCAATACGCAAATCAATACGAACAGGGCAACAACCCAGATGTACCAGGTGGCAAAATTCGACAGGATAAAGGCGTTGAATGTGTTGAGAACAGACCCCGCCTGCTCGGGGAAAGCGACGGCCCATATGACCAAACCGCCGATGAGAAACTTTGAAGATATTGTAACGTCACGACTGAAGCCCGCATAAAAGCCAGCATCAGCAGTGTTTATCTGCAGATCTGTGATTGGCGCTTTGATCGCCATGGTACTCTCCCTGTTTTCCGCATCTAGTATTTGTGTTTTCAGTCTGCTTTTCGCAGATGATTACGTCAAGTTTTGCGGTCATATCCAGCGAGAATTTTGGCGCTCGTCGTTTTTTCAGACGAAGATTATCAGACTACATCTGAATTAGACGAACGCCATATACGGCGCTTCATCGCCTGTTTGCGACCTGTGCACCTGCCACGAGTGTGATCGCCCGCGGCGTTTGTGCACAGGCGCTTGCGCACCGGATGGGATTCGATTGTGACCTTGACCTTCCCCTTACTGGAGGCCCTACATCCCCATTGTACTCAAGTGTCAGGAACATCCATGCCAGACGACGGTCGTGTCCGGGTTGAATTGCAAAATCTGTCCTGTGCCTCCTGCGCCGGTCGGGCCGAAGCTGCGCTTCGTGCGGTGCCCGGCGTTACAGGCGCTGAAGTGAATGCAACAAACGCCAAGGCACTGTTGCAGGTGGACACCGGATTTGCCCCTAAAGTCCTGGCAGATGCCATGGAGCACGCCGGATATCCGGTTGTGATGCATCGCCATGTGCTGGCGGTCGACGGGCTCACCTGCGCCGGATGTGTTTCCCGGGTGGAAGAGGCAGCCACCTCTGCCCCGGGCGTGGTCGATGCCACCGCCAACCTTGCCAATAGGCGGGTCGAGGTTGGCAGCGTTGACCAAAGCAGCGAACGGGTGATCCGGTCGATTGCCACGGCTGGATACCGCGCTGCCGATGTCGGTCAAGAGGAACAGGCGAACAATGCCCGCGAACCGGTCCACGATGACCTGTCTTTGCGTCGGGCCGGGATCGCGGCGGCCCTGGCTGCGCCGGTCGTCGTGCTTGAAATGGGCGGGCATCTGTATCCGCCGTTCCATCACATGATTCACGCGACCATTGGTATATCCGCCAGCTGGACCCTTCAATTCCTCCTGACAACATTGGTGATGGTCTGGCCCGGGCGCAGCTTCTTCGCGTTGGGTCTGCCCAACCTGTTTCGCGGACGACCTGACATGAATGCCCTGGTCGCCATGGGCGCGTTGGCGGCTTGGACCTATTCTGTTGTGGCACTGGTTGCCCCGGGCCTCTTCCCGCCCGAGGCGCATTTCGTCTATTTCGAAGCGGCCGCAGTTATCATTACGCTGATCCTGGCGGGCAGGGCGCTTGAGGCCCGCGCGCGCGGTCGGACCGAACATGCGGTTCGGGCGCTGCTGCAGCTGCAACCCGATACCGCCCTAGTGCGACGGGACGGCACGTTCGCGACCGTTTCGGTCGGCGAGATTATGCGCGACGAGACCATCCAAATCCGGCCCGGGGAGCGTGTTCCCCTGGACGGTGATGTGATCGAGGGTCAGTCCTATGTCGACGAAAGCATGCTCACCGGTGAGCCCATGGCCGTCCGCAAGCGCCCCGGTGATGCCCTGACCGGCGGATCCCTGAACGGCGGCGGGACGCTGATGCTGCGGGCGACCGCCGTGGGCGCGGACACACGGCTGGCCCGGATCATCGCCCTGGTTGAACGGGCCCAGAACGCGCGGCTTCCGATCCAGGATCTGCTTAACCGGGTCACGGCGTGGTTTGTCCCCGCCGTCATGGTGATTGCGGTTGTGACCGTTTTGGCCTGGTTGCTGTTTGGTCCCGACCCGGCCCTGTCGCATGCGCTGGTGACCGGCGTATCGGTTCTGATCATCGCCTGCCCCTGTGCGATGGGTCTTGCCACGCCGACATCGGTTATGGTCGGAACCGGGCGCGCGGCCCAGATGAATGTGCTGTTCCGCAAAAGCGACAGTCTGCAGACCCTCAGCAAAGTGAAGACCATCGCCTTTGATAAAACCGGAACCCTGACGCAGGGTCGCCCGATCCTGACCGACATTGAGATTATTGGCGGGAAGGATGAAGGGGGCGTATTGGCTCTTGCGGCCGCGGTCGAACAGGCGTCCGAGCATCCGCTTGCGCGGGCCATCGTCCAGGGGGCAGCAGCGCGTGGCCTCACTCTGGCCGAACCTGAGGATGTGCAGACCACTGCGGGATACGGTGTTGCCGGGCGGGTGGATGGCCGGCGAGTCGCGCTGGGAACCGCGTCGATGATGCAGCGCGAAAGGATAGATCCCGCTCCCTATGCGGTCCACGCCACCAAAATGGCCGATCAGGGAAAGACGCCCGTATTCGTCGCTGTCGACGGGAAGGTGGCCGCTATACTGGGCATATCCGACCCCGTGAAACCCGAAGCCAGCGCCGTCGTATCCTCCCTGCGCGAAATGGGAATGGACGTGGTTATGGTGTCCGGAGACACCAGCGAAACGGCCAGGGTGGTGGCGAAATCACTGGGTATTGAAACGGTTCATGCGGGCCTGCCGCCCGAGGAAAAGGCCGCGGTTGTGGCGGAATTGCGCGCAGGTGGGCGTACCGTCGCCTTTGTCGGTGACGGGATCAATGACGCGCCGGCATTGGCGTCGGCGGACGTTGGTCTTGCCATCGGGACGGGCACGGATGTGGCGATCGAGGCGGCTGACATG
>JBCCYF010000181.1:0-6505 GCA_039190275.1 Pseudomonadota bacterium | reverse complement strand
CACAGACGCAATCCAGCCAAGCCGCGCGCCATAGCCCTTATTGCCAAAAAGCGCGAGCGGCAGCGTGCCGCGTACGATCGTCTTGATCCCATCACCCATGCCATAGATCGCGGCGGCGATCAGGATGCCGGGCACAGTGAAACCAACCGACAACAGCACTGCGAAACCGCCGAATTGGAGCGACAAAGCCAAAAGGTAAGTGCCCAGAGGGTGCATGTTGCGGGTGATCAACATCTCGAAGAATCGCCCGACCGTCTTGAACGGGCCTATGACGGCTCCGGCGAGGGCGGCCATCGCGGCGGTATGGCCAAGGTCCTGTACATTTGTGACCCAAAGCGTCATCACCGCGCCCATAAGGTAGCCAGAGAAGATAAACGAGATCACCATCCAGAACATCCCACGCTTGCGCGCCGCGCCCTGCAACTCGGGCCAGTCCGAAATTTGCGCCCTTGTCGCGCTTTGTGTGTCTCTTTCCGGACCACGCAAGACGGCAACATGGATCGGCAGGGAAACGATCAGATAGGCCAACCCAAGGATCACCCAGGTTGTTTGCCAGTCGTAGGCAGTGAACAGCGCCAGTGTCAGCGGCCAGAAGATCGTCGATGCGACACCGCCAAAGAGCGTGATGATCGAGATCGAACGCTGCGCCGGGACGCTCAGATCAAGGCGCGCCACAGCGGCAAAGGCCACGTTATACAGCACGAACATGCCCGCGCCTTCGGCCACAAGGATTGTGACGAATAGCTGCTGCCATGTGGTGACCTGGCTCATGGCGATCAACGCCAGTCCCGCCACAACACTGCCACCCACCATGACCCAGCGACCGCCAAAGCGGTCCGTCAGGTGTCCTGAAAGCGGAGAGACCAGCCCGCCGAACAACAGCCCGGCTGAAAGCACACCAAAGATTTGAGACAGGCTCAGCCCAAAATCAGTGGCCATATGCGGCAAAAGAACCGCATAGGCATACATCAAGGTGCCATAGCCCATGATCTGCGTGATTCCGAGACCAATGGCGGGCAGGTAGTCCCGGTTCCATGTCATGCAGCAAGCGGTATCCCACGATAGGCGCAGCGGCCAGCCACCCAAGTTCCTTGAATCGCTGGAGTTTGTCCTTGCGGCCAATCCACCAGCACAAGATCCGCACGCTTGCCAGTGGCGATCTCGCCCCGGTCATCCAGCCCCATGGCCCGTGCTGGACCGTTTGAGACCAGCGACCACAAGGCCAGACGATCCGCGCGCTTCTCGCGATCCAGCCGATCAATCGCGGCCAGCATGGCAGGATAAAAGTAGTCAGACGCCAGCGCATCGCACAGACCCGCCTCGACCATATCGCCCGCGCCAAGTGATCCGATATGGCTGCCGCCACGCACCGCGTTTGGCGCGCCAAAGATGATCAGATCGCCCCCGGCGCGTGCCGCCTTCGCCGCCTCCATCACCATCGGAAACTCGGCGACTGACGCGCCCAGATCACGGAAGTATGCCCTCGTCTCGGCGCGGGTGTCGTCATGGCTCAGCATCGGCGCGCCCACTTCTCGCGCCATCTTCGCAACCTTTGCGATGGCCCCCGGCACATCGCCCCGACGATCCCAGACCTTACCCAACATGGCGATATAATCTTCTTCGCTGAGGCCCGCACGATGCGCCTTAGAGGTCGTGCGCTTTTTCATCCGCTCGTCATCAAGCGACGCAATCGAGAAATCCGGGGACAGCTCAAAGGCCCGGTCCTGGATAGGCACATCATAGGCGCGCATCGTCATCGAGGTGTGATCGTTGAAGGCGACAGACGGCAGAAGCGGTCCTTTCAGCGCCCATTCAATCGCATCGAGCGCCTCGAAGGCGAAGGTCTCCCACCTCAGTTGTACCCGGTTCTCTACCGTCAGACGCGGCGCGAGGTCCTGCATGGATTGCATCAACTCGCGCCCACGGCCCACATCGCGCAAGCCCGGCTCCCATCCAAGGGTGATCGCGTGATATGCCGTGGCGATGCCATTGGCGGCCAACTGCCGGTCGGTATCGATCAAGGCTGTCTCGGTTGGGAAATAGACCCCGGGACGTGGCATCATCTGACGCTCGAACGCATCCCCGTGTACGTCGATCAGCGCTGGCGCGAGGAACTTGCCGCGCGCGTTGATTTCAAGACCCTGAACCTGGCCACCAATTTCGACAATGGTTCCGCTGTCCATCGTGACGGTGGTGTCCACGATCTCGCCGGGCAGATAGACCTCTGCCCCAACAAATGTCTGAATCATGCCTGCCGCTCCAGGATCAGATGCCAATGCCAGGAGCCGGGGCGTTCGTGTTCGCGGTCTTCCATCCACATCACCTCGAACCCCTGAAACAGCGCCAGCATCTCCACCGCGCCGCAATAGTAATGCGGGTGGCGTTTGTCGGAGCCGTCTTCGTCAAAGACCCAAGTGTTGCGGCTGATTTCCTTTGGACCGTTGAGCTTTTCGCGGTCGATCCAGAGGCGGCGCTTGGAGAGCATCGTCAGCATGAACGTCCCGCCCGGTTTCAGGACGCGGCGCACTTCGGCAATGGTGTTCAGGAGCACGGTTTCATCGCCGTGATAGATCACATTCCAACTCAGCACGTGATCGAACGCACCGTCTTCGAATGGCAGGTCATCCATGCGGCCAAGCTGCGTGACAACGCCAGCGCCTGCCTTGTCGATCTCGGCCAGCCCTTCTGGGGCGGCGTCGAGCGCGGTGACTTCAAAGCCCGCAGCTTGCAAAGACAGGGCATGGCGCCCCACCCCGGCCCCAAGGTCAAGGATGGCGGCCCCCTGCCCCAGCCCCTCGGCCCAACGTTTGACGTCCCGTTCGGGCGTCAGCCATTTGGAGCCTTCCTCGATCTCGTCCCAGATCTTGCTCCAATGCTGGTCCGCAGTGTCGGTTTTGGTAATGACGTTCAACGCTGTTCTCCGATGATCTTTGTCCGGGCCCAGCCCGAAAGGTATTCAATTGAGATGACCACGACAGCGATCATCAGGATGACAGTCATGGCCGTCGGGTAGTCAAAGAGGTCAAACCCGACTTTGAGTTCGATCCCAATCCCCCCTGCGCCCACAAGGCCAAGGATGGTCGAGGATCGCACCGCTTTCTCCGTCGCAAAGAGCGAGGTCGAGATAAAGGCCGGCATCGCTGCTGGGATCGTGGCGCAGGCGACCACATCCAACTTGCGCGCACCGGTGGCTGTCAGGCTTTCCGAAGGGCCTTTGTCGGCGGCTTCCATGTCATCTGCGAAGAACCTGCCGCAAAAGCCGATTGTGTCGATGGCAATGGCGAGCATGCCCGCAAAGGGGCCGAGGCCCACAGCGACCACAAAGACCAAAGCCCATGCGATATCCGGCACGGCTCGAATAAACCCAAGCCCAGTGCGCACGATCTGATTGATCCAAGTCGGCGCGATCAGCCCACGCGCGGCCAACAGAGCAATCGGGACCGACAGGATGATCCCGATCACCGCGCCCGCGAGCGCGATCTGCAAGGTCTCCAGCATTTTCCAACCCAGCCGCGCCAACACCTTGGGTTCAAGGTTGGGCGGGAAGGCACGGTCAATGAAGTCAGCAAATCGCGGCGGCGAAGAGATGACCTTGTCGATGGAAAAGCCCGCACCTGCAAAGGACCACAGGATGATCACGATCGCGGCGGCATAGCCCAGAAACGCCAGCGCCGAGGGGCGCTCGTATCGAGCGGGCAGAGATGCGTCAGTCATAAAGCCCTCGCAATTCTGCGGCGCTCAGGCTCGCGGCGCGCGCGTCCAGCGGCATGCCCCCATCAGCGAGGCCGAGCACGCGGTCGCCGTATTGAAGGGCGTGGTCAATGTTGTGCGAGATGAAGATCACCGTGACCCCCTCTTGGCGGGCCAGGTCAAAGAACAGGTCCATGACGCCTTCGCCCGCGGCCGGATCAAGCGACGCGGTCGGTTCATCCGCAATCAGGATCTTCGGTTGGCCGATCAGCGCGCGGGCGATGGCCACGCGCTGCGATTGCCCGCCCGAAAGCCGGTCTGCCCTGCGGTTTGCCAGATGCGCCAATCCGACTTTTTCAAGCGCCGCGAGCGCCGCCTCGCGCGACGCAGTTGGCGCAAAGCTCTGGCTCCAATGACGGATGCCGGGGCGCTGACCTAGCAGCCCTTGCACGACATTTGAAAGAACCGACAGGCGCGGCACCAGATTGTGTTTCTGGCTCACCAGACCCATCTGTGCCCGCATGGCGCGCAGGCCAGCGCTTGAAGCGGTCCGCACATCTGTGCCCAATACGTTGATTGCTCCGGCATCGGCAGGGATCAATCCCATCAGACATCGCAGCAGCGTCGACTTCCCGGTTCCGTTCGCGCCGACAATCGCGACGGCTTCACCACGAGACAGACCAAAAGAGACATCTTTGAAGATCGGCGTTCCGGCAAAGCTCTTGGCCAGCCCCGTGACGCGCAAATCAACAGGCAGAACCGGGGCAGAGATCTCCGCCCCGGTCTGGTCCGGCCGCGCAGGCGCGACCAGCGTTTCGACACTCAACTCAGTCACCAATGAAATTGTCGAACTGGGGGTAGCCAGCATTCGAATACATCGAACGAACGTAGTCGTAAGCGCTGTCCTCGATCGAGACGAGGTCCATGCCAACATACTTGTCGTTCTCTTCATGGGCGGTGATGCCCGCAATGATGCTGTCCTTGTTGGCCAGGATCGCATCGCGCACTTTCATCGCGGCATCCTCCGGCACGTGTGCACCAACCATGATCATGTCATTCGGCAAATCGCCCGAGCGCGCAATCATCTTGAAGAAGCCATAGGGCAGCTCGGTCTCTTTGTTGCGCACGCGCAGCCAGCTGCCTGCATTCGAGCCCAGAGCGTCCACGTCGCCATTCTTCAGCGCTTCATGCGCGATGTTGCGGGAGGTGTGCATCTTCTCGATGTCGTTCACCGGATCGAGGCCGTAATCCGCCAGAACCTGCATCGGGCACAGCATGTTGGAGGTGGACCCGATGTCACCAAAGGCAACCTTCTTGCCCTTGAGGTCCGAAACGGTGTTGATGCCGCTGTCGGCGCGCACCACGATGGCACAGTGATAGTCCGGACGACCAAGGCCGATGATCGGCGTCGCATTGGTCAGCTTGTTGATGACCACATATTCCGCAGGGCCGGAGACAACGAAATCAACCGTCTCACCGCGCAGTGCTTCAGCCGCTGCGGTGCGCGAATTCACGGCAAAGAATGCAAAGGTGTCGCCAGTGGCTGCTTCAAGCGCATCCTTGAACGGGCCCCATTCCAACTGAAGGCGTTCCATGCCTTCAACATCAGTGACAGCCAGTTTCCACGTTTCAGCTTGAGCTGAGACCGCGGCAGTGATCGCCAGCACAGCGCCAGCCAGGACAGAACGAAGTTTCATGGTGATTCCCCCATTTTAAAATTCATTCGGATGATTCCGAGGGAATGAAACATCTGCGTGACAGGCGCATGACCGTTTTGTTTCGATTGCGCCTGGATGTCAGTTGACATGGTCACAAAGTGTCCTGTCGTCAGCCGTGCTATGCCATTGAGAAGTTAGGACGCACCTAGTCGGCAAATTTGCGAAACTGATTTGACGAAGCACAGTACCGCACAATCGAATGGCACAAACTCGCATTTACAGGTCTATTAAGACAACGTTTGGTTTTTCCCCATCAAACCACAAAGGCTGTTTCGTACCGTCTTGCCATTCGTAGACAAAACCTACGGTCTCGCCCGTTTCGACCTCAACAATCCGATCGGTCGCACGAGCCTCATCCTCTTCATTTTCCGACATGCCACTTCCCGGATTGGTCAAGCGATCTGAATGCGCCCACGAATTGGTGGCGGGCGAGCGTATTGGAGCGTTTGAATCTGTTGACTGTCTAAGACGTTCGAACGGACGCGTTACGGCCACTCGAAGGCATGCGCTATCTGATGTTGGAGGAATTCACGAACGAGTTTTCTCATGTCGGTGCCTCCGTGTTCTGCGCTGCATGTGCCTGAGCGCCGTGAGATTGACCTGAAGTTACGGTACGAGACTCATAATTACAATTTCAACCGGAGCGTGACCATAGTTCTGTGACTAAATCCGCCCGTTTATGCAAACGTGAGCGGGAATACGCTCAGAAAATATGACGTTTTCAGGCTACTTCGGGTTTCACTTGCCACCATTCGCAGATTTTCTCATTATTATAATATTGCAGTCTATTTTGGATTACCCATGCCTGACTTGATATCACACGCCCGTACTGCCGCGTTCGCCGGGATACTAACCCTCGGGCCAGGACTTCAGCCAGCGGCATCACAAAGCTATCAGATCGATTGTGCGATCCTGCTTTGCCTTTCGGGTGGTTGGCCAGCCTCCACACCGTGCGCGCGGGCGCGGGCGGAGTTCATTCGGCGCATCACCCCGTGGCCCGTTGAGCCACCACTTCAGATTTGGCGCTGTCCGATGGGAGCAAGTCTTCAGACACCGCAGGAACATGCGCCCCTTCCCCGGTTCTGGGACATTCTGGT
>JBCCYF010000180.1:0-6559 GCA_039190275.1 Pseudomonadota bacterium | reverse complement strand
TTCTTGAAGAATTGAGTTTCGGAGCCCCGGAAAGCCACAACGATGTCACCCGCTGAGTTTGCGGCGATGTAAAACTCGGTATCATAGCGCACGCTGCCGCGGGCAATGTCGGTCATCCGGCCGGGCTCAAGCTTGGCGCCGCGAATTTGGATGTCGCCAATCCGCCGCGTCTTGGCGGATTTGTAAGCCTTGTCGCTGGCATTGAGCAGCTTGCGCGCGAGTTTTATGCTGAAGGCCATGATCGTCTCCTTGAAAAGTCTTTCAGATCGCTAGTATAGTAGACACGTACTTTGGGGGTCGGCCTTCGATCAAAGCAGAATTACAGCCGCCAGTCCGAGGAATGCGAAGAATCCAACGATGTCCGTGACCGTCGTGACAAAGGCGCCCGAGGCGAGTGCCGGGTCGGCGCCGGCCCGATCCAATCCGATCGGGATCAGAATGCCGGCAAGTCCGGCGGCAAGCATGTTGATGATCATCGCCATCCCAATGACCACACCCAGCATCGGATCTTTGAACCAAACCCACGCGATGACGCCCATCATCACAGCAAAGACCACCCCGTTCCCCAGGCCGACCAACGCCTCGCGTACGACCACCCGCCAAGCGTTCGTCGCCGTCAGATCGCGTGTTGCAATCGCCCGCACTGCAACGGTGAGGCTCTGGGTTCCGCCGTTGCCGCCCATGGACGCGACAATCGGCATGAGCACGGCCAGAGCCACCAGGCGTCCGATCTCGTCGTCGAAGAGCCCGATGACCATCGAGGCAAGGATTGACGTTACCAGATTGACCGCAAGCCATGGGAAGCGGCGCTTGGTGATCGCCCAAACCTGATCGGAGAGTTCTTCATCGCCGACGCCGCCCAAGCGTTTCAGGTCTTCTTCCGCCTCGTCTTCAAGCACCTCCATGGCATCATCGATCGTGATGACGCCGATCAGACGGCCATCCTGATCGACCACGGGCGCCGAGACCAGGTGGTACTGGTTGAACGCGTAGGCGACGTCCTCCTGCGGCTCAGTTGCTTCGATTGTCCGGAAATCGTCCTCCATGAGCGATTCCAAAACAACCGGCCTTCGCGCACCCATGATCCGCGATAGTGGGATCGTACCGATGGGTTTGGCCGAAGCGTCCACGATGATCACTTCGTAGAACTGCGCTGGTAGATCTTCGGATGCGCGCATGAAATCGATCATCTGTCCAACCGTCCAGAACGGCGGGGCCTTGACCAACTCGCGCTGCATCAGGCGGCCGGCAGAATCGTCCGGGAAGGTCAGCGATTCCGCGACCGCTTGGCGGTCGGTCGGATCCAAGGCGTCCAGAACCTGGCGGCGTTCGCCCTCGGTCAGGTCTTCCAAAAGATAGACGACGTCGTCGGTGTCCAACTCGCGGGCCGCTTCAGCGACCTGGGCGGGCTCGAGAACCTCGAGGATCTCGTTGCGAACGCCTTCTTCCAGTTCCGGCAAAATGTCTTTGTCGATTTCTGACCAGACGAGGCCGATGAATGCGCGCCGGGTGTCGCTTCCAATCTGCTCAAGAAGATCTGCGATGTCGGCAGAATGAAGCTCTTCGATCAGGTCCAGAACGGCCGTTGCATCGCCCGCGCCGACCGCATCAACCACGCCGGAGACGACAGCCGGGTCCAGATCATAATCATCCTCGCGCCGCTCATCCTGAGCGCTGGCTGCGGTTGAATCGACCATGGGCACGTCCTGCTGAGGGGTTGTCGCCCTGATATCCCGCTGGGCGGTGAATTCCTACTGTCCGGATTGCGCGTGGTTGGAAAAATTTCATTGTCATGCCGTAGCGTCCTGCGCAAAACCGATGCGGGTTGAAACAACCTGCGATCATGCAGCGGGTTTCAGAATGAACGACATGTCAAACGAGCCAAAGCCGAAGACTGTTCAGGAAGCGTTTCAAAGCGCCATCGAAGCGCACAAGAACGATGATCTGGATCGGGCGGCGCAGCTTTATCGCCTTTGCCTGATGAACCGGCCCAACATGTCGGTTGTCTGGACGAACTACGGCTCGCTTCTGCGCAAGAAACAACGGTATCGCGAAGCAATTGCATGCCACCGCAAAGCCCTGCAATTGGACAGCGCGTCGGTGAACGCGAGATCGAACCTGGCCAATGCGCTTGCGGATTTCGGGATCGCTGCGGAGGCGGTGGAGATCCGAGAGAAACTGGTCGAAGAGTTTCCGGATGATTGGTCGCGTATCCGCGATCTTGCCATTGCCTATCGTGGAAGCCGTCGAAACCAAGAAGCCGTTGACCTGATCGACGACGCTGAGGCGCGCCTCGGACACTCGGAATCCGCGCAACTCCAACGGGCCCTCGCCCACTTAATGCTGGGAAACTACGCGGAAGGTTTCGCCGACTTCGAGGCGCGATACTCCGGCGATGAGGTGTCACTGCCGAAGGACGCGCCGTGGCCACGTTGGATGGGCGAACCAGTGGAGGGGAAACGGGTTTTGGTCCTGCCGGAACAGGGCTTTGGCGATGCGATCCTTATGGCGCGTTTTCTGCCGCAGTTGAAAGCAATGGGAGCAGAGGTGTCGATGGTGGTCAAACCGCCTTTGATGCGCCTCTTTGCCGAGATTGAAGGCGTGGACCACATTCTGAAGGGTGCATCGAAGTCCGAGCACTACGATTACTACACGCCAAACATGAGCTTACCGCACTTGGTTGGACTGAAGAACAATAGGCCGCCACCCCTCCCTCGCCTCACGATTCCCGATGACAGCCGCAAGCGCGCGAAGGGCATCACTGCCGCTCACCGAGACAGC
Organism: Pseudomonadota bacterium; assembly: GCA_039190275.1. GTDB lineage: Bacteria > Pseudomonadota > Alphaproteobacteria > Rhodobacterales > Rhodobacteraceae > Halovulum. Next base: position 3,778 of record JBCCYF010000180.1, on the reverse strand, counting down.
TTCAAGATCGGTATCGTGTGGACTGGAAGTCTCACCTATCGGGCGAACCACCGTCGCTCGACCGGGCCGGATTCGTTTCTGGGTCTTGCAATGGTGCCGGGCGTGCAGCTTTTCTCACTCTACAAGGGCGATGCGCACCGAGACTTCGTCGACAGCGGAATGTCTGGCCTTGTGCTCGACGCGTGCGGAAAGGACCGCGACTTTGCTGATACGGCCGCACTGATCGAGGAGATGGACCTGCTGATCACCACCGACACCGCCGTCGTTCACGTTGGCGCATCGCTGGGCAAACCCGTTTGGAACCTGCTCACTTGGGAGGGGTTCTGGCTCTACGGAAGCGAAGATACGACGCTCTGGTATCCCTCAATGCGCCTTTTCCGACAACAGCGCACTGGCGACTGGGAGTCGCTGTTCACGCGGGTCGAAGAAGAATTGCGCCTGCACTTGGACGCAAGAGCATGAACCAGACAATCACCGTCGAAGTTGCGCCTGGGGAACTGATCGACAAGATCACGATCCTTGAGATCAAGGCAGAGCGCATCGAAGATGCCGAGAAACGCGGAAATGTCATGGTGGAACTCGCCACATTGACCGAGTGCCGAGACCGATCCATCCCTGCGTCAGAGACGCTCGACCGTCTCACATCTGACCTCCGGCGCGTAAACGAAGCGCTTTGGGTGATCGAAGACGACATTCGCGACTGCGAGAGGGACGGCAGCTTTGGCGACAAGTTCATTGAACTTGCAAGAGCGGTCTATCAAACGAACGACAAGCGCGCAGCGCTCAAGCGGGAGATCAACGTCTTGCTGGGATCTCGATTGATCGAAGAGAAGTCATATCAGCCATACTGACAGCGTGGCTGAGCTGTAACGCCCGGCTCGCGCACGGACAGGACCGGCCACTCCCCATCAGGACCGGATTGCCGTCGTAAGCGCACGCTCCACTTCGACGGCCAGATCGACGCGTTCCTCGGGCGCCAAGAACGAGCCCAATTCAATCTCACGCCCGCCGCCCGTTACGGTCAGGTAGTCTTCCACCTTTGCGTCTTTGTGGAGATGCAGGCGGACTTTCATCGGGTCAGCCTGCCAGCGCAGGACCCGTCCGTTTGGCTCACTTCGCTCAACACGCACCTCGTCCCGCCAGATCCAAAGCGTTTCTGAAAGGCGCAGGTTCCGACCGTTTCTGCGAATTGCATACCAGAGCGCCCAAAACGCCATGACCATGAATGGCAGCAGGCCCCAGAAAACGGGCGTGCCCGAAATGCCCCAAAGCGGGACAGTGAGCATGAAAGCCGTAATTCCCATGACCCAGCGGTAGCCGACCGGCGTCATCGACTGGTTGGGCCACAACTCGACGTGAAAGATCGGTGTATCCCGCCGAAGCCGCCAATTTGGCCCGGAAACGGCGGCGGCCGGAGATGCCCCCCCGGCCGCCATGTTGAAGTCGACCTGCGTCAAGGCCAGCCTCAGTGGTGAGCAGGCTGTTGCTTGTCCCACTCGTCCTGGGTCGGCAAGATTTCAAAGGTGTGCGCCGGTGGCGGGTTTGGCAGAGACCACTCCAGCGCCGGATACTTGTCATCCCAGTAGTTCTCCTCGGTCACGCGGGCTCCACGCGTCAGCGTGTAGTAGATGATCCCGAGGAACAGAATGAACGACAGCCCAGATATGAACGCGCCGATTGACGAGATGTAGTTGTAGAAGGCGAACGCCTCTGGGTAATCAATGTACCGGCGCGGCATCCCTTGGCGACCCACAAAGTGCTGCGGGAAGAAGGTGATATTCGCGCCAACGAAGAAGATCCAGAACTGAACCTTGCCCCAGAACTCCGGGTACTGACGACCAGACATCTTGCCGATCCAATAGTAGATACCGGCAAAGATGCCGAAAACAGCGCCCAGGCTCATGACGTAATGGAAGTGCGCCACAACGTAGTAAGTGTCATGGTACGCTCGATCGACGCCCGCTTGGCTGAGCACGATCCCGGTCACGCCACCGAACGTGAAGAGGAAGATGAACCCCATGCAGTAAAGCATCGGCGTGCGGAACTCGATTGATCCGCCCCACATCGTCGCGATCCACGAGAAGATCTTAATCCCCGTCGGAACCGCAATCGTGAGGGTTGCCAGCATGAAATAGGCTTGGCTGTTGGTCGACATGCCCACCGTGTACATGTGGTGCGCCCACACCACGAAGCCGAGTGCCGAGATGATCAGCATCGCGGCGACCATTGCAGCGTAGCCGAAAACGGGTTTGCGACTAAACGTCGAGATCACGTGGCTGACCACACCAAAGGCCGGCACGATGATCATGTAGACTTCCGGGTGGCCAAAGAACCAGAAGATGTGCTGATAGAGCAGCGGGTCACCACCGCCTTCCGGTTGGAAGAACGCCGTGCCGAAGTTCCGGTCCGTCAGCAGCATGGTGATCGCGCCAGCAAGCACCGGGAGAGACAACAAGATCATCCACGCGGTCGCGAAGATCGACCATGGGAACAGCGGCACCTTCATCAGTTTCATCCCGGGTGCGCGCATGTTCAGGAATGTGGTGATCATGTTCACCGCACCGAGGATTGAAGATGCACCTGACAAGTGCAGCGCAAAAATGGCAAAATCAGTTGCCATGCCCTGCTCCGACGTCGAGAGAGGCGCATAAAGCACCCATCCTACGCCCGAGCCACCCTGCTGATTGCCCCCCGGCACAACCACCGACAGGATCGCCATGGTGCAGCCCGCCACATACAGCCAGTAGCTGAGGTTGTTCATGCGCGGAAACGCCATGTCCGGCGCACCGATCTGCAATGGCATGAAATAATTGCCGAAGCCACCAAACATCGCTGGGATAATCACGAAGAACATCATGAGAATACCGTGACCGGTAATCATCACATTCCACAGGTGACCGTTCGGGGTGCAGGCCGCGCCGTCGGCCAGAAGCCGCGTTCCTTCTTCGCACATGTATTGTACGCCCGGCTCCATGAGCTCGTAGCGCATGAACATCGAGAACGCGACCGCTACAAAGCCCATCAGTCCAGCGGTGAACAGATAGAGCGTTCCGATATCCTTGTGGTTTGTCGAACAGAACCAACGGGTGAAGAACCCGACTTTGTGCTCGTGATCATGGGCATGCGCCTGCGCGTCTGCCATATTTTCGCTCCTCTTAGAGGTCGCCACGCGCATTTGCGCCCAGCGCGGCTTTCATCCTTCGTTTTTGATGCCCTGAGGGCTCAGGTGGCACAACCGTACGCCTTGCCGCAGGCAGGTATTTTTCGGTCGAATTGACGATATTTTCAGTGTGTGAAAGGTCAGATCACGCCTCAGCAGTGCTCAATGCTCATCGATCGCAGAAAATGGGCTGCACGCGTCGCTTTTGATCATGCGTCAGACTGGCGGACTCATGCTGACACCCCGCACGTCCCGATGATGCTCTCCGAAAATTGGAGCGAACGCGCCCCGCAAGGCCAAGTCTAGGTCAGGCATTGTGACCGGCAGGCCAAGATCGACCAGGCTTGTGACACCATGGTCAGCGATTCCGCACGGCACAATCCCGCGATAGTGGTTGAGGTCCGGATCAACATTCACCGATAGGCCGTGAAATGACACCCATCGTCGAAGCCGCACGCCGATGGCCGCAATCTTGTCCTCTGCGATGCTCTCGTCGGTGCGAGGCAGCTTATCCGGGCGAGGAACCCAGACGCCGACACGGCCAGGTCTGCGCTCCGCCCGGACTTGGAACGTGTCCAGCGTGTCGATAACCCATTGTTCCAGTTGGTGGACGAACCG
>JBCCYF010000179.1:0-6636 GCA_039190275.1 Pseudomonadota bacterium | reverse complement strand
CTTGAGTTGCCCGACCGGACGTTGGCCTACCAGGTGATCGCTCCAACCGCCATTCCCGTTACCGTGATGTTCTTGAGCGGGTTCCGGTCGACCATGTTTGGTGAGAAGGCAAACCACCTTGAGAGCTGGGCCCACGGCAAGGGCTTAGGCTTTGCGCGTTTTGATTACTCCGGTCATGGCGCGTCAAGCGGTGCCTTTGCCGAGGGCACGATCGGTGCTTGGCTCGATGATGCTCTTACCTTGATTGACAAATGCACCCAAGGCCCGATCGTGCTTGTTGGATCCTCCATGGGCGCTTGGATTGCCGCACTTTGCGCATTGCGGCGGGCAGAGCGTGTCGCCGGCCTCATGGGGATCGCGGCGGCGCCGGACTTTAGCGAGGATCTCATTCCCGATCGATTGGGCACAGAGGGGATGGCAGCCCTTCAGCGCGATGGCATCATCGAACGCCCGTCAGCCTACAGCGAGGAACCAGACGTCTTGACGTGGCGGTTCCTTCAGGAAGCCAGGGACCATCTGGTTCTTCGATCTCCGATTGATCTGACCTGTCCGCTTCGCCTCATCCATGGGTTGGACGATGGCGATGTGACGTGGCGGCAAAGTGAGCGCCTTGCCGAGCAATGGGCCGGCCACGATGTTGAGCTTTTGCTTGTTAAGGACGGTGACCACCGTTTGTCTCGGCCCGCCGATTTGAAACGGATGAGTTTTGAGCTCTCAAGGCTGCTCCACCACCTTGGCTTCGAGGCCTGCGCCTAATCGATGTCGGCGTTTCGGTTGCGGAACAGCCCGGACAGAACAAGCCCAATTGCGCCTGTTGTGGCGGCAATCGTGAGCAAGCCCTGTTCCAGCGGCATGAGCAGAACCGACTGGATTATCGGGTCCCAGAGATAGGGCCAGACATAGCGCTGGATGATCGCTTGAGTGAGGTTCAAGCCAGCGGAATTAACCTGGAACCAAAGTTGGCCCAGGCTGGCAGCGCCACCAAACTCGTGGCCCGTGGCCTTAACGCCGAAAACGGAGGCCGCTGCAATAAGGCAGAGAATTGCGATGGCCAGGAAAACCCAGCCTATTGTTCGACCGACAATCATGTGCCGATACCGTCCCATGCGGATTATTGTTGATCTGGTGTCAGAGCCCGCTTGTAACGAAGTGTAAAGCAGTAGCCTTGCAAAAGCCCTAACACCCGGTATATAGGGCGTCTTCCGCTGAGCGCACAGAGCGACCAGCGAGGTGGAGCGCGGGCGTAGCTCAGGGGTAGAGCACAACCTTGCCAAGGTTGGGGTCGTGGGTTCGAATCCCATCGCCCGCTCCAGATTTATAATAAACAAAAGCCGCGGCTCTCCGCGGCTTTTGTTGTTTTTGGCGCCAACTCAATCTTGCTTGCAGTAGGGTCTCGATAGCCAGGGTTACGGCGCGGTCTTTTAAAAGAGCGGCGGTCCGGGATTGACGGTTGCGGCGCTCAAACAACCATCCATGATGTGTCCTGCGGGTGCGCCATTACATCGGCCAGGGTCTTGAGCGCCGCTTCGAAACTGCCCAGGGTTTCAGAAGATCCGAGGGCAATGCGCACCGCATTCGGTGCGTCCAAGGGGGCAAATACCTGAGCGGGTACGATCCCCAGATCCGTTGCGCGCAAACTCAATACCAGTTGCATCGCCGAGAGCTCTGACGGCAAGGGCAGCCAGATGTGGAAGGCATCGTCCTTCAACGCGACACTGGGCAGCCAGGTTGCAAAAATATCTTGCCTCTTTCGCGTTTCCTTCCGGATTGCCGCGATGATGTCATCCGCCAAGTTCGTTGACATCCAATGGCTGGCAAGTGTGGCTGAGATGGGTGAGACCAGACTGCCGTTGGCTCGAATGCTTCGTTTGAAACCTTCGGACGACGTTCCGGCGGGCGGCAGAACGAGGCAGACGCGCAAAGCCGGCGCCAGGCATTTGGACAAAGACGCCAGGTACCACGTTTGTGCAGGTGCAAAGCAGGCCAGCGGAGCCGGAGCGGAAGATACAACCACGCCATAGGCATCATCCTCGATCGTCGGCAGATCGTTGCGTTCAATCACCTTGGCCAGTGCTTGCCTGCGTTTTTCGGGCATTGTTACCGTCGTCGGATTATGAAGCGTCGGCGTAACGTAGAGCGCCTTCGGGTTTTCGCGTTTGCAGATTTCGTCAAGCACGTCGGGGATTGGCCCTTGATCGTCGATGGTCACGGGCACGACATTCAAATTCATCTGCTTTGCCAATGTCAGCACGCCCGGGTAGCACAGTTCCTCGCAGCAAATCGTGTCGCCGGGTGAGGTGATCTGTCCCAAACTCGACAAGGATGCGCCCTGAACACCGTTGCACAAAACAAGATCATCCGTGTTTTCCAGCGGTTGCTTGTTGCTAAGCCATTGCATGGCTTGCAGACGGTCCTCCAGCCCGCCGCCCGGTGCCTGATATCTCGTCAGCCAACCCAGCCCTCCGGCACCGCCGAGTGCCTGATACATCTCACGCTGGAGCGCCGGATCATCAATCTGCGGCGGCATGTTCATGGAGAGGTCCACGTTTTGATCGCGGCCGCGCATCTGACCGCCATCAAACACCGGATCGGCAGCCTTCACGTAAGTGCCCTGCCCAACGCGACCCTCAACCAGACCATTCCTGCCGGCGGCGGAGTAAGCGCGGCTGATCGTCGTGAAGTCCACACCGAGCGCCTCTGCCAGGATGCGTTGCGGCGGCAAACGCTGACCGGGTTGAAGAACGCCTGCTTCAATGTCCTCACCAATGGCCCGGGCGATGGCCTGGTAGAGCGGCCCATCGGATCTTTTGATCGCTGGTACCCATGCGACATTTTGAACGCTTTTCGGCATTGCACTCCTTTATCTATGATTGTATGCACAATATATGTATATTGCATGTTTATTGATGATGCAATTGCATCGGAACGGAACCCAGCCTGATCTCCAGACGAGCAGCTCACCTTTCACGGCACGCAAGAAGCAGGCAGATCGTTTACCTGCAGTCGTTGTGGCGCTCACCTGCCGAACTGGAGGCGCCGGGGGTTCGAGGTCGCTCGTGGTCAAATGCCTGCCATGAGCTCGATCGAACGATTGGGTGGCCCGAAGGACGCGAATCTTGTGATGCGCTTGCTGCGTACTGGGCCACGAGGGGAGATTTTGTGAATGGCAGCCACACGATGGCTTTAGACGGATCAAAGCGACGCCAAGGAAGAATGCGATGGATCACTGGTCAGAAATTTTCCCTATAATTTTCTTCCCGTTCAAGATGATCGTGTTGGGCGTGGGTATGTTCTTCGCGATCAAGTGGCATTACGATCAGGACAAAAAGAAGAGAAGCGGAACCACGGAGCACAAGCATCCGCCCAGCTAGTCGGCCATTGCGTTCCGGTAAGCGCAATCGCTCGGAAACCGTTTCATTCCGACGAAACAGAAGGCATGGGTTGCGCGGGGTCGAATCCCATCGGCCCTGCTTTGCTTCTTCTGCCTGTGTTTGAGACTTTCGATTTTGCGAAGGACGTTTCCGTATTCGAAAGGTCAAGCGCCGGGAGAACCTGATCCTGCGTGTAATTAATTGATTTTACTTGTCTCTTTTCATGCCGATTGTGGCGTGGTTTGTGCACTCCTCCCGGTGTGTCCCCGGTCGCGGATGAATGCGGCCGCCGGCATTTGAGGAAGGACCGCCGGGTTCAAGGTGAATTCGGGTGTGTGGCCGGTGTCGCACAAACCGACACGAAACCATGCCGGACGCGCCTCAACGTATTTGATTGACCAAGAAGGAAAGAAACAGCGATGTTTGGCTTTTCACGAATTACTGCAGTGACCCTCATTCTTTTTGCTGCCCCGACGGTCGGTCACGCGGCGACGGTGTCACATGTCGGCACGATCGCCGGCGGCCTCGATTTCGTAAGCAGTGGCGGCGGCGCGCTCGTCGATGCAGCACACCGCGCCTATGTGCCCAACAGTTCCGTATCCGCATGGATCTGGGATTCGAACCGGGCTCTCAGTCCCGTCACATTCACGCATTCATTTGACCTGACCGGCTATGACATCGGCACGGCGTCGCTCTCCGGCGTCTGGGGCGCGGACAATTTCGGAACTGCGCGGCTGAACGGAAAGGTCATAAGCAGCATTCCGTTCGGCTATGCTGCCTTTCAATGCCTGACGGCCTATGCGGCGACGTCTGGATTTGTCGCCGGCCTGAACACCCTGAGCTTCGAGGTGACGAACCTGGGCGCATATTCTTCCCGCAATCCGGCAGCGTTTCGTGCCGAAGCGCTGGTAACGGCGACGCCAGTTCCGCTGCCGGCGCCCCTTGCGCTTCTTGCCGGTGGCCTTGCTTTGCTCGGTCTTGCAGGATGGCGCATGAAGCGTGCTGCGGCCTGACCCCAGGGTACGGACCCATAACTGAAGCCATTTTGCCGTCCTTCGGATTTGGCCGTTTTGGCCATCTGCTGCGTCGCGAAAGGCTTGAAAATGAACCACATTTCCTGCACTTTCGCTTCTCGCAGTTAGTCAAAATGATCCAAACCAAATTGACTTCGTTTATGAGTCCGTACCCTAGGCCCGGCCGGAATGCCGGGCTTTTTTGCGCAATAGCACATGCTCGTTTTCACGATTCTTTTAAATCACGCGGAACCGTGCTTAACAGGGGCGGGGGACACAACGCGACTCGCATGGGGCTAAAATGCAAGACAACAATACCCAACTCCAAAAGGGTGCCTTAAGCCAGATCATGATGCGCGCCACAATCTGCCTGGCAGCTGCTCTGGTCTTTCTTTTCACAGGTTTCAATCCTGGATCGACGACAGCGCAGGCGCAAGGGATAACCGGTGTTGTGACCGGAATTGCATCGGGCGGCGGCGACACCAAGGACGGTACGGAACAGACGGAAAGCGGTCAAACCAGCACGGATGCTGCGACAGCGGAGCCGCCGGTTGAAGTGCAGGAAGCCGGTTTGATCCAGAACATCGACGAGTTTGTTGACCATGCCGTTTCGGCGCGCGACGTCTTCCGCACAATTCTCGGGGAAATCCCGGACATTCACCAGACCATGCTTTCAACGCTGCGTGCGGAAGGCCAGGGGCTGGGCCTGAGCTGGATACCAAGCGCACTCGTCGACATCGCTGCAGGTGTCATTTTCGGCCTGCTGGCCATGACGCTGCTGGCACGCTGGGGGCGGCGCCAGTTCATGGGCATGTACAGGGAGGACGTGTACAGCCGGTCCGACAAGATCATCTATCTTTACCTGCGCGCCCTGCTGATGCTCGTCGGGGTCGCGCTGTTCTTCGGCGTGGCGGTTGTCGTCTATCTGATGGTCGGATCAGGTTTGCAGGCAGCGAACCAGACAGCTCTGGTGGTGTTCAGCGTCATTTCGGCGTTTGCGGTTCTGCGCATCATTTTCCTGAATGTTCTCGTTCCGGACGCGGACAGCCACCGGCTCTTGAACCTGACAAGCGAAGAGGCCGGCAGCCTTTACAGAGCCCTGGTCCTCGGTGGCGCGGTTTCGCTGTTCGCGGTCGGATTCTGCCTGTGGATGGAGCGGCTCGGACTTTCGCTCGACGCTCACAAGATCGCACTCATCGCGGCATCGGCGCTGTCCATGATCATCCTGATCGGGATCTCCATTGCCTATCGCAGGGTCATCGCGGGGCTGATCCGTGGCGAGGCCGGCAGCGATGCCCCGATTTGGCGGAAAGTGGCGGCGAATGTCTGGCATTTCGTTGCCGTGATTTATTTCCTGATCGCCTGGGGAATTTCGGCCGTCCGCATCCTGCTTGACCTTCCCGACGCCACCGGTCTCGTTGGCGCGCCCCTGCAGGTCATGCTCCTGGCGGCAATCGTTTACGGGCTGCTGGTTCTGGTGATCGACAAGCTTCTGCTGCCGCGCCTTGACACAGCCGATGCGCAGGCGAAAATTGCCGAGGACATTCAGCGGGCGGACGAAATTGAAGGCCATCAGGAAGATGTGGAAAGCGCCCTCGCGCAGGCACGCGCGGAAGCTGCCGAGCGCGAGGCGCAGCGCTCTCCCTTCCGGGATCTGTTCGACAAGGGTGCGGTGATCATCGTGGTGTTCGGGTCCGTGGACTTTCTGGCATCCTGGTGGGGACTGCCGCTTGCAGGAAGCAGTTCGCTGATCGGTTCTTTCGTTGAGGTCCTTCTTGTCACTTTCCTGGGCTACATGGCCTATGAGTCGGTCAAGATCGTCATCGACAGGCAGATCGCCAAGGAGGCGCCGGCGGAAGAAGACGAGGAAGTCGAAGTCGGCGGAGCCGGGGAAAGCCGGATCGCGACTCTCCTGCCGATTTTCCGGAATTTCCTGCTCATCACCATTGTCGTGATCGGCGCGATGGTGGTCCTGTCGGAACTCGGCGTGAACATTGCGCCCCTGTTCGCCGGTGCCGGTGTCGTCGGTCTTGCAATCGGCTTCGGGGCGCAGACCCTCATCAGGGATATTTTCTCAGGCGCTTTCTACCTGCTCGACGATGCCTTCCGCAAAGGCGAATACATCGATATCGGCAGCGCGAAGGGTGTCGTGGAGAAGATCTCCATCCGATCAATGCAGCTTCGGCATCACCGCGGCGCGCTGACGACCATCCCCTTCGGCGAGATCCAGCAGGTCGAGAACTTCTCCAGAG
>JBCCYF010000178.1:0-6910 GCA_039190275.1 Pseudomonadota bacterium | reverse complement strand
GTCACTTGCATCGGTATCTGGACCGAGCGCAATGATGACGGGCTGGGCCAAGCGGATGTGACCTGTAATGACGGGCTGGAGGTCACCGTGCTTTACACCTATCAGGAGCCTTTTACCGGCACCGCAATCGGGAGCGGCATCGCCAACACCGGCGAGCGGGTCACGGCCTGGTCCGGACTGCATGTGCGAGAGTACTTTCAGCGCGAATCCGGCGACCGGAACCCTCGGCTACCCTGTGGCGGGTCTACCGACATCCCGATCAGTTGAGCGATAACGAAGAGTGGCGTTCACCCCGGACCCGCCATTCGAAAACGAGAGTCCAAGGCGTTTCGCTTTCTGTCCGAAACGCCGAACACGCCCCGAATTCACGGACTTCAAGGCTTTAGCGGGCAGGTGATGTTTCTGTCTGGACGCGAAACGCGATAGAGGGGCATCAAAGCCACTTTCGCCGCGGCGCGATCACACGAAAGCGTTTGACCAAATAGCTGAAGCATCACGCATCACCTACGCGTTGAAATCTCTAATTTCAGGCAGCGTTAGGTGAGTCAGGTTTTTCGCATACCGCTCTAAAGGGTTCCGGTCATCAACACACCTGGATCAGCCGGGCCGCCCTTCAGCACATAGCGTTTGTCGCAATATCCGCATTTTACAAAACCGCTCTGCGGGTCGATCTGCAACCACACCCGCGGATGTCCCAACGTACCCCCGTCACAAGCAATACGGGTCTGCGTGACCACTTCGGTTTCGGGGGGGGCTTGTGTCATCGTCTTCCGTCTCCGGATTGGGGTGCCGCGCTGGACCGCAGCCAGACGACATGATAGCGATCGCGGGATCGGCGGCAAGACCGCGCCCCCATATTCATCGGATCCCGACATGTCCTGCACAGCGGTTGAGCTTATCGGCCTGACCAAGACCTACAACGGACGAGGCGGACCACCTAAAACCGCGTTGCATGCGATCGACCTGCAGATCCCAAAGGGCTCGATCTTCGGTTTGCTCGGCCCAAATGGAGCGGGCAAATCGACAACGATTAACATCCTTGCGGGTCTGGTGAACAAATCGGCGGGAACGGTACGCATCTGGGGCTTCGATCAGGACGTCAATCCCCGCCAGTCCCGGGCTGCGATCGGGGTGGTCCCACAGGAATTAAACCTTGACCCCTTCTTTACACCGCGCGCGGCGCTTGAGGTCCAGGCCGGGCTCTACGGCGTACGCAAAGCCGACCGCCGTACGGATCAGATCCTCGCCGCCGTGGGGCTGGCGGACAAGGCCGACGCCTACGCCCGGACGCTATCGGGAGGGATGCGGCGACGTCTGCTGATGGCCAAGGCACTGGTGCACAATCCACATGTCCTGGTGCTTGACGAGCCAACGGCCGGGGTGGATATCGAGCTGCGCAAGATGCTCTGGGACTACGTGCGCGACCTGAACGCCGCTGGCACGACGATTATTCTGACAACCCACTATCTGGAAGAAGCCCAAGAGATGTGTGACCGGATCGGAATCATCAGCCAGGGCCGGCTGGTGGCATGCGACACCACGGATCGGCTGCTCGCCCGGATGGACAGCAAGACCCTTGTCGTCACCGCGTCCGATCCGCTGGCCCGGATCCCGCCGATGCCGAGGGGCGCGCGCGGGGTGCTTCGGGCGGATGGATCCTTGGCGATCACCTACGCGAAAGCCCACATCAGCGCGCAGGATCTTTTGGGTGCGCTCGCGGCGGCGGATATCAGGATCAGCGACATCAGCACCGAAGAGCCCGACCTCGAAGACGTATTCCTGTCCCTGACCGGGACAGCGTGATCGGCGCCAGATCCGCGTACTGCGCATGCCCCGCGGCGGCGGGTCCCGCCCCCGTTCGCGGGGGTGGGGGTATAGACTTAGCCCCGCCCCGCGGGGCTGCTATCAGGTCAACCTCAGCGCCTGCGAAGAAACACCTTCCACAGCCAGATCAGCAGCAAAGCGCCCAGAAACGCCCCGACAAACCCCGCAGCAGCCCCCATGACGCTCAACAGAATCCGCAGCACAACGCTGCCAAGGATGGCCCCAAGCACCCCGATGGCCACCGTTTGCGGCACACCGAGGTTCAAGTTCATCATCCGCGTTGCCAGAAATCCCGCCGCCGCCCCGATCACCATAAACGCAAGGAAATTCATGTCCTGCTCCTCATTGCATGCGCCCAATCTACCCCATCCTGGTGCCGACCGGCAGCGGAAACCCCCGGATCAGGTCATCCGCGGTTTGCGCACCCCGACCTGCGCGTTGCGCCCGCAACACTTCTACCGCACCGGTGCCACAAGCGACCGTAAGCGGCGCATGGATCACCTGACCGGGCTCGCCCTCCGCCTGGTCAAGGTACCGTGACGCCAACAGCTTCAAACGGTCGCCCCCCAATTCGGTCCAGGCGCCGGGGAACGGGCTGAGCCCCCGGATCTGCCGATCAACGGCCGCAGCGGATTTGGTCCAGTCGATCCGCGCCTCGGATTTGTCGATCTTATGCGCATAGGTGACGCCCACATCATTCTGGGCGACGGCCTCCATCGGCAAGTGCGACAGTACATCCACGACCATCCCGGCCCCCAAGACCGAAAGATCCGCGTGCAGGCTGCCGGTGGTCGCGTCCGGACCGATCGGAACGCTGGCGCGCGTCAAGACCGGCCCGGTATCAAGCCCGGCCTCCATTTGCATGATGCAGACCCCCGTTTCCGCGTCGCCCGCCATAACCGCACGATGGATCGGCGCGGCACCGCGCCACCGAGGCAAAAGTGAAGCGTGGATATTGAGGCACCCGAACCGCGGCGCGCTGAGCACCGGCTGCGGAAGGATCAAACCATAGGCGACCACCACGCCAACATCAGCCTCAAGCCCGGCCAAGGCGGTCTGCGCATCTGGGTCCCGCAGGCTGCGGGGTGTTCGCACGTCCAACCCATGCGCCAGCGCCCGGTGGTGAACCGCTGTCGGGCGTTCCCGCTTCCCACGCCCAGCAGGGCGCGGCGGCTGGCAATACACCGCCGCGATCTCATGCCCCGATGCCACAAGCGCGTCGAGCGCGGGCACGGAAAACTCGGGCGTTCCCATGAACACAACGCGCATTACCGGTTGGTCCGCTGAGCTTGTTTCATCCGCTTGCCATGGCGCGCCACGATCATCCTTCGCTTTGTCGGGCTGAGGTGGTCAATGAACAGCGTCCCGTTCAGATGGTCAATCTGATGCTGGACGGACCGGCCCATCCTCGATGTAGCTGGTCAAATCTATGCTTACTGTCACGAGTTCGTCAGTATTTGAGCCAGATGATCTAATCAGAGCTGAGTCCACAAGCTCTGTTGGCTTGTTTTCAGACCCCCAAAGAAACAAGTTTGTCGCCAAATCATTTGTAAATTCAGAATATGTTGGCATCATATTACTTCCCGATTGATATTCCATTCCATCCGTGGCCGCAGTTTGTAACTGCTACATACCGAGGCCCAAAAGCCACATTCTCATCATTCACACCATCCAGTTCATAGGAAATCGATACATAGCCGCGGAAATCGCCCACGGCCTTTCTCCAAAAGGGCTGTCTGTTCTTCTGATGCTCTTCGCCTACAATTTCACAGCAATCTGGAAACGCTTCGAGGAATGCGTCTGTGCTTCCAAAGCTTGGAACAGATGAAATTTTGCCACTTTCAAATGCGAGCCTTGCCGAGCCGATATATGACCCTCTCGAAAGAGCGCCGTTGATCAATTCTTCATCGCTCAAGTATCGATGTTCCTCGAAACAATATCCTGAAAAATTCGCAGAAATGATCGCGGTCACAGCAAAAAATGAAAGAAGCATAAAAATCCTAAACAACTGTTGCCCATACCCCGACAAATTCGCGTTCAGTGGGATCGCCGTTTTCATCCCAATAGGACACCGTGACCGCGCGTGGTCGGGTGACCGTGGCCCATTGCCCGGGCAGATTTGGGCTGCCTTCCTGATGGTCGCGCATGTCTGTGCTGTGGTGCATCACGACCGGATTGGCCAGCCGCACCGCCTGATCCCGGGTGTCTGATCCATCGAGCACGATGACCCGCAAAAGCACCCCGAGCTGGTTTGCCGCGAGCCCCACCCCAGGCATGGCATACATTGCCTGCAGCATTTCGTCCCAAAGAGCGCGCACATCTGCGGTGATCTCTGTGACCGGCTCTGCGACACGCCGCAGGCGCTTGTCCGGATACAGGATAAACGGCCGCGGCATCAGGCCGACTTAGGCAGCTTACGCGCCGACGCGCATGACGGAAACCCGTACACGCTAGCCCCGCGCGCGCTCTTTCTTCAGCTTTTTCATCTTCTGGGTCACCATAGTCCGGCGCACCGATCCCAGATAATCGATGAACAGCTTACCGTTCAGATGATCCAGCTCGTGCTGGGCGCAGATGGCCCATTGGCCATCGAATTCCTCTTCCCGGGTCTGGCCGTCAAGATCCGTGTATCCCAGGCGGATCTTCTCGGCCCGCTCCACCTCGGCATAGTACTCGGGAATTGACAGACAACCCTCCTCGGTCGTGATCCGCTCGTCCGAGGTCCAGGTGATCTCGGGGTTGATGCACACGGTCGGTCGCGTGCCGGGTTCGTCGCGGTCACAATCCATCACGAACATGCGTGACAACACACCGATCTGCGGCGCTGCCAACCCGATCCCGGGTGCATCATACATGGTTTCCAGCATATCCTCGGCCAGGGCACGGGTCTCAGCGTCCACTTCCGCCACGGCGGGGACAACTTTGCGCAGGCGCGGGTCGGGGTGGATCAGGATCGGTCGGCGGGTCATTTCCCTCACTTATGCGATACGTTCTGGCCCTGCAACAGCCTGCTCATCGCACCGCGGGGCTTGCGTGCGG
Source organism: Pseudomonadota bacterium (assembly GCA_039190275.1). Taxonomy (GTDB): domain Bacteria; phylum Pseudomonadota; class Alphaproteobacteria; order Rhodobacterales; family Rhodobacteraceae; genus Halovulum. The sequence goes on along the minus strand of JBCCYF010000178.1, from coordinate 2,047 downwards.
CGCCCTAGGCGTTAGCTTGCGCGGGTAGACAGACCGACAGGATCCCCCAATGGACTTCGATTTCGACAAAGTCATCGACAGACGGCAGACCAACAGCGACAAATGGGACGAGATGGAGGCCATCTTTGGTGTCTCGCCCGAGGATGGGCTGGCAATGTGGACCGCGGATATGGACTTTGTTTCGCCTCGGGCCGTAAACGCGACGCTGGAAAAGCTGGCCGCGCATGGCGTGCAGGGGTACTTTGGCGATAGCAAGGCCTATAAAGGTGCCGTGCGGCATTGGATGTCCACCCGGCATGGATGGAAGGTCGAAGACGACTGGATCCTGACAACCCACGGGGTCGTGCACGCATTGGGTGCCTGCATTCAGGCCTATTCGGCACCGGGGGACGGTGTGATTACCTTCACGCCCGTGTATCATGCCTTTCACCGCATGATTGACGCGAACAACCGGCGAAACCTGCAGTCGGAAATGCGCCTTGAGAACGGCCGCTACGAGATGGACCTGGCGGGGCTTGAGCAGCGGCTTCAGGGCGACGAGCGCATTATCTTGCTGTGCTCTCCGCACAATCCGGGCGGGCGCGTCTGGAGCGGTGAGGAATTGAACCACCTGGCCAGCTTCTGCGCGCGCCACGACCTAATACTGGTTTCCGATGAAATTCATCAAGACCTGGTATACGCGGGTCACACTCATCATGTTGCACCATTGGCGGCGCCGGATCATCTGGACAGAATTGTGGTTCTGAACGCACCGTCCAAAACCTTCAACCTGGCTGGCGCCAAGAACGCCCAGGCGATCATACCCGATCCGGCCCTGAGGTCGGATTTGCAAGCTGTCCTGCGCGCCTCAGGGACTGGTGTGAACAGGATAAGCGCCCTACTCACCACCGCTGCATACGCCCATGGCGCAGAATGGCTGGACGCGCTGCTTGTCTATCTCAACAGCAACCGCCAGATGTTTGAAGAGCGTGTCAACGCCTTGCCGGGGGTCCGCAGCATCGCGCTGGAATCAACCTATCTCTCGTGGGTCGATTTCTCGGGTACCGGAATGGACATGGACGAGATTACGCGCCGCATACAGACCGACGCCCGGATTGCCGCGAACCATGGACCGACATTCGGAAAAGGCGGAGAGCACTTCATGCGGTTCAATTTCGGCACCTCCCGTGCCGTGGTCAGCGAAGCGCTTGAACGGCTTGAACACGCATTCTCGGATCTTCAATGACAATCCGGTACGATCATCGTTATATGCTTGTGAATCATTAAGTTTATTCTGACACCACCAGGACCAAGCCGGCACGACGACCAGCGCACCACCTGTGTGAAAGGCTACAATGGCAGACGCCAATGCCCCCGCGCCAGCTTCGGTCTGGCTTAATCCCGCGACAGCCCCGTCGATTGTGACGCTGGTTCTGATATCCGGGCTTGGTGCGCTGAACATGAATATCTTCCTGCCGTCGCTGCCATCGATGGCAGTATATTTTCAGGCGGACTACACGCTCGTACAGTTGGCGATTTCTGGCTATCTCGGGGTCACGGCAGTCTTGCAGTTGCTAATCGGTCCTCTCAGCGACCGGTACGGGCGGCGGCCCGTCATGATCGCCAGTCTGTGGGTGTTTCTGATCTCGACCCTCGGCTGTTACCTTGCGACAGATATCACGACGTTCCTTATTTTCCGCATGCTCCAGGCTGCGGTGGCCACCGGACTGGCACTCAGCCGGGCTGTTGTGCGTGACATGGTGTCCGCTGACAAAGCCGCCTCGATGATCGGCTATGTCACCATGGGCATGGCACTTGTCCCAATGGTCGGTCCGATGATCGGCGGCCAGCTGGACGAGCTGTATGGCTGGCATTCCAGCCTGATACTGACGGCGGTCTTTGGCGGTATGGTCTTGCTGGTCGTCTGGCGCGACATGGGCGAAACCAACACCCATAAGTCCGCAAGTTTCGGCGCGCAGTTCCGCGCCTACCCCGAGCTGGTGACCTCGCGCCGCTTTTGGGGCTACGCGATGGGCGCCGCCTTTGCCTCGGGGGCATTCTTCGCCTT
>JBCCYF010000177.1:0-6962 GCA_039190275.1 Pseudomonadota bacterium | reverse complement strand
TCGTCCACAAATGTGTCCAAAGGATAAAGCGCAAGGACAGCTGCCGCGACTGCATCGGCCGGGGCATCGATCCGCAGCACCTTGCCCAGTGTGGTCTGCCGGGCGACACTGTCGGAGGGGAAGTTGGTATCGGCAAGGATCAGATCGTCCCCATGTCCCATCGCCCTGAGGGTTTGCAGGACATCCGCGTTCAATAGCGGGGGTATCCCCTTTAGCATTCGACATCTCCCTTTTCCCGCCGCTCTGATGGCCGCTGGTCCAAGCCTATGGCAGCCACCGGGCTGAGCGCAACAGATCTGATCACGCCGGCGGGCGCGGCGCCCCGTTCGATCTCAGCCGCTCAGCTCCGAAACTCTTGCCGCAATGGCCCGGCCAAGGGCCTGATGCCCTTCGGCGGTCAGATGGACGCCCTCTGCGGGATCGACTGTAGTGACTGCCGCCGCATCCAGAAAGGACGCCCCCTGGCGCTTGGCCACATCAGCCAGATGACCGGCGAGGCGGTTCGACTTCTGGGCACCACCGGTAAACATCTCGGCAAGCCAGCCCAGTTCGCGGATCGGAGCTGGGGCGATCACCAGAACCAGCGGCGCGGTGCCGCCCGGGCCGCTGGCACTGGAAGCGACAATACGCAACAGACGTTCAACCGACAGCGCGCTATCCAGTGCGGTCATTGCATAGCATGCCTTCATATCGTTGGTGCCAAGCATGAGCACCACGACGTCCAGGGGACGATGACTTTCGAGCAGGGCCGGGAGAACGGTTGATCCGTTGCGATGCGGCCCCCAGGTGGGATCGTCCAAGGTCGTGGTACGGCCCGGATGCCCCTCCTCAACCACGTGCCACTCGGGTCCCAGCGCCGCCGCGCAAACGCCGGGCCAGCGCGTGGCACGGTCAAATCGGTAGGCGGTATCGAAAGTGCTGCTGGGCATGCTGCCATGCGTGTTGCTGTCGCCAAAGGCAAGCAGGGTTTTCATGCCGACAACCGAACGCCGGTATGTGTGTCGAACAGATGCACATGGTCCCGGCGTGGGGCAAGGTGCACCGCCTGCCCCGGATGCAGATTCTGCCGATCCCGGAGCGAGGCGATCACCTCCTGACCGCGGCAGCGCGTGAATACCAGAGTCTCGGGGCCGGTGGGTTCAACCACAGCGACCTCGACCGGCAGCCCGGCCTCTGACAGATCCAGATGCTCGGGCCGCACGCCATAGGTCACGTCCTGCCCTTCGGCCGTGGTGACGTCCGCGGGCAGGGGTAGTGCTGCGCCATGCACCTCGACGGATCCGCCCCGGACAACGCCCCGGAGCAGGTTCATCGCGGGCGCACCGATAAACGTGGCCACAAAGATGTTCTGCGGCCTGTCATACATGTCCAGCGGACTGCCGATCTGTTCGATCCGCCCGGCCTGCATGACCACGATCTTGTCCGCCAATGTCATAGCCTCAATCTGGTCGTGCGTAACGAACACCGTCGTTGTCGCAAGGCGTTGGTGCAGCTCCTTGATCTCGGTCCGCATCTGCAACCGTAGTTTTGCATCCAGGTTGCTGAGCGGTTCATCAAACAGGAAGACCTGCGGATCCCGCACAATGGCGCGCCCCATGGCCACGCGCTGCCGCTGGCCGCCGGACAACTGGCGCGGATACCGGTCAAGGTAGTCGGTAAGGCCCAGGATCTCGGCCGTCTCTTGCACGCGGCGGGAAATTTCGACCTTGCCGGTCCCTGCAACCTTGAGCGCGAAGCCCATATTGGCTCCCACGGTCTTGTGCGGATAAAGCGCGTAGGACTGAAAGACCATCGCGATGTCCCGCTCGGCCGGCGGCAGGTTGTTGACCACCTTCTCTCCGATCATGATCTGCCCGCCGCTGACACCCTCAAGACCCGCTATCATGCGCAGAAGGGTCGACTTGCCACACCCTGACGGCCCCACAAGTACGACAAGCTCGCCGTCCGCAATCTCAATGTTTACTCCGTGAATGACCTGCGTGGCCCCATAGGACTTGCGCAGTTCCCTAATCACTACTTGCGCCATGGACGGCGTTGCTCCCGGTGGTCTTTGGTATTTTTCTCAGGAGTAGACGAGCTTTGTCACCCTGTCTATCGCCACCGGCACGTCTGACTGCACCTGCAGTGTCCGGTTCGGCCATCGCCGTGATTTTGCACGGGGCACCAGTCAGCGCATCCAAAACAGGCACGGGTTCGGGACATGGTTGACAGCAATTTATTTTAATATTATTAGAAATATAGAATTATTTGGAGTGCCCCATGAATGAACCCCTTGAGACAATCGAAGAGCTGATTTCCGCGCTTGATGCCAAGCCATCGCTGCCCTTGGTGTTCGACTTTGGCGATGGAAAGCTGGAGCGCGGATTTCATATCACCGAGTTGCGGTCGGCGCGGATCTCTGCGGTCGACTGCGGTGGCCGCCAGGATGCCTGGGATGAAACCGTGATCGAGGTCATGGGCGGATACGGCGCGCCAATGGCGGCTGACAAATGCGCGGCGATCCTGCGCCGCAGCCTCGGACTGATCCCCACGCTCGCACATGGGCGCCTTATTGTCGCCGGTGCGCCGGGGACGGGTCCGGCGCGGCGCGCGTCGGCCAGGGTTCGGACCGACGAAGCCGAGGCCCTGGTCCTTGACCTGACCGCCGAAAGCGCAGCCTGCAAACCCGCGCAAGAGTACGAAAGGGCCACCGGCCGCCGCTGCTGCTGACCCCTCCCACCCGTTGTGAACCGTTGACAGGTCTCTGGGTTGCTTCATACTCGGACTTGTGTTCCGAAGCGGTTGCGACTGTCCGACAAGCCGGTGGACCGGGAGTGAAACCCGGACGACCGTCGGGCCCTTATGACAGCGGCACGGACCACATGTGTTCAGAATTCCAGGGAGGAATGACCATGAAGGTCGGACTATACAACTACATTCGTCAGGCACAGGTCAGCCGACGCATGTTGCTACAGGGGACCGCGGCTGTCGCTGCAACGTCGGCACTGCCCAAACTGGCAACGGCCGACGCGCACAGCACACTCAGGGCAGATATCCTCAAGATCCCGGGCGTCGGGTCCGGATCGCCGACTGATGCGGACTGGCAAACCGTTGGTGAAATGTGCCTTGGCGGGACACGTGAAACAGTCGCGGAAGGCGAGTTTGCGGGCGTTGAGCTGACATTCATGGGGCTGAACAACCAGAACCTGCACAACTTCCTGTTCCGCGGGTTCCTGAAACCCTGGGAAGCCTATACCGGCGCGACGATCAACTGGGTTGATCTTGCCCAGGCCGACTACAACGCCCGCCTGCAGCAATCGATCGCAACCGGGACCGTGGATTTTGATATCGTTGAAATGGGCGCGCCGTTTGAAGGGGACGTTTTGGGCAAGGGCCTGGCCTCGCCCATGCCCGACTGGGTGCGTGATCTGATCGATATGGACGACTATGTCGGCTATCTGCAGGCGCCAGTGGGAACCTGGGACGGGCAGACCTACCGCGTGTCCATCGACGGCGACTGCCACAACTTCAACTACCGCACCGACTACTATGACAGCGCCGAACTGGCCGAGGCCTGGGCGGCCGAGGGCGGCGAAGGCCCGTGGGAGGTGCCTACGACCTGGCAGCAGGTGAATGCGCAAACCGCTTTCCTGGCAGGCAAGACCGATCCCTTTGGACTCGACGCTTATGGCTATCTGGATCCGCTCAAGGGCTGGGGCGGCTTTGGGTTCTACTTCCTGGCCAGCAGGGCGACGGCCTATGCCAAACACCCCGACAGCCCGGCCTTTCTCTTCGAGCCCGAGACGATGAAGCCGATGGTGAACAACCCCGCCTGGGTGCAGGCGATCCAGGATGTGGTCGACCTGATCGACAGCCAGCCACCGGACCAGCTCAACGCCGATCCGGGCACGACGGGCTTCCAGCAGTTTCTGGCCGGAACCGGCTCAATGCTGAGCTGGTGGGGCGACATCGGCTCCTCGGCGCGGACGTCGGACACCTCCGTCGTGGGCGATGTGGTGGGCTTTTCCATCCTGCCGGGCTCGGATCGGGTCTACAACCACGCCGCCGGCGCCTGGGAGACGCCCGACACCCCGAATTTCGCCCCAAATATGGCGTACATCGGCTGGGGCATCTATGTGATGGCAACGGTCGAGGGCGACGAGACGAAGAAAAAGGCTGCATGGTCCGCCGCGGCTCATTTGGGCGGCAAGGATCTCAGCCTGTGGTGTTCGGCCTATCCGTCGGGCTTCCAGCCCTATCGTCAGTCGCACTTCAATATCGAGGAGTGGGAAGAGGCCGGTTATGACCGCGCCTTTATTGAGGATTACCTGGGGTCCGAGGCCGACAGCTACAATCACCCCAATGCGGCGATCGAGCCGCGCATTCCCGGGATCTTCCAGTATTATTCGGTTGCCGAGGACGAGCTGGCAAAGATCTATGCCGGTCAGTATGGCAGCGTGCAGGAAGGTGCCGACGCCATCGCTGCGGAGTGGGAGAAGATCACGGAGCAGATCGGTCGCGACAGTCAAATCGCGCTCTACAAAGCGTCCCTTGGGATGTGATCGCATGGGGGGCGGGTGTATTGCCCGCCCCACTCAACCTCACCAGAGAGACCCGTTCAGGGGGTGGATGCAGGGGCCACCCGGCAAAAAAATGGGAACGCCATGAATATCCATTCACGTTTGCGGGCCGGGTACTATGCGGCCGACCGATGCGACCTGGGCGCGTTTGCCTCGGCCGTCGACCGCGAAACCACGGCGGCCGAAGTCCCCAATGCTGTGGGGATCGAGCACAACATCCCGGTCTATGACATCGCGTCGCTGGGCGATTGCCTGTCGCAGCCGGATGAACGGCGCGCGCTGATGAGTGAATGGGCGACGGTGCTGCGCGACGGTGCCGGTGTTTTCATTCAAAAGCAGGCTCAACCCGATCACCACACCATCGACGCGGCAACATCAGTCTACGAGCGCATCATCGCCGAGGAACGGGCCGCAGGCGGGGAAGGTTCGGACCACTTTGCCGCGGCCGGCAGTAATGATCGGATCTGGAATGCGCTCCAAAAGCTCTGCCTGTCCGATCCAGGTGTTTTCCTTCGCTACTTTGCAGCCCCCGCCGTCGATGCCGCATCCGAGGCATGGCTGGGCCCGAACTACCAAATGACAGCCCAGATAAATGTGGTCCACCCTGGGGGCAAAGCGCAGCAGGCCCATCGCGACTATCACCTTGGTTTTCAAACGGCGGAGGTGAGCGCCACATATCCGGCCCACGTCCATGATTTATCACCGCTGATGACCCTGCAGGGCGGTATTGCGCATTGCGACATGAGCATCGAAAGCGGGCCAACCAAACTACTGCCCTTTTCGCAACTCTATCGCCCGGGCTATGCGGCCTGGCGTCGCGAGGATTTTCGGGCGTATTTCGAGGATCACTATGTACAGGTGCCTCTGGAAAAGGGTGACGCGCTTTTCTTCAGCCCCGCATTGTTTCATGCAGCCGGTGAAAACAGCAGCACGGATGTGCATCGCATGGTGAACCTTCTGCAGGTATCCTCAGCCTTTGGGCGTGCGATGGAGACTGTGGACCGAATTGGGATGTGCGAGGCGCTTTACGAACCGTTGCGCGCCGCGTGGCGCGGTGGTGACCTCTCGGAAACGGATCTGAATGCGGTGATCGCTTCCACAGCCGAGGGGTATGCCTTTCCGACAAATCTGGACCAGGACCCGCCTGTCGGCGGTCTTGCACCCGAAACCCAGGCGGCCCTGCTGAAACGGATGATCACGTCTGACGCTCCGGCCACGGAGTTCACCGCGCAAGCCAAGGCGCAGTACGCGCGCCGGTCTGCCTGAACGGTCTGGGAGCGATGTAGTGGATGAGATTACTCAGCTGCGGGATATCGTGTTCAACGACGTCGCCGTCGAACGTGGCATCCCTTTGGGCCGCTCTGGTCAAGGCGACACCTTCAGGGTGGATGTGTATTCCGCCATTGGGGATACCGCGATTGACCGGACGGTTCTGATCCCGGCATTCCCCGGCGGGTTTACGGCGCGCGCGCGGGATGAGGAACCCGAACTTGCTCATATCGCGACCAACGTCGCGCGGCGCGGCTACGTGAGCGCCTTGATCGACTATAGCTTGCTGCGCGCGCAACCCCAGTAAACAGGCCCGATCCGGACCCTGCGCGTTTACTGCATTCCCTCAATCAGCGAGATCGCCTCACGAACTGCAAGAAAGGACCAGATCGCACGGGTCAGGTGGTTTGAATGGTCGCGCACCCGATAGAGCCGGATTTCCAGGTCCACAACCCACACCGGATCACCGGTGAGCACCACGGCATTCGAGGCAAGATCCGGCGCCACCAAGCTGCGCGGCAGCCAGGCAACCCCTGCCCCGTCGCGGGCGCGGATTCGCAATGCGCCCGCCATCGAGTTTTCATAAACTGTTTGAAGCCTTTCATTGAGACCCTCGGAGGCCAGCAAAGGCTCAACGTGGCTGCCGATCGCCGCGCGATCCCCGAACCGCAGGAAGGGTAGATCAACATTGCCGTCATCAAACGAGAACAACGTTTTCCGTTCGTGCGCGGTTTGCTGACCGGAACCATGCTGTCGTGGCCGATGACCACTGAGTTCAGGGACCGGTTCGCGGCAACTTGTTCGGGCGACTGTCCACAGCCGGTTTGTGCTTTTGCGCTGTAGTAGGCGATGACGAAATCGACGCGCCCTTGCCTGAGGTCCTTAAGACTGCTGGGCAGATCGTCCGCGCGAAGCCGGGAGAGGATCGGACCGTACGCATCTTCAAAGGCCTGCAACCAGGCCGGATAGAAGCGCCAGCCGATAGAATGCTGGGCACCGAAGGTGACGACATACTTATCGGGCAGCGACTGCGCCTCGCGGATCTGGCTGCGTTCGGTTTCAAGACGCGGCAGGGCCTGCTGGCCAGCCGCAAGCATTTGCAGCCCCGCTTCGGTCAAACGGACCGGCTGGCGT
>JBCCYF010000176.1:0-7035 GCA_039190275.1 Pseudomonadota bacterium | reverse complement strand
GCATGCAGAATTCCACGTCATGCCCGGCTGAACGCCCGGGCCACGCGGCCATCTGATGGCCGGTTTCGCAATGCGCTAGGATATCCAACGACACCTCCCCGACAAAACCTTTGACCGCGGGGACAGTCCAAAGATCAGGGCACGTTTCGGCGACGCCCGGCGCGCAAAAACCTGAAAGCACTGCGGCTGCGGTTGTGTGACCCGTAATGCTGACCCGATCAGCATGTGCGCCAGAGCAATGAGGAAGCGTCGACACCGTATCCCTAGCCCTTCATAACGTTCACGTCTTCCACCGCGATTGTGCCACGGTTGCGGAAGAAACAGACCAGGATCGCAAGGCCAATGGCAGCCTCGGCCGCCGCGACGGTCAGGACAAACAGCGTAAAGACCTGCCCCGCCAGATCGTTCAAAAAGGACGAAAAGGCCACAAAGTTGATGTTCACCGCGAGCAGCATCAACTCGATGGACATCAGGATGACGATCACGTTCTTGCGGTTCAGGAAAATACCGAAGATCCCGGTGACGAACAGGATCGCAGCGACGGTCAGGTAATGCCCAAGCCCGATCATAGGACCTCCTGATAAGCAGCGGTGTCGGCGTTTCCATCGGGGACAGCGGCGACCACGACCGCCAAGGCCGCATTGCACCGCGGACCGCGCATCGAGACATGAGCCCGGTCTGTTTGCAAAGCTATGTCGGGTTTGAGCCCCGGGATTTGGATCATATCCCCTGCCCCGGTTTGACGTCTTTGAGGTCTATCGCGGCTTCGGGGTCACGGTACATTTGCGCCAGAATATCCTGCCGCTTGATATCCTCGCGATGCCGCAAGGTCAGCACAATCGCCCCGACCATGGCCACGAACAGGATCAACCCCGCCGCCTGGAACAGGAACACATATTTCGTATAGATCAACTGGCCCAGCGCGATCGTATTCTGCGTTTCGGACATGTCCGGGGTCACTACATCGCGCTGCTGCTGCGCAAGATCCGTCACTTCCCACGCGCCGAAGGCAAAGCCCAGCTGCATCAGGATCACCACTCCGATCAAAAGACCGATCGGAGTATAGCGCGACAACTCCCCCCTGAGTTCCGCGAAATCCACGTCCAGCATCATCACGACGAACAGGAACAGCACCGCAACCGCACCGACATATACAATGACCAGAAGCATCGCGACGAACTCAGCGCCCAGGAGGACGAAGAGCCCAGCCGAAGAGATAAAGGCGAGTATCAGCCAGAGCACCGAGTGCACCGGGTTACGCGACAACACCACCAACCCCCCGGATACAACCGTCGTGAAAGCGAAAAGGTAAAAGGCAAAGGCCGCGAAGCTCATGTGTTTTCCGGCTCCTGCTCGAATACCTCTATGGCAGTGTTCAGTGCGTTTACCATGGCCGGGAACCCGCCATAAAGCGCCATCTGGTTGATGACCTCGGCCACCTCGCGTCTACTGGCACCAGAGCGGCGAGCGTTTGCGATATGTACCTTGAGTTGCGGGGCGGTTTGCCCGCCCAACGCGGTCAGCGCCGCAATCGTGGTCAGGTAGCGGGTTTTGTCATCCAACCCCTCGCGGGTGTAATAGTGACCGTAGGCGACTTCGATCAGCGAATGGGCAAAGCCCGGCACCAGCGCGTCATAGCGCGCCGCAAGGGTCTGCTCGATCCCCGGGTTCACGGCCTCCGCGGCCGCGCGGCCCCTCAGGTAAGCGGCGCTATGCTCCGGATCGGTCATCGATAGGGCGCATCCATTTCCAGGTTGCGCGCGATCTCCGCCTCCCAACGCTCTCCATTGGCGAGCAGTTTTTCCTTGTTGTAATAAAGCTCCTCGCGGGTCTCGGTGGAGAACTCAAAATTCGGTCCTTCGACAATAGCATCGACCGGACAGGCCTCCTGACAAAAGCCGCAATAGATACATTTGGTCATGTCGATGTCATACCGGGTGGTCCGACGGCTGCCGTCATCGCGCGGTTCGGCATCGATGGTGATGGCTTGAGCCGGGCAAATTGCTTCGCACAGCTTGCAGGCAATGCAACGTTCCTCGCCGTTCGGATAGCGCCGTAGCGCATGCTCACCGCGAAAGCGTGGGCTCAGCGGTCCCTTCTCATGCGGATAGTTCAACGTCGCCTTGGGCGCAAAGAAGTATTTCAACCCCAGTTTGAAGCCACCCAGAAAGTCCGCCAGCAAAAAGTACCGTGTGGCCCGGGTCCAATCGATAGCAGTCATTTGATGTACTCCTCATAGAAGTCCAAAAATGCCTCGGCCCTGGCCGCTACATCCGTTTCGCCCTCAGCCTCATCGGGGCCGGTGAAATACCAGAGCTCCTGCTGCCAGAAAATCTGCACCGACTGACCGGCCGTGAGAATACAGGGGCGGTCCTCCAGTTCACGGCACATCTCGGCCAGCAACAGCAGAAAGGGCCCCGCCGCGTAAGGCAGATCAGGCTGGGCATCAAACACATAGCCGATGGCCTGTTCGGCCAGATCGCGCCGCGTTTGCAGATCAAGCCGGTCCCTTGACCGGTCAATGACGGCAAACATCAACGACCCGAACAAGGTCGGGCCCGCCTCGACCGATACGGCGACCGGCGGGAAATCGGCCAACTCGCCGTGTTCCATCAACACATCAAAGGCGCACAGGAAATCTTCGGTCTCCATGCACAACGCCAGAAGCTCGCGGTATTCCCGTGGTTCCGCTTCAACCTGTGCCTGTGCTGTCGCCCCCCATGACACCACCGCGGCACACAGCATGTTGCGTAAGACTTTGACGGTCCACACGTTTAACATCCCACCTCCATATTCACCACTGCATCCATCACCCCCGCATACACGTCATACCGCTCCTTGATCGCGGCTGGAACACCTTCGGGCACTTGCACCCAGATCGACCAGATCTCGACCGCCGCCGTACGTTCCTCTTCGGCGTAGCAACCGTCGCCTTCGGCCTCGAAATAGATGGCCGAGGCTGCATAGCGCAGCGCCGTCAGCATGGCAAAGCTCTCCATCCCCGCATCGCGAAAAACCCGCATGTCACCGGCCGAAAGCAGGCCCAGACCCTCGGCCAAGGCGTCTGGGTCGCACGTTTCACTGCCAATCGGGGCAACGGAACAGGCTTTGAAAACCTCCAGATCCGCAGCCGGTGCTGGTGTCGCCATCAAGGCCGCAGCGACATATGCAAGACGCAGCGCCATCAGCGCCTGCCTTCTGTCGGCACGGGCAATGCCGCAGGTGGAGGGACAGGGCGCATCCGTCAGCCTACCACGATCCAGCGGGCCCACAGGCCACCCAGGTTGCCGGCATCACCATCCCACAGGGCAAGACCCGCGACGATCACCACCCAGGCCAGGCTCAACGGCAGGAACACCTTCCAGCCCAGCCGCATCAACTGATCATAGCGGTAGCGGGGGACAATCGCCTTAACCATCGCAAAGAGGAAGAAGAACATCCCCATCTTGAGGATCATCCAGTGCAGCCCGTCCCCAAGGACCGGCAGATCGGCGGCGCCGGGAATGGGGCTCAACCATCCGCCGAAGAACAGAATGGTGATCAGCGCGCACATCAGCACGACAGCCATGAGTTCGCCGATCATGAACAGCAGAAACGGCGTTGAGGAGTATTCAACCTGATAGCCTGCCACCAACTCTGCCTCGGCCTCGGGCAGATCAAATGGCGGACGATTGGTTTCGGCCAGCGCACTGACAAAGAACAGCACCACCATCGGCAGATGTGGTAACCAGTACCAGCTGAAGAACCCCAAATTGCCGGCCTGTGCCTCGACAATAGCTGTCAGGTTCAGCGACCCGGTCGAGATCAGGACACCGACGATGATAAAGCCAATCGAGACTTCGTAGGAAATCATCTGGGCCGCCGAGCGCAACGATCCCAAAAACGGGTACTTGGAGTTCGATGCCCAGCCACCCATGATCACGCCATAAACCTCAAGTGACGAGATCGCGAATATATACAAGATCCCCACGTTGAGGTTGGCCACCACCCAGCCGTCGTTGAACGGGATCACCGCCCAGGCGATCACCGCCAGTACAAAAGTGATCATCGGTGCCAGGAAGAAGACAGTCTTGTCGGCGCCCGCGGGGACGACAACTTCCTTCACGATGTACTTGAGGAAATCCGCGAAAGACTGCAGCAGCCCAAACGCCCCCACGATGTTGGGTCCCTTGCGCATCTGGACCGCGGCCCAGATCTTTCGGTCGGCATACATCAGGAACGCCAACGCAACCAGCACGCAGACCGTGACCAAAAGGCACTGGGCCAGAACGATCGTAAAAATGCCAAGTGGCGTCTGAAGGAACTCTTCCATGCGACTACTCTGCCGCCAGGGGCCGCGCGCGCGCCGCCGCCAGTTTAGACAGATCGGCCATGACGGTGGAGGCGCGCATGATCGGATTGCACTGGTAGTGATCCCGCATGGCCGCCACAAAATCACCCTTGGACAGCGCGCCGCCTTCGGGCACTTGCAGCAGGTTTTCCGGCACATCGTCAATCCGGCCAAGATGCGGAAAGGCATCGAATATCTGTGCGCGCAAGCTATCCAGCGTATCGAATGGCAACGTCGCCCCCAACTCGGCGCTCAGTGCGCGCAGGATGGCCCAGTTTTCCTTGGCCTGTCCCGGCGGGAACCCGGCACGCGCGGCCAGTTGCGGCCTGCCCTCCAGATTTACGAAGATCCCGCTTTCCTCGGTATAGGCGGCACCGGGCAGGATGACATCCGCCCGGTGTGCGCCGCGATCACCGTGGCTGCCCTGGTAGATCACCAAGGGCCCCGGGGCGATATCGACCTCATCCGCACCCAGACTGAATATCACTTCCGCCCCGTCCATCGCGGCATCCATACCGCCGTCCGTCGCAAAACCGAGGTCCATGGCCCCGACACGCGAGGCCGCAGTGTGCAAGATGAGGAGCTTGGCGTTGGTCGTGTCACACAACTTCAGAACCGCCGCCAGGACATCCGCCCCGTCCTCGCGGTTTAGTGCGGCCTGACCCAGGACCACCACCTTCGATTTCTCCTGATTGTCGGGGTTTGGTCCGGCGGACAAAAGCATCTTCAGCGCGTCCGTCCCGGTACCGATGTGCTCATACGGATAGGTCAAGTCCACCGGCGCACCGACCAGACCAACTTCCGCACCATGTGCCCAGGCCTTGCGGATCCTCGCGTTCAGCACGGGTGCCTCGTCCCGGGGGTTGGCGCCGATCAACAACACCATCTCGGCGGTATCGATATCCTCGACCCGTGCTGTGCCCGCATAGCCGCCGCGGTTGCCGATCGGCAGTTTCGCCCCGTCGATCCGTGCCTCGCACCGGCCGCCAGCCGCCACGGTCAACTCTTTGAGGGCATACATCGCCTCGACTGGTGCCAGATCACCGGCAATCGCAGCGACGGTTTTGCCGTCGAACGCGGCGCTGACCGCTGCAAAGGCGTCAGCCCAGCTTACCGCGGTCAGCTTTCCATCGCGCCGCACAAACGGGCGATCCAGCCGTTGCCGCCGCAGACCGTCCCATACATAGCGGCTCCGATCAGCCAGCCATTCCTCATTCGTGCCATCGTGGTTTCGCGGCAGAATACGCATGACCTCGCGCCCCTTGGTATCGACGCGGATGCTGGATCCCAATGCATCCATAACATCGATACCCTCGGTCTTGGTCAGCTCCCAGGGACGCGCGGTGAACGCATAGGGTTTGCTGGTCAATGCCCCGACGGGGCACAGATCCACGACATTACCCTGCAGTTCACTGGTCAACATCGCCCCCAGATAGGACGTAATCTCGCTGTCCTCGCCGCGCCCGGTCTGACCCATTTCCGAGACGCCGGCGACCTCGGTGATGAACCGTACGCAGCGTGTACAGCTGATGCAGCGCGTCATCTGCGTACCGACCAGTGGCCCCAGATCCGGGTCGATGGCGGCCCGTTTGGGCTCGCGGTAGCGGCTGAAATCGACACCATATGCCATGGCCTGGTCCTGAAGGTCACACTCGCCACCCTGATCGCAGATCGGGCAGTCGAGCGGATGGTTGATCAGCAGAAACTCCATCACGCCCTCGCGGGCCTTCTTGACCATCGGACTCGTGGTCTTGATCTCGGGCGGTTCGCCGTCGCGGCCGCCGCGCAAATCCTTTACCTGCATGGCACAGGACGCGGCCGGTTTGGGCGGGCCGCCCACAACCTCGACCAGGCACATGCGGCAGTTGCCCGCAATGCTCAAGCGCTCGTGGTAGCAAAACCGCGGGATCTCGACCCCTGCTTCCTCGCAGGCCTGCAATATGGTCAGACGCGGGTCGACCGCAACTTCCGCTCCATCGATAATGATCGTACGCAGATCAGCCATTTTGCGCGTCCCTTTGACCCCATGTGTGCAACATCGCGAGCGGATGGCCAACTAGACCAGGTGTCGCGACCGGATCGATCGCCTTTTGCCTATTGTGTGCCTGCAATGCGGTCAACTGCGGTTCGGCGTCCCGAAACACAATCCCGTGTCCGACAGTGCTATAGTACATGAGTCATCCCGGTCTGACACGATTCTTGCACCGCATCATGGACTGCCGGACATCAGATGGCATCTCTTTTCGCGGCATCCGGGTCAAAGCGCTTTATGCAGGCCCAGATCTCCCTGAAATCCAAAGGGGCGAACATCGGCGTTCGGCCCATACAGCGCGGAAACGGATCCGGCGGCGGGAGGCCCAGCAACGTCTGCCAATTCGCCGTTGCCTTCAGCATCGCGCCACTGTCCAACACACCTTCCTGGTCCAGAAAGCCCTTGTCTTGGCCATACTCAAGAACCAGCTGCATGGCGCGGCGCCATTCTTCAATACAGAGCGCACGTTCTGGCGTCCCCTCTGTCCGGGTCACGCAGAAATCGAACGCAGGATCCTCGATCGGGGACTGCGAATGGGCAGCAGGCGCCAACAGAAGCACAAGGGCCGCAGCCCTTAAAGCGGTCATACTTCGGTCAGAAAAGCGCCGATGGGTCCGCCGCTTTCAAGTTCCGAAGCACCAAAGGCGCAGAGCGCGTCCTGACTGCCGGTCTC
>JBCCYF010000175.1:0-7133 GCA_039190275.1 Pseudomonadota bacterium | reverse complement strand
GTTTCTCGCTGGTCATTTTGGTTCTCTCAGCCCGCAGAAGTGTTGGGTCAGGTTCCCGGCTTCGAAGCCGGATGTTGGTCGCCGCACAGCCAGGGCCGTCGCCCAAGCATGCATTTCTCATAAGCCTCGATCCTGCCGACCTTTTCCAGGGTCATCCCAATCTCGTCCAGACCCTGCAAGAGGCAGCGGCGCTTGAAGGGTTCGACATCGAAGGGGATCTCGACCCCGTCCGAAGTGGTGATCAGGTTCGCCTCCAGATCGATCGTGATGACCGCGTTGGCGCCGCGCTCGGCGTCCCGCATCAAGAGATCCACCTGCTCCTTCGGCAGGGTGATCGGTAGGATCCCATTCTTGAAGCAGTTGTGGAAGAAAATGTCAGCAAAGCTGGTCGAGATGATGCAGCGGATACCGAAATCCTTGATCGCCCATGGCGCGTGCTCTCGGCTAGAGCCACAGCCGAAATTGTCACCCGCCACCAAGATCTTGGCGTTGCGATAGGCCGGGCGGTTCAGGACGAAATCCTCGATCTCAGATCCATCCGGGTGATAGCGAACTTCCTCGAAGAGGTGCACGCCAAGGCCGCTCCGCTGGATCGTCTTGAGGTACTGCTTTGGCAGGATCATATCGGTGTCGATGTTGATCAAGGGCATCGGAGCCGCGACCCCCGAAATTTTCGAGACCTTTTCCATGTCGATCCGCTTTCACATGCCCTGTGACCGGTGTGCAAAGCCCGGCGTCCCGGCTCTATAGGCAAAAGCCGAGGCGATGCCAAGATTTGGTGATCTGCAGAACTGGATGCAACGTGCGCCCGGATTTAGGCACCAGTAACCATGGCATAGGTCTACCCTTTGTCGGGTGCGCCGCGCTCATGATCCATCTGCCGATCGTCAAGCCAGCCAGCCGAATCGTTGGCGACAGAGCTGGAACCGACTTCCCTTGCCCGACAGTCGATACGCAATATCGATGACAGGGATTGAGCAGCCGTAGTTTGTGCAGGACCGTGGCCTGATCGCAGCCAGAAGCTTGTAGAGCCAAGTCCAACGTGTCTGTCACGTCTCCGGTCTTCATTGTAGTGCAGGTCTTCCCCGCGATGGCACGCCACAAGGGAGTGCAGTTTCAAGACTAGCACTGTCGGGCGTCACGGTCCCTGAACTCGCGATACACATGGGTGGTAGCCGAGAACCGCTGCCGAGATGATTGAGAGGTACGCGGTTCTGGACCCATCAATGTCGGATGTTGTCCTGACAAAATTGCAGTGCGCGAGGTCAAAACCGTAATAGACTCTGCAAAATGGGCTGCAGAATACCGCATCAGAACAAATAGAGACCTAGCTAAGTATATGATTTCATTGGCGACCCCTGTAGGACTCGAACCTACAACCTGCGGATTAGAAGTCCGCTGCTCTATCCAGTTGAGCTAAGGGGCCTAACCAATGACTATAGATATCTGTCAGTGATACGATGAGGGCGTTGTCTCTTTTTTTGTAGTAAATACATTGCACTCTCAATCTCCATAGCCGAACAAGGCTGTCGGCTCGCGACGATGCGTCACGATGGGGGGTTGTAATACTCCCTCGTGATAAGCCAACCCAAAACTCTAATCCCTTTACATCCAGTGGCTGATGCGGGCGCCTATCGTTGTTGACCTGAGCCGGGAGGAGATCCATCGCCTTCTGGCTTCGCCTTACGGACGCAGACAATGCTATCACTGGCCTTTGGCCCTGGGTTGCGCGCCGGCGAGGCGGCCACGCTAAGCGTGTGCGACATTGAGAGCACCCAAGGCATCATCTGAATCCTTCAGGTGACGGAAGAAAACCGAATGTCGTGTTGCCTTCCGAGGTTCGTGGTAACAACTCGCAATGCGCTATCATCGCTGCGCTTACACATTCATTTCCGCTCACATACATCGGTGCAACTGCCTTCTTCGGGATACAAATTTAAAGCCTAAGTGACGCAGCGCGTCGCTGGATGCAGGAGAGGCAGCGACCTGGGCGTTTCTCAGATTCACCGAATGTACTAAGGAGGAAGCCTCTTTGCTTCTTAGCATCAAATCTCTCTGCGAGATCCGAAATCTGGGACCGCTATGCCTTCGTCACGCAAGATTCTGATCGACACTGATCCTGGCATTGATGACGCCATGGCGATCCACTTCGCTTTCGCGCATCCAAGCCTAGAAGTCGTTGGTCTTACCACGGTCTTTGGGAACGTGCATGTTCCTGTGGCGACCCGGAACGCCCTGGCACTGGTGGAGATGGCCAACGCCGAGTGCCCGGTAGCCGAAGGCGCGGCGGCGCCGCTGGTGCAAGCCTTGCAGCCGCCGGCTTACTTCGTCCATGGCGAAGACGGTTTTGGGAACTCCGGAGTGATCGAACCGAGTGTCAGAGCAGATCCCCGCCCGGCAGCGCAGTTTATCGTAGACCAGATCAATCAGTCGCCAGGAGAAATTTACCTCTGCCCTGTGGGTCCATTGACCAACATTGCTCTAGCACTGCGCCTGGATCCATCGATCTCAGAAAAGGTTGCTGGAGTTACCATCATGGGCGGCGCTGTAACGTGCCCCGGTAACGTAACCGCTTGGGCCGAGGCGAACATCTGGAACGACCCGCACGCAGCAGCCGAGGTGTTTGCAGCGGATTGGCCAATCATCTTGGTTGGGCTGGACGTGACCGAAACGGTACGCTGCGATGCTGCCCACTTCGCCGATCTGGCCGAGGCCGCGCCCATGATCGGCGGTTTTCTCAACCGGGCGGTACAGTTCTACTTTCAGTGGCATGTGTCAAAGCCGCATTATCTCACTGGGCCTTTTGAGGGCTGTTTCATGCATGACCCATCCGCGATCGCAGCAGTGCTGCAACCGGATCTGTTCACGATGCGGAAGATGCCTGTCCATGTGACAACCGAAGGAGAGAAGATCGGCCGCACGTTGGCGGATCCGGATGCTGCCGGCCGTCCTATAGAGGTCTGCGTCGCCGTCGATGCCGATGCCGTGCGCCAGCTCTTTCTGGAAACAGTCAAGAAGGCTGATGAGCAGAGTGCTGCACGGTCGGTGCGATGACGCCGATCGCCGTTCCTGATCGAATCGATCTGATCATCTTTGACTGCGACGGCGTTCTGATCGACAGCGAGGTGATGGCGTGCGCCGTGGACGCGGAGTTGCTCACTGGCGCGGGCTACAAAATCACGGCAGAGGAAGTGGCCCGGCGCTTTGCCGGTGTGCCGTCAGATGCTCTCTATGCGGCCATTGAGGCTGAGCTTGGTCGCGCGCTGCCCGCGGATCTGGAAGACCGCTTCAAGGCCCGGATGGTCGAAAAGTACCGGACGGAGCTGCAACCGATCGCAGGTGCAGCGGACACCCTTCGGTCCTTGCCCCACGCAAGGTGTGTTGCGTCCAGTTCAAGCCCGGCGAAGCTGGCGTTGGGACTGATCCAAACCGATCTTTTCGAGATGTTCTATCCGCACATTTTCTCGACCTCATTGGTGGCGCGAGGCAAACCCCATCCGGACATATTTCTTTATGCGGCTAGGCAGATGGATGCAGAGACAGAGCACTGCGTCGTGATCGAGGACAGTGTCGCCGGGGTCACAGCGGCGCACGCTGCGGGAATGGCGTCGATTGGCTTTACCGGGGCGTCTCATTGCGGCCCAGACCAAAGCGAGCGCTTACGCCAGGCAGGCGCGTCCCACGTCATTGCGCGAATGGCTGACCTTCGGACGTTACTTGCCCAGATGTAGCTCCACACCTCTTGCTGCGTCTTGCCAATGGTTTAGGATTGGTGGCGGAGGCTTCGTCAATGTTCGACATTAAAACAGTAGACTACCAGTCACCGGCAGCGCCGGCGGCCTTCACCCGTTCACTTCGAGAGACAGGGTTTGCTGTGCTGACCGGTCATCCAATCACATCGGATCGGATCGATGCGGCCTATGGCGCATGGGGCGGTTTCTTCAATTCGGAGGGCAAGCACGACTATCTGGTCAATCCTGAGACTCAGGATGGCTACTTTCCGTTCCGGTCTGAAAACGCAAAGGGCGCCAAAGCGAAAGATCTCAAAGAGTTTTATCACGTCTACCCCAAAGGTCGCGTTCCGGACGCTGTGGCGCCTCTGACCCGGGCGCTTTATGCGGATCTGGTTGCGATTGGGGCGACGCTCCTGGGTTGGATCCAGGACAATGCACCAGAAGAGGTGCGGGCGCGCTTGTCGGAACCGCTGCCGGAGATGCTGGAAGGATCGGATCAGAATCTTCTACGCATTCTTCACTACCCCCCTGTGGATGAGGCGCCCGAGCCCGGCGCCGTCAGGGCGGCGGCACATGGCGACATCAATCTGATTACGGTGCTGCTAGCTGGCAGCGCACCTGGGCTTGAAGCGAAGGACACCGATGGAAACTGGCATGCGGTGCCCTGTGATCCCGGCATGATCGCGATAAACTGCGGCGATATGCTGGAGATGGCGTCAGGTGGATACTTTCCATCGACGGTCCATCAGGTGGTGAACCCGGAGGTTGGTGCGACCGGCGCGCGGTTCTCCATGCCGATGTTTCTTCATCCACGGCCCGAGGTGGTTTTGAAGCCCGGGGTCACCGCGGATGACTTCCTGCAGCAAAGGCTGAAGGAGATTGGGCTGAAAGCGTGACCGCTCTGCGCTTGGGAGGCCATGGTCTCTGGATCGCGTTTCTGACAATCTTGACACAAGTCGGTGGGTTGGCTTGGCTCGGCGCAGTGCTTTTTCGTCGGCGGTGGCTGGCTTTTTTGGCGATCTATGCACTGCTTTCGGTGGCCGCCGGATTTACGGCACCTCTTGTCGGACGTGTTCCGCTTAGCTGTTTCGATCAGACGCTGCGGATGCAATCTTGGTTCTACTGCGTTTTAAACCGTCACTACGTCGTGCCGGATTTGGCGGATGTGCTGGCGGATGCCAGCGCTGCGATGGCGCGCCAGCATCCCGGGACTGAAACACTGATCTTGGATGCGGGTTTTCCGTTCCTGGACGGATTTCCATTACTCCCGCACCTGTCCCATGACGACGGACGCAAAGCTGATCTGGCCTTCTACTATAAGAAGGGCGGTGACGTCCTGCCTGGCCGGACGCGCTCGCCGATCGGATACTTTGCATTTGAAGATGGACCCACGAGTTGCTCGGCAGAATGGGGCAGCCTTCGTTGGAGTTTTCATTGGCTTCAGCCGCTTTGGCCGGACTGGTCGGTTGATCGGATGCGGATGCGCTCGATCATGCAGATCTTGATCCAGGATCAGCGTGTCGGAAAGATCCTTCTAGAGCCGCATCTTGTCAAAGCATGGAATGTCGCCGGTCCAAAGGTTCGCTTTCAAGGATGCGGTGCGGCGCGCCACGACGATCACATTCATATTCAGCTCTAAACGCGGCATTAGGGGTTAACCCTGGCCGGTGGCTATGCTTAACGTAGCTGTTAGATGCTTCTTAGGGAGAGAACCGATGCTGAAAAAATTGATAGTCGGGGCGGCAGCTGCGTTGATCGCTACCTCCACCTTCGCCGCCGACTTCAAGCCTGCCGTTGTCTTCGACATGGGCGGCAAGTTTGACAAATCCTTCAATGAGGGTGTTTGGAACGGCGTTAAGAAGTTCATGGACGAAACCGGCGTCGATGTCATGGAGTTCGAAGTCACCAACGAAACACAGCGCGAACAGGCGATGCGTCGGATGGTGCAGCGGGGGGCGACTCTTGTCCTGGGCGTGGGCTTTGCGCAAGCGGATGCGATCGCCGCGGTTGCCACTGACCATCCGGACAAACAGTTTGCGATCATCGATGTCTCTTGGTTGGATGTACCCAACATTCGCCAGTATGCCTTCAAGGAACACGAAGGCAGCTATCTTGTCGGGGTTGCGGCGGCTTTGACGTCCGGGACGGGCAAGGTCGGGTTCATTGGCGGCATGGACATTCCGCTGATCCGCAAATTTGCTTGCGGTTATGCACAGGGCGCGAAGGAAGCCAAAGGTGGCACCGAGGTGTTTGAGAACATGACGGGGACCACCCCCGCCGCATGGAATGACCCGACCAAGGGCACGGAATTGGCCCAGAGCCAGATGGATCGCGGGGCTGACGTTATCTACCACGCTGCAGGCGGTACGGGCCTGGGCGTTATTCGTGCCGCAGCCGATGCGGGCAAGCTGGCAATTGGGGTCGATTCGAACCAAAATGGGCTTGCGCCTGGCTCGGTCCTGACCTCGATGCTGAAGCGCGTTGATGTGGCAGCCTACGAGACGCTAAAAACTGCCCATGACGGTGCCTTCGAGCCAGGCGTCTTTATCCTTGGCGCTGCGGAAGGCGGGGTCGATTGGGCACTGGACGAAAACAACAAAGATCTGATCTCGGCGGACGTGAAAGCGGCGATCGATCAGGCAAAGGCTGACATCATCTCGGGCAAGATTACTGTCCACAACTACGAGGACGACAAGTCCTGCCCGCACTGAAGAACGATCGCGGCTTTAAGGTCCGTGCACTGGGCGAGATTGCGATCCGGTGCGCGGATATGGATGCGATGGAGCGGTTCTACGCCGACGTGATTGGACTGGAGAAGCTTTCGGAACGGGAAGGCGGGATCACGTTCTTTAAGATTGCCGAGGGATATCGGGGCCATACGGCCGTATTGGCCTTGTTCGCCCACGATGCAACGGTGCGCCCTTTGCTACACCCGACCGGTGCTTTGCCGGAGACTGGGGCGCGGTCATCCTTGCATCATCTGGCACTGTCACTGGGATGGGAGGAACAGGACGCCGCGATGGCTTGGTATGAGCGGTTGGGACAAGCCTATCGGGTGGAGCATTTCGATTGGATCGGTTGGCGCGGGGTTTTTACCCAGGATCCAGAGGGAAACACCGTGGAGTTGGTTGCCGCGCAGCCTATGGCTGATCAATCATGAGCGGGTGTCGTCCAGCCCGCCCCGCCGGCGCTCCCACCTTAGCCCGCGCAGGTTGTAGGTCCGGCGCCACCCACCCACCCGCACCGGCGGGCAGCGGCTTATGACGGCCTCCGCCGTTCGCTTGAGCGGGATCACGAAGCGGTTCGGTTCGGTCGTTGCAAATGACGGTGTGGATCTGGACGTGGCCGCAGGCTCCATCCACGGTATCATCGGTGAAAATGGTGCCGGAAAGTCGACCT
>JBCCYF010000174.1:0-7378 GCA_039190275.1 Pseudomonadota bacterium | reverse complement strand
TGGAAACCCAGCGTTTCGCCAGCGGCCACACCATAGGCGCAATCAGGGTCACGTTCGTGCAGGCCGTCGACCAAAGCCGTCATCGTTTCGCGGACATCCGCAGGCAGCGCCTTGCGCAGCACAACGGGGCCTTCAGGAATCACGTTGGATTTCCAAATCTGGACCATCTCGTTCATATCAACGAGGCCTGCGTCTACAGCTTTGCGCAGCGCACCGGAGTTGTACCCGTCTTCCCAGTTGCCCTGAGCATCAGCCCAGGTCACGCCGCCGTCGATGTCTCCATTGTTCACAGCAACGATTGTCTGCTCGTGACCGCCGGTAAACTTCACTTCGCCGAAGTACTCGCCGGATTCCATGGTAACGCCGTCTTTGTACTGAGGAATCTCAATGGAGGGGATCAGATAGCCAGATGTCGAGTTCGGATCGCCAAATCCGAATACCTTGCCTTCCATGTCGTCCAGCGAAGTGATACCGCTGTCCTTGCGGGCAAAACCGATGGAGTGATAGCCGATGGAGCCGTCCACGTTGACCTTGATCAGCACAGGCTCAACCGCTTCCGGGTCTTGCAGGTAGGTTGCGGCGTAGGACGATGCGCCCAGCCATGCCATGTCGATGGTGCCGCCCAGCAGGCCCTGGATCACACCGTTGTAATCAGCAGGGGCGAAAAGCTTGGTTTCGACGCCCAAAGCTTCGGTCGTGTAGTCGGCCAGACACTGATAGGAATTCATCCGGTCCTGCGCGTTCTCGCCGCCCAGAATGCCGATGCGGAATTCTTTAATCCCGTCTGCGAAGGCTGCGCCGCTCAGGGCGGTTGTGGCGACAAGCGCCAGTGCGAGGGTCTTTTTCATCTTTTTCTCCATTAGATATGATGAAGGTGGCCCGCGCTTTGCGCGGGAAAGGTAACTGGCTCAGGCGTAGATTTCCGCAGCGCGGACCTCTGCTCTGTCCAGTGTTTCGATTTCTGTGGAAGTGGCCGCTTCTGAGAAGTCGGCCCCGGCACCATAGATGTCACGCGCAACGCCAGTGGTGAGCTGCTCTGGCGTGCCATCAAACACGATCCGACCGTCCCGCATCCCGATCACCCGGTCGCAATAACGCCGCGCTGTGTCCAGCGTGTGCAGGTTGGCAATGACCATGCGCCCGTCCTCTTCGTGGATCCGGCGCAAGGCCTGCATCACCACCTGGGCGTTCATCGGATCGAGCGAAGCAATCGGTTCATCGGCGAGAATGATCTTGGGGTCCTGCATGAGCGCCCGTGCAATGGCGACGCGCTGTTGCTGGCCGCCCGAAAGGGCCTCCGCGCGTTTCGGGGCCTGCTCTGCGATTCCCAGCCGGTCGAGAATTTCGATGGCTTTGTGAATGTCCGATTGCGGATAAAGGTTGAACATCGTCGCAATAGTGGAGCGTTTGTTCAAAGTGCCGTGCAGCACGTTCGACACCACATCCATTCGCGGCACCAGATTGAACTGCTGAAAGATCATCGCGCAACGCGACTGCCAGTCCCGTTTGGCAGCACCGCGCAGGGCACTGATCTCTTCACCTTCGAACATGATTGTCCCGCTGGTGGCGTCGCTGAGGCGGTTGACCATCCGGAGCAGAGTGGACTTACCCGCCCCGGAACGACCGATGATCCCGATCATGGTTGGTTTGTCTACGGAGATGTTGGCTGCATCCACAGCCGTCTTGTCTCCGAACCGCTTGGTCAGCGCGTCGATTTTCAGCATATCGCCCCCATGTTTAGGGAGGCGGATAAGGTTGCTACGCTACATCTGCGTGACAGTTTTGTTTCAGGTTCTTGGCGTTTGCGAAACGGTTTTGTGACAGCAAACCTTCTGACTGACTGGCGTGGGACAGTGATCAACCGAACCTGGGAAGAAAATTTTATCCACAAGATGTCATAAAACCGTTACATTCTTCATTCGTGCCATCTATCATGTAACCATGATCAATCGACTGTTTCTCTTGCTGACGCTTTGTTTGACGACGCCAACCCTTGCCAGCGCCAGAATGTCGGATGTCAGCTGTGATGACAGCGCGCGTATGCTTTTGATGCTGACAGAGGTTCTGGGGGCCGAACGTCAGGGTATGGGACTGCGTGACCCCGAAACCATGCTGGAAGTGTGGGTCAGTCCACGGGATGGCGAATGGATGATCGTGCAGAATTACGCGAATGGCACGTCTTGCATCGTTGCCATGGGCGAACACTGGGAGGCTGGTCTGGCTGGGCCAGCCTAGGCCCCTGCTTCTTCCAAACGGTCGGTTGCGGGAGCCGGCCGCGGAGACAGCGCTTCGATCTGCGCGTATTGTTCCGCAGTCAAACAAACACTCAAAGCGCTCAAAGACGATTCCAGCTGTTGGGCGTTGCGTCCACTGATTATCGGAGCGGAGACAGCAGGATGTTTGGCGGCCCATGCCACAGCCAGAGTCGCGGGATCTGTTCCCCATTCACGTGCCAAAGCTGACAAGGCCTGCGCCGTCTCCGCCATCCACGCTTGCCCGTAACGGGCCGCATAGCGTTTGTCCGTCGAAAGGCGTCCCTCGCCGCCGCTCTGGTATTTGCCCGTGAGCAGACCGCTGCCCAACGGTGAATAGGGCGCGACCGCAATATCTTCCGAAAGCGCCATCGGGAAGAGTTCCACCTCAGCCTGTCGCTTGATCAGCGAGTACATGGGCTGGATGATATCGATGCGGGTTCCGAGTTGTTCGGCAACGGCTTGGGCTTTCATGACCTGCCAAGCCGCGAAATTGGACACCCCAATGTGCCGAATTTTTCCTTGGGCCTGCAACTCGGACAGTGCTTCGAAGGTTTCAAGCAAAGGGGTCTTGGGATCCCAACGGTGCAGGTACAAGATATCGACGACATCCAGCCTAAGACGAGATTGGCTTTGGTCGAACTGAGTCAGAATATTCTGGCGGCCGCTGCCCCCAGTATAACCAGTTTTTGTCGCTACTATCAGCGCGTCGCGGTCCTGTTGGATGAAACCGCCCAGCAATTCTTCTGACTGACCGCCTGTATACGTGTGAGCTGTATCGAAAAAGTTGATACCTGCGTCTCGGCAAGCGTTGAACATGGCGCGGCTTGCAGCGGAATCTGCAGCCCCACCGAACTGCATACATCCGAAGCACAAGGGAGAAGTGTCGTTACCGTCAAGTGCCTTCAGCTTGACCATGCCTTATGTTCCAGATGTATTCCGCCAATCGGAGCCGCTTAGACTGACCACGTGAAGGTTTTGTGACAACTGCGGCAACCTTTGCTTTCAAGGTTCGACCGCTACGCCAAAATCACCAGTGATGGCCTTGGTCGAAGACGTCAAACAAGTGGCAGGTGAATCCGAAACAGCAATTCTTCGCCCCCTCCATGCGTTGGCGCTTTGACGCGGCGCTCAACGAGCTGCCCTCCGTTCTTTTCTATCACGCGAATTGAGGCTCTGTTTCCCGGGTCGGACGTAAGGTCCACGAAGGTCAAGCCTGTGCGCCGCGCATCGGGCAACAGCGCACTCAGAGCTGCTGTTGCCAGACTCTCGCGCCTGCGCCACGGCACAACCGCATAGCCGATATGTCCAAGACATGTAGGTGGCAGGACATTGGTACCATGCTGCCATCTCAGCTCGATACTACCGCAAAAGCGGTCGTGCCAAATCCACCGACGGAAGCTTGGAAGGCGCTTCACGAAGTTGCCGTCTTGAAGTTGGATATCGCCGACGCGCGCGTCGGGATCATCAAGAGATGCATTGAAGCCCACGGGATCTAAGGAGATCGCGTGCAATTCCTCTGTCGCCGCCTCTGGCCGGGTGGTGCGAGGAGACCAGCCGGTTTCAAGCACGGCGCAATAAGCATCTAGATGCTCCAAAGACGGCGTGACGAGCCGCATCTACCGATACTTTTCGATGAAGGCGTCGATCTCCAGCGCGCGGATGTCTGGCAAAGCTGCCTTGTAGGCATCATGGCTCCAATCCCAGACGGCGATCTCTTGCAGGGCGTGGGCCTGCGCCTCGTTGAAACGGCGCTTGAGGACACGCGCTGGCACCCCGCCGACCACGGTGTAGGGCTCCACATCCTTGGTGACGACCGCGCCCGCGCCGATCACGGCGCCCGTCCCGATGGTCACGCCAGCGGTCACGGTCACCCCATGCCCGATCCAGACATCATGACCAATCGTCACCCAATCAGCTTTGCGCCATTCGAAGAAGTCATAATCGTCGGATCCAAGCCCATAAGCTTCGGCACGATAAACAGAATGATGCTGCACAGCGCGCCATGTGGGGTGGTTTCCGGGATTGATACGGGTCGAATTGGCGATCGAGCACATCTTGCCAATTGTTGTCCAAACCACATGGCAATCCTTGGTGATATACGACCAATCGCCCATGGACCCGTGTTTGAGGATCGTGCCCTTGCCTACCTCGGTCCACATGCCAAGCTCGAAATCGTCAACCATGGCACCTTCGTGGATGGTGGGCACTTTGGACAAAGCGTTCTTGGAACCGGCTCCGGCCATCAGTGCGCGCCTTCCCATTTGCCGATCACACGGGTGCGGATCAGGCCGGACAGGTAATCGACGATGTAGACCATAGCGATGATCAGGAAGATAATCGTCCAGACCTGGTCCCAAAACAGCCCAGCGATCCGGTCCGACAACATGAAGCCGATCCCGCCAGCGCCAACGATGCCAAGGATGGTCGATGAGCGGACATTGGATTCAAAGTTGTAGAGGATAATCGAAAGGTGGACAGGCAAGACCTGCGGCATGACCCCGTAAAGGATCGCTTGGAACCGCGATCCGCCCGAAGCGACCACGCCCTCGACGGGGCGTTTGGACGTGTTCTCCAACGCTTCAGAGAAGAGTTTACCGAACGTCCCGATTTCCGAGACCGCGATGGCCAGAATGCCCGCGAGAGGACCAAGCCCGAACGCCCGGATAAAAATCAGCGCCAGGATCAAGGTTTCGAACGCCCGGATAATGTCATAACCGCGCCGCGCGGAATGGCGCAGCCAGAAGATGCGGGTGATGTTCTTGGCTCCGAGGAAGGACACGGGGAATGCGATGATCAGACCCAGCACCGTTCCGAGAAACGCCATGGCAACCGTTTCGCCGAGGGCTGTAAACACCTCGACCCATTCAGGCCAGGTTTCCCACAGATGCGGCGGGAACATGAACGAGATCACAGTTCCGAGCCGCTGGAGACCGACCCAGATCCGTTCAGGTGAAAAGTTGAAATCATAGAGGCACCAGGCAAAGAGCCCAATGAAAAGCGCCCAAAGGCAGATCTTGCGCAGGCGCACGGCTGGTGTGTCGCGAAAAGCTTGCGGCTGCTTGTCCATCCAGCCTTTGATCTGGCCGTCCGTTGGGGTCATGTCGCAGGCCCTTTCTCAAGTCCGATGACCCGGTGGCGCAATTTTTCCGATCCATAGTCAATGACCATGACAGTCACAAAGATGATCAAAAACAGGGCCGACAGGTCTGTATACTCTTGCAAGGACAAGGCCTCGCGGAATTCTTGGCCAAGCCCGCCAGCGCCGACATAGCCGATAATGGAAGAGGCGCGCACGTTGATCTCGAAGCGCAGCAGCGTATAGCTGATGATA
The DNA here is from genome assembly GCA_039190275.1 of Pseudomonadota bacterium. Lineage (GTDB taxonomy): Bacteria > Pseudomonadota > Alphaproteobacteria > Rhodobacterales > Rhodobacteraceae > Halovulum. The sequence goes on along the minus strand of JBCCYF010000174.1, from coordinate 1,792 downwards.
TTTGGCATGACCTGCGGCACAGCCCCATAGCGGATTTGGTCAAACCATGTGCCGCCTGCCGCCTTCACACCTTCGAGCGGGCGCATGTCGATGTTTTCGTTCACTTCCGAATAAAGCTTGCCCAAGGCCCCCGCCGTATGCAGACCAATGGCCAGAACACCCGCCATAGGCCCGACCGAGAAGCAAAATACAAAGATCAGCGCCCAGACCAGTTCCGGGACCGTGCGCGCGATCTCAAGATAGCGCCGACAGGTCCAAAGCACCCATTTGTTTGGGGCAAGGTTGCGCGAGGCGGGGAAGGACATCACGAACCCGCCAAAGACGCCTAGTGCCGTTGCCATGAAAGCGATCAGCACGGTCTCGATCAGAAGGTTCAGCCAGACCTTCCAGCGCCAGAACCATTCGGCGAAATCCGCGGCCAGGCTGTCCCACCGCAAAACGGGCAGCGTTTTTTCGATGAACTCGCCCAACCGCGGTAGGCCTGCAGGAATGATCCAGCGCCATTCCCGCGAGCCGTCAGGCAGCGTGACCTGCGTGACCTTAAAGAAATCCCCAAGCCATGCCGAGAATGCGAAGAGAGCAAAAAACAGGACACTTGCGATCAGCCAGCCGCGTTTTGCGCGCCGCCTTTGGGCCGCGTAGTCCAATTCGAATTGGTCCATGGGGCGCAAAGGCGTCACATCAGCAGCAGCGGTCATTATTTATGTCCCAATAAGAGTGGACCCCCGTCTGCTTGGCGGGGGTCTCAGTCTTTGACTTGATTATGAGCGGCGCTGCTTCTTCAGCCAATCGCGCATGTCCACGATCCACTGGTAGCGCTCTTGATCGACCTCGATCCAACCTTTCTGGGTGGAGGTCTCACCGCCGGACATTTCTTTGAAAGCTGCCGGGTCCTTTTCAGGAACTTCCATTACGGCTGTGCGCATTGCATCGATCAGCCCTTCGGGCAGGTTGGCGCGTGCGGTCAGCGGGCCCGAGGTGATTTCCGGCGATGTCCAGATCGGGCAGGCTTCACCTTCGGCGATCATGCCTTTCTCGACCATACGCGGGATGATTCCCGAGGTCTCGTTTGTCATGTAGGTGGCTGCCGCGTCGAACGTGCCTTGAACAACACCGGCGACGCCAGCTTCATGCGAGCCAGAGAAGGGGATCGCCGAGAAATAGGTCTTTGGGTCTACTTCTTTCGCAAGGTTGAAGTAGGGCACCGCGTACCCAGAGGTCGAGTCTGGGTCGGCAAAGGCCAGAACCTTGCCTTCGAGCGAGGCTAGATCGTTCAGTCCGCTGTCGCACCGTGTGACGATGATCGAGTAATAGCCCGTCGAGCCATCATTTTGCAGGCGGCTGACCAGTGGCACCACTTCGCCGTCCATCGCGGTGTAGGCAGCGGCGTAGGAGGACGAGCCGAGGAAGGCAAATTCGATCTGATCGGCGGCCAACGCCTGGATCACACCGTCGTAAGCACCGGCGGTGAAAGTCTCGACTTCAACGCCCAGTTCCCGCTCCAAGTATTCCTCGAACGGCGTGTAGCGCGCGATCCGGTCTTTTTCGTTCTCACCCGACAGGATGCCGAATTTGATAATCTGGTAGTCTTCTTTCCAGTCTTGCGCGGCAGCCGATGTGGCCAAGCACGCAGCGATTGCTGTTGTGATAAGGTATTTCATGGTCAGGTCCCCCTGGGTTGGTTTGGCGATTGGATAAGGTGTCAGGCGGGCAGGGCGACCGATTGGGTCGACGTCACTGCCTCGTTGAATTCTCTCAGGCCTTCGAGGCCATAGATGTCACGCACCACATC
>JBCCYF010000173.1:0-7405 GCA_039190275.1 Pseudomonadota bacterium | reverse complement strand
GAATCGACTTACGAACGGCGCTTCTCCAAAGAGGCAAAACACACGTTCAAGTTCGGCGCTGCCGGCTTCAACGCCCGCAACCTGTTGATCGAGCGTGCCGGAACATTGGAATTCGCGCGGGACCTTGAGGCGCGCACCGATGGCGAAATTCGAATCGAGTTTATCGGCGACAACCAGATCTGTGGTCAGCTTTCCTGTGTTGAAAAAGCGCAGCAGGGTATTGTCGACATCTATGCCGCGTCGACCCAGAACTCCGCCGGTGGCGCACCCTATCTGAACGTCCTGGACTATGCGTTCATGTTCCCCGGGCGTGCCTCGCAATACCACTTCATGTACCATCCCAAGAGTGTTGAGATCCTGCGTGATCCGTTCGAGAAGCGGCACGGGCTGAAGTTCCTGTTCACCCATTGCGAACTGCGCGGAATTCAGATGGGTCTTGGCTGGCAGGACAAGCCGGTCACCAAGCTTGAAGACCTTTTCGGGAGCAAGAACCGTGTGACGGGTACGCAGTTGGGACGGATCGCCATGCAGGCGCTCAACCTCAATCCGGTTCCGGTTGCCTGGGAAGAGACCCTCGATGGCCTCAAGCAGGGCCTTATCGACGGCGCAGAGACCTGGGCGTCGGCCGTTGCCTATGCGAACATGTCGCCAGTGGTCAGCCAGTCGGTCGATCTGCGGTTCTTCTGCGGGACCGAGCATACTGCCATGTCCGCATCCGTGTTCGACAGCCTGGACGGTGCCTTGCAGGACGCCGTACTGGAAAGCGCGTACTGGACGCAAGCCCATGTGCAGGCGGCAAATGAAGCGGCACTTGTCAACACGGTCGGCTACAGCGACCCGCAGTTGCCCGGCACCATTTTTGTCGAGAACGATGTGAAGCCGGTGTTCCTGCCGGACTCCGAGATCAAGATGGCCGAGGAAATGTCGTCGCCCGAATTCCAACCGCAGCTGTGGGAACAGTGGCGCGAGCGCCTCAACGGCTGGGCCGGCGGTATCGATACTTATCAGGAAATCTATGACATCGCCCGCGAAGTCCCCGCGGACATGTTGGCTGAAAATGTTGAGCCGCGCAGGTGGTGGAAAGGCTGATCACCCCGGTTTAAGCATAAGGTCGGCCTCAGAATTGGGGCCGACCGTTATGTCTTGGGGCGACACTCCCCCGGGCACCAATCTATAGACCGGTCACAGCCGGCATTCCTGAATGGGGGGCAACATATTATGTCTATCTGGAGCGAAGCCGTCGAGATTATCACGGCGCTCGGTTCGAATGACGCCTGGATGATCAGTCAGGCGATGCGCGCAAGCGGGGCTTGGCTGCTTGGCATATTGACGATCATAGTCGGGTCGGTTTTGGTGGTGGTTATATATCGCCTTATCCCCTGGCTCGACCGCCACCTCGAACGTTCGGTGATGGTCTACAGTTATCTGTTGATCGCCGGGATTATATTTGTCGAGGTGTTTCGCCGGTTTGCCCTCAATCAGCAGGTGCCCTGGTCGACAACAGTCCCACCGCTGCTTTTCATGATCATGGCCTGGTTCGGGTGTTCGTACAACGTCCGCCTGCGGACACATCTAAGCTTCAGCGAGTTTCGCACCTCCATGCCACGGGTCGGGCAGATGTTCTGCCTGACGCTTGATGCGATTTTGTGGTTCGGGTTTTGCGTCATTGTCTTCACTACAACAGCGCGTGTCACTGCGAACTCGGCCTCGAACTTCCAGATCCTGTCGGGCACGGATGACATTCTGCTGTGGTGGTTTCTGATCACCGCGCCTATTGCGTTTGTGCTTATGGCGGCGCGCGTTCTGGAGAACCTTCTGGAGGATATCGCGAATTTCCGAAGTGGCGAGCCATTGATCAAGCAGGCTGTGATCGGGGGGGACGTGTGATGACTGACGGAACCTGGGTTACGATGATCTCAATCGGTGTGACGGTCATGTTCATGCTTGGCGTGCCGGTGCTGCTGATCATCGCCTACTGGGTGATCGGCTGCAGCTTTGTGCTGGGCCTGACCCTGGACAACATGGGCGCGGAGCTTCTGAATGTGTTCAACAAAGGGTTCGCGCTGCTGGCGATGCCGCTGTTCATCCTGACAGGTGACCTGATCAACAAGTCCGGGATCGCCCGAAGGCTGAGCGACTTTGCCTATGCCTGTTTAGGATGGTTACGCGGTGGGCTTGCGATGGCCGCCCTAGGCGCCTGCGGGCTTTTCGCGGCAATCTCGGGCTCGAATTCTGCCACCACCGCAACGATCGGCTCGATGCTGCATCCCGAGATGGTCAAGGGCGGGTATGATGAGCGTTTCTCGGCCGCTACGGCGGCGGCAGGTGGAACAGTCGGGATCATCATCCCGCCGTCGATCATCTTTATCGTCTACGGCTTTCTGATGAACCTGCCGATCAGCGATCTGTTTGTCGCGGGTATATTGCCGGGAACACTGATGGTTGTGGGCATGCAATTCGCCTGTTGGGTTATCTGCAGGCTGAATGGCTGGGGCTACCTGATCCCACTGGAGCTGAACCGCGTCCTAAAGACCGCGTTCGGGGCCTGGCTTGGGTTCTTTGCCATCGGACTGGTCCTCTGGGGGATTTATACGGGGAAGTTCTCGCCTACCGAAGCAGCAGGCGTCACGGTTGGTTTTTGCATCATTGCCGGTCTGGTGTCGCGCCCGCTCAACCGGGTGATGGGTTCAAGCCCCGACAAGCCTGTCGCCGATAAGACCTATGGCGAGATGTTCGTGGTTGAAGGTTTTTCGATCCCCGAGATCCCCAGCATCGTCATTCGTTCCGCGCAGATCACCGGTATCCTGGCGCCACTGATTGCAATTTCGGTGGTGATGCAGCAGATCCTGTCGCTCCTCGGGGCACAGGAGGTGATCGGAAACTTCGTGACATCGATGGGCGGATACTATGCCGTGCTGTTCACATCCATGGTCATCGTCTTCTTCTCTGGCATGGTTCTGGAGAGTCTGCCAGTGACCATCATTCTTGCGCCAATCCTTGCGCCCATTGCCGCCTCGGTGGGAATTGACCCGATACACTTCTCAGTGATTTTCCTGGTTGGTGCATCGATAGGGTTTATTACCCCGCCCTATGGATTGAACCTCTATGTCGCAAGCGGGGTGACGGGGGTTCCGTACTTCCGGCTGTTGCGGTACACGGTGCCATATCTGGTCTCACTCCTGACTGTTTGGATTACGGTGGCCCTGATACCTGATCTCGCGCTGGTCTTGTTGCCGAACAGGTAGGATGCGTACCCGAAATGCCGGACGATCCCCGATATGCAGACGAGAAGGAGCAGGTCCCGACCAACCTGCGCCTTCTCATGCTGCTTGAGGAGGTTGTCGCCGCAGGTGGACCGGTAACACCCACAAAGGCGAACGCCGGCCTTGGCTTGCCCAAGCCGACGTTGCACAGGTTGTTTCACACGCTTGAGGCCGAGGGCTTCTTGCAACGTGACATCGACGGCCGCTCCTACGGACCGGGGCCTCGGCTGCGGCGCCTTTCGGTCCATACCCTGTCCGCGCAGCGGGTGCGGGCCGCGCGGCTGGTCATACTGCGCGCGCTGGCGGACGACATTGGCGAGACGTGTAACATCGCTATCCCGGACCGCGAGCGGATGGTGTATCTGGACCGGGTCGAGACCAAATGGCCCCTGCGCATTCAGTTGCCGATCGGCTCGACGGTGCCGTTTCACGCCACCGCCAGCGGCAAGATGTACCTGTCTTCTCTCAAGGAGCGCGCGCTTGAACGCATCCTGACCTCAATCGCGCTGCCGCCCAATACCGACCGGACCCTTACGGACGCGGATGCCTTGCGACGCGAGGTGGAGGCGATCCGTACACGGGGCTACTCGACCGATGATGAGGAATTCATGGAGGGTATGACAGCCATTGCGGTCCCCATACTGGATGACATGGGACGGTTGGTTTCGACCCTGTCGGTTCATGGGCCGATCCAGAGAAACACGGTTTCCGATCTGATCCAGCATTTGCCAAAGCTGCGGAACGCCGGGCGGGAACTGGCGGCCACCCTTATGGAGTAGGGCGTGTAGTGACCGGCTGGTCAGGCCATCGCCTCAAGCCATTGGTTTGCTCGAACCGATATCCACAGGATCCGGCTGCGTGTTTTTACCTACCCGCAATGTCCGGGCTATTGCGGCCGCGTGGTCTGCCCCTCGATCAAGTGCACCGGCAGCACAATGGCGCGCTGTGACTCTACGCCGTGTATCCGCGCCAACAGGTTACGCGCCCCGACAACCCCGATGCGTTTGCGGGGGGTCATGGCGGTGGTCATCTGAAGGGGCAGGACGGCCGTCAGATCCAATGCGTTGAACCCGACGATCCCGATATCCTCGGGGATCCGCAGGCCGTGCTTCTGGCATGCCATCATGCCGCCAAAGGCCATATGGTCATTCAAGAAAAACACCACATCCGTTCGTTCCCTGCGCAGAAGCTCCTCCATACCCGCCGCGCCAGCACCGAAGGCATGCGGTTCGGACCGTCCAGCAATACGGACTGGCCGCGAACCGGGCACCGCCGCGAACGCCTCGCGGATACCCCGCAACCGGGCGTCGGCCCGTGTGTCCCGGCCCAGCGGTGCTCCGACGTAGCCGGGTGCGTGATAGCCCAGATCCACCGCATAGCGGCCGATGATCTGACCCGCGTTATAATGGTCGATGCCGACGCATATATCGATGGGGTCTTCGGAGACATCCCAAATTTCAAGGGTGGGGACCTTGCTCGCGCGCAATTTGCGGCGTACCTCGCGGCTGTGATCCTTGCCGGTCAGAATGACGGCGGCCGGGCGCCAGGTCAGCATTTGATCAACCCATCTGTGCTCAGCCTCGGGGTTATACTCGGTGGTGTCGATCACGCTTGAATACCCGGCCCCTTCGAATGTGCCGCGCATGCCCGACAACACATCGGCAAAGACATCATTGGCGAAGGTCGGCAGGGATATCCCGACAATGCGCGAGTTTTCCATCGCCAGTGAACGGGCGTTGTTGTTGGCCACATAGTTGAGGCGCTGCGCGATCCGAAGAATCTCGGACCGCTTGGTCTCGGACACACCCTCCACCCCGCGCAGGGCCCGGGAAACCGTCATCATGCTGACCGACGCTGCTTCGGCGATTTCACGAATTCCTGTGGTGCGCCGCCGCATCTATTTTATGTCCATTTTTCAGAATTTTAGGCAGGGTGTTACGTTAACGCTAACGTTGTTAGCACGCGGAAAGGCTTCTTAAAAGAGACTTCCGCGTGCACTGTAATTCTCACGGTACGGTGAGGCTCCTGGAAAAAGGACCCGCCGAGTGGAGGGAAAATGCCGAAAATCGTCTTCGAAGGCGTGGAGAAAAGCTTTGGTTCCGTTCGGGTCTTGCCGCCCGTCGATCTGACTTTTGAAGACAGCGAGTTTACTGTTCTGGTCGGGCCGTCGGGATGCGGAAAGTCCACCACACTCAGGATCCTTGCCGGGCTCGAAACACTGTCGGCGGGCGAGATTTATTTCGACGGTAAGCCGATCAGCAAGCTGGAACCCAAGGAACGCGATATCGCGATGGTGTTCCAGGACTATGCCCTCTATCCGCATATGGACATTGCGCGGAATATGTCCTTCGCGTTGCGCCTGTCAAAGCGCCCGAAATCCGAGATCACCGAAAAGGTCAAGCGTGTCGCAGACATGTTGAATATTGGCCATTTGCTCGACCGCAAACCGGCCGAACTGTCGGGCGGCCAACGGCAGCGGGTCGCGATGGGACGGGCCCTGGTGCGGGATGCGGGAACCTTCCTATTCGATGAACCGCTGTCGAATCTGGATGCCAAGTTGCGCGCCAAGATGCGCACCGAACTGGCCGAGATGCGTGACACGATCGACAAGAACATGGTCTATGTGACACATGATCAGGTCGAGGCCATGACATTGGGCGACCGGATCGTCGTCATGTCGGAAGGTATTGTTCAGCAGCAGGGTTCGCCCGAGGAGCTGTTCAAGACCCCGGTGAACAAATTTGTTGCCGGTTTCATCGGCAGCCCCACGATGAACTTCATTGACGGCGGATTGCGTGAGGACAGCGGAAAAGTCTGGGTCGAGGGCGACGGATATCGTCTGCCGGTTCCCGATGCGCTTGCCGGGCGGTTGGGTGAGGCCCCGTCGCGCGACGTGACCCTTGGGCTGCGGCCGTCGTCCTTTATGTTCGACGAAAACATCGGCGCACCTATCGAGCTGAAGGTGATCGTATCGGAATACCTGGGCGCGCAGTCGGTACTGGTCACCCATTGCGGCGCCGCTGAGGTGCTGGTCGAAACGCCCAGCGCAGGACCGATCAAAGCCCATACCACCAAGACCTTTGGCGTCGTCACCGACGAGATGATGCTATTCGACAAGGCGTCCGGCCTGCGCTTGTGACGCTTCACCAGCAATACTGACAAAAGGGAGAAAACAATGCTGGCACTCAAGAAAATACTTGCCGGGACCGCCATTGCGGCGGTGATGGCGGGCCCGGCCCTGGCCGATGGTCACGGGGGGCCCTATGCGCCCTTTGCCGATACCACGCTGGTGGTGAACTTCCCGGCACACCCGCACTATAACGCGGTGATGAAAGTGCTGCCGGAGTTCACCAAGGAAACCGGCATCCGGGTGGAGGTTGATCAGCTCCAGTACCTCAAAATGCGCGAGCGCCAGACGCTTGAACTGACCAAGGACGAGGGCGATTACGACCTGATCTCCTATGTTGTGTTCTCGAAGGCGGATTATGTATTTGCCGACCAACTGGAAAACCTGGCCCGGTTCTTCATGGACCCCAAGCTTGCCGATCCGGCCTATGACGCGGGCGATCTGATTGATGGTTATGTGCAGAACATTGGTGTTGCTGGCGGCAAGAAGGGCTATCTGCCCGGTCCGACAGGGTCGCTGTTCGGCATCCCCTTTGGCTCCGAGACCAGTGTTCTGGCCTATCGCAAGGACATCTTCGAGAAGCACGGCATCGAGGTGCCACAGACCTATGACCAGCTGCTTGAGATCACCTGTCAGATACCCGAACTTGAGGATGGCATGGGCGGCATGGCATCGCGCGCAGCCTCGGGGCATCAGGCGAGCCATGCGTTTCTGCTGCACCTCGCCCCGCTGGGCGGGCGCGTCTTTGACGACACCTGGGAGCCGATCATCAACAATGAGGCGGGCGTCGCAGCCGCCAATGCGTTGAAAACGATAGTGGACTGCGGTCCCGAGGGTGGCACGACCTTCGGTCCGGCCGAAGCTGCAGCGGCCTTCAGTCAGGGTCAGGCGGCGATGTTCATGGACTCGATTGCATTTGCTGCGGGCTTCGAAGACCCCTCGAAATCGACCGTCGCCGGGAACGTGGGCTACGCGCTCCACCCCGAGGGGGTACGCCGCGGCAGCCAGACCGGTG